>JAGBTK010000022.1 GCA_017631375.1 Tidjanibacter sp. | reverse complement strand
TTGCCCAATGTGAGGGGCGTATTGTCAAAGGATGTATAAACTTATCACATTACTCAAACAGATTGCCGTGCCTCTGCTATTCGTCTTAGCAGAGGTATTGGCTATTTTGCACTATGCCAATTCGACCGCCTACAACAAGGCACGAATACTCTCGGCAACCAATAGTGCGGTAGGTGCTGTGAGTGGTGTGTTTGGCTCGGTGGGCGACTATTTCCGTTTGTCGAGCGAAAATGAGGCACTGAGAGATGAGGTGGAGAGCCTGCGCAACCAACTTGCCGACCTTGTGGCCGACTCGACGCTGGTGAGCAGCTACTCGGCAGAGGGTGAGATTGTTCCCTACTACTTTTCGAGTGCCAAGGTGTTGCAGAACTCCGTTATTCGTCAGCGCAACTACTTCATCATCGACAAGGGTCTGCGCGATGGCGTGCAGGCAAATATGGCGGTGCTGAGTATGCAGGGCGAGGCGGCAGGCTATGTGGTGACCTGCTCCGAGAAGTTCTCGGTATGTATGTCGGTGGCAAGTATCGACTTCACGATGGGTGGTCGTATTCAGGGTAAGGAGTTCTTCGGCTCGGTGGGATGGTCAGGTGGCGACCACCGCAAAATTAACCTGACCGATATACCCCGTTATGCCGCACCGCAGGTGGGCGATACGGTGGTTTCGACAGTCTCGTTCCGATTCCCTCCCGATGTGACCATCGGATATGTGGAGAGCTGGGAGGAGGCCGACGACCAAACGACAATAGATATCACTCTGCGCACAGCAGTTGATCTGGCTACCCTGCGCGATGTGCTTCTGGTGCAGTATCAGGACTCGGAGGAGTTGGAGAACTTGTCGAGTGGTTATTAATTTGACTTATAGAGTGTTAGATTGTGTATAGAGGTATAGCATATTCGGCGTTGTTTGTAGTGGCGGTGCTTTTGCAGGTGCTGCTGCTCGACTCATTGTTTATTATCCCGTTTGGAGTGCCGATGCTCTATCTCTCCTTCCTGATCCTCCAACCCTTCGACCGTAATGCGATCTCGATGCTTGGCCTGGGACTATTGCTCGGTCTGGCTATGGATCTGCTCTCGGGGATGGATGGACTCTACACAATCTCTGCCCTCTGGCTCGCATTTGTGCGCAGGGGTGTGGTAATTCTCTCGCTCGGCAAGGATGCGCTGCGTGAGAGCTTTATCCCTTCGGCTCGTGTCTTGGGCGGAGGCAGATTTTGGATATATACACTCAGCGCACTGCTGGCGCATAATGTAGTATTCTTCCTCTTCGAGGCCCTGACTTTCGATAATTTCCACATCACCCTGTCACGCATTGTGGTCTCGACCATCTTTACTGCCCCCTTTATCTGGGCAGCAGCCAAACTCTTCCCGTCGTTTAACAAAAAGTAGAGGAGAGCAGAGTGATGGAGAAGCAAAAGCGAGTATTTACCCTTAGATTGGTGGTGGTAGCCATATTTCTGGTTATCATCTTCCGTCTGTTCCATATCCAGATAATCGACAACAGCTACAAGGAGGCGGCCGACAATAACGCCCTCCGCTATGAGGTGCAGCACCCGCCACGCGGTGAGATTTACGATCGCAATGGTGAGTTTTTGGCTCAGAGTGTGGCCTCCTACGACCTGATGGTGACTCCGCGAGAGATGTCGCGCGATGGTTTCGACACCGTCACTCTCTGCCGCATTGCAGGTATCAGCAAAGAGCGATTGGAGAGGGAGCTCAAGCGTGCCAATAACTATTCGCGCAGGCGTGCCTCAGTGATTGTCAAGCAGATGCCTATTGAGTCGAAACTTCTGTTTGACGAGGGCAATTACAAGGGTTTCCACACCGTATATCGTACCCAACGCTCCTATCCGCGAAAAATTGCAGGCTCGCTCCTTGGCTATATCGGCGAGGTGGACGACGCGGATATCGAGCGTGACCCCTACTACCGCAGTGGCGACTACAAGGGCTTCTCGGGCATTGAGAGTGCCTACGAGGAGGTGTTGCGTGGCGTGAAGGGTACCAAGGTGCAGGTGGTCGATGTGCACGGCACGGTGAAGGAGTCCTACAAGCAGGGGCAGTACGACACCCCGCTGGTGCCAGGCGTTGCGCTGACAAGTTCGATTGATGCTGAGTTGCAGGCCTTTGGCGAGGAGCTGATGGAGGGTAAGGTGGGCAGTATTGTGGCTATCGAGCCTTCGACAGGCGAGATTCTGATGATGGTGAGCAGCCCTGGCTACGACCCCGACCAACTTGTGGGTCGCGAGCGAGGCAACAACTATATGGATCTGCTCAACAATCCTCGTCGCCCGCTCTACAACCGTGCGGTGATGACGCGCTATCCGCCCGGCTCGACCTTTAAGTTGGTAAATGGTCTGATTGGTCTGCAGGAGGGTGTGCTGGTGCCGTCGCAAAAGTATCCCTGCCATGGTGGTTACACGATTGGTCGCGGTGTGAAGTGCCACGACCACTACTCGCCGCTTGCCTTGGAGCCTGCGGTGGCCACCTCGTGTAATGCCTACTTCTGCTATGTATTGCGCAACATCCTTGACAACCCCAAATATGGTAGTGTGAAAAATGGCTTCGACAAGTGGGAGGAGTATGTGCGTAGTTTCGGCTTTGGTCGTAAGCTCGGCTCCGACTTCCTCTCGGAGTATGGTGGCTATGTGCCCGACAGAGAGTACTACGACAAGACCTATCGCGGTAGCTGGAACTCTCTGACGGTCATCTCGCTGGCTATCGGTCAGGGTGAGCTGGGTTGCTCGCCGTTGCAGATGGCCAATCTTGCGGCTATTGTGGCAAATAGAGGTTACTATTATATTCCTCATGTTATCAAGAAGATAGAGGGTCAGGACTCCCTCGATATGAAATACTACGAGAAGCACTACACGATGGTTGACTCGAAACACTTCGACCCCATTGTGCAGGGTATGTACGACGCAGTACACACTGAGGGTGGTACGGGTCGTGTGGCAGATGTGCCGGGCTTGGAGGTGTGTGGTAAGACAGGTACTGCACAGAACCCCCACGGCAAGGACCACTCCACATTCCTTAGCTTTGCTCCTCGCAACAATCCCAAGATCGCTATCTCGGTATATGTCGAGAACGGAGGTTTCGGTAGTACCGTTGCAGCCCCCATCGCCGGTCTGATCATAGAGAAGTATCTGACAGGCTCGATCGAACGCACCTGGCTTGTCGATCAGATAAAGAATACCCGAATCAGTTACCCCAACTATGATAGGAGCAGGTAGTACAAAAAATAACCGTGCCGATTGGCTCTCGGTATTGGTATTCATCGCTCTGATGGTTATCGGGTGGGCGAATATCTATGCCGCTGTCTATGATGAGACTGCAACAGCAGGCTTTGCGTGGGGCAGCCAATATGGCATGCAGCTGATCTGGATCTGCGTGTCGCTTCTGGTGGCGGGCGTGATACTGCTCATAGACAAAATCTATATCCACCAATGGACCTACCCGATATATGTGGTGCTCTTCCTCCTCCTGCTATCGACGCTTGTGATAGGTAAGGAGGTGAATGGCGCAAAGGCCTGGCTGGTGCTTGGTCCCGTTTCGCTGCAACCCGCTGAGTTTATGAAGTTTGGTGTGTCGCTGGCACTTGCGCGATATATGAGCGAGTATAGCTTCTCGTTGCGCAATCCGAGTTCGCTGCTGGGCGTGGGATTACTGATGGCTCTGCCTATGGGCGTGATTATGTTGCAGCCCGATATGGGCTCGGCAATTGTCTATTGCTCCTTCCTGGTGATGTTCTACCGCGAGGGACTCAATGAGTGGGTTTACTATATCCTCTGCGTGGTGGTCGGAGTCTTTATCCTCTCTTTCTTCCTCACTTCGAGCGTGCTGGTGCTCCTGCTCCTGCTCGTATGCGTGGTGTGGCAGGCAATCGCCAACCGCAACCCGAGAGAGAGCGTCATCTATCTGGCAGCTGTATTACTCATCTCAGGTGCGCTATACTTCGGGATGAACTATCTGCTGATGAAGGAGCTCACCTACTACTCGGCACTCCTCTGGACCATTATCCCCTCGCTCCTGCCTGTGGCAATCTATGCCTTCCGTGAGCGATTGTACTCCATATATGCATTTATGATGCTCTTGGTCGGGGCGATATTCTTCTCTTCGGCTGTTGACTATGTCTTTAACGATATGCTCGCCATACACCAGCAGAAGCGAATCCTCGACCTGCTCGGCATCGAACAAGATACACAGAATTGGGGCTATAATGTCAACCAATCGAAGATCGCTATCGGCTCGGGCGGCTTCTCGGGCAAGGGATTCCTGGAGGGCACACAGACCAAATACGACTTCGTGCCGGAGCAGAGTACCGACTTTATCTTCTGCACCGTGGGCGAGGAGTGGGGCTTTGTGGGCACTACCATTGTGCTGGCACTCTTTGCGGTGCTCATCCTGCGCCTGATGCGTATGGGCGAACGACAAGGCGAACCCTTTAAGCGTATCTATTGCTACTCGGTTGCGGGTATCTTCCTCTTTCACGTGGCGATTAATGTCGGAATGACAATCGGTCTGTTACCCGTGATAGGCATCCCCTTGCCGCTATTTAGTTATGGCGGCTCATCACTCTTGGCCTTCACTGTATTATTCTTCGTGGCAGTGAAACTTGATAGCGGCGAAGAGTAAAAAAGCCATCTAATCGGCTATTTTGGTGTTGAGGGTGCTTGGGTAACCGCTTACATACGAAAAGTATGCTGCGCGGCTCCCCAAACACCCTCGCCTAAAAATAGCTCGATTATATGACTTTTTTAATTCAAAATTCAAGATTCAAAATTCAAAATAGATAAAAGCTGAGAGTGGTATCGAACCACTCTCAGGTTTTTTTGGCAGGGCGGGTAGGAGTAATCGCAACGTTCCCATAATTCTCATAATTAATCCTGCTTCGCAGTCTTTTCGTTGCTCCCGCTCGGCATAGTCTGCAAGCAGCCTCTGCTCTCGCTTAATCGCAACGTTCTCATCACTCCTATCTTTCACTTTCCCTCTTTCCTCTCTCCCCCTAAAACAAACAAGCGAGAGTAGTAAACAGTACTCTCGCTTGTTGTCAAATAAACCTTAACGGTTTAGAAATTATTGGTATACAAGTATCTCTTGATACTGCGTTTCGGGGTTTTCTGGAACTCCTCGTCCATCAGTTTGTAGCGTGCCACCTTCTCGTAGGTTGCTACCATACTGTTGAGGGTGCGGAGGTTCTCGTCCATAGTCTGCTCCAGAGTGGCGCGGTCGATGCCCTCGCGGTTTGCGGTATCCCAATCGGGTACAATCAGCGCACTAAGCACGCCCTTGTCCTCAATCACAAGGCTCTCAAGCACCAGAGGCAGGTTGTTGAGTTTATCCTCAATCTCCTCAGGGTAGATGTTCTGACCGTTGGCGGTCAGGATCATAGTCTTGCAGCGACCGCGGATAAAGATATTGCCGTCTGCGTCAATAACGCCCATATCGCCCGTGTGGAGCCATCCATCCTTATCAAGTGCAGCGGCAGTTGCCTCCTCGTTCTTGTAGTAGCCCATCATCACATTCTCGCCCTTAGTAAGAATCTCGCCGGGGATGTTCTGCGGATCTTTCGAGTCGATACGCACTGTCATCAGACCCGGTAACTCACGACCGCACGAGCCGCCTGCAAACTGGCTGGTGGGTGCAAAACTAATCAGAGGTGCGCACTCGGTCATACCATAGCCCACGGTGAGGGGGAAGCCAATCTTACGCAGGAAGGACTCGGTCTCCTGGTTCATAGGTGCACCACCTACGATGAAAATCTTTACCTCGCCACCAAACGATGCCATAAGTTTGTTGCGGATAATCTGGTAGAGGGCTGTATTTACCAATGGAATCTTCATTGCGATACTCATCGGGCCCTTCTCCAGGATAGGGATAATCATCTTACGATATACCTTCTCGAGCACCAGAGGTACGCTACATACAAAGGTAGGCTTCACCTCCTGCATTGCCGAGACCAAAATCTTGGGTGAGGGCATCTTACCGAGTAGGGTGATGTGGCTACCTGCTGCGAGCTGCACGAGGAAGTCGAAAGCGCAACCGTAGGCATGTGCCAGGGGCAGGAAGGAGAGTACGCGGGTGTTGTGGTCGATGATATGCTCGCCGGTGGCGGGCTCAATCATATTAACACCAAACACTGCGTTGCCTGTCAGGTTGTTTACCGAGAGCATAACACCCTTCGAAGCACCTGTTGTGCCCGAGGTGTAGTTGAGCAGGATGAGGTTCTCGTTGGGCACCTCGTGGAAACGGATATCCTCAGCCGAGAAACCGTTGGGGTAACGCTCAGCAAATGTGGCGTCGATAGCCTCACGAGCCTCGGTAGCCACTGTCGAGGGGGTGTCCTCCTCAACCTCCTTCTCGTAGACTACCTTGTAGCCTGCCAGGTCGAAAGCAGCCTCCAAGTTGGGCATACGGTCGGTGTCAACGGCCTGCCAGTGGGGCTGATCGGTGAAGAGCAGACGGCTCTCGGAGTGCTTAACGATGTTCTCCACATCGGCAGGGTTGAAGTCCTGCAAGATGGGGACAATAACTGCACCGTAGGTGATAGTAGCGATGTAGGCGATACACCAACTAATGTTGTTGCGACCGATAAGAGCAATCTTATCGCCCTCCTTGATGCCTGCCTTCTCGAAGAGGATGTGCAGACGAGCTGCCTGCTCAGCAAATTCGAGGTAGGTGAGGGTTGTCTTGGAGAAATAATCGGTCAAAGCGGGCGAGGAGTGGTATTTCTTGAATACCTCCTCGTACATTTTAATTAAATTCTCTTGTAACATATCTGTTCTATGCTGTGTTTTGTGTGTTATTTCTTCTTAAAGGTAAATCTGTTCTCAGTTCCTGCAATCAGTCTGCCGATATTCTTTCGGTGGGTGAAGACGATAATCAGTGTCACCAGGCAGTAGAAGAGAGTGATGGGGAGATACTCCACGCCACACACAAAGCGAGTGACGATGGGGAGCAATACCGCTACCGTGAGCGAACCAACGGATACATAGCGGGTGGTGATAAAGACAACGGTGAACACCACCAGGAGTATCGCGATGGGGAGCGGGGTGATTGCGCAGAGCGATCCTGCGAAAGTGGCAACACCCTTGCCGCCCTTGAAGCCTGCGAAGATGGGCCACATATGACCAAGCACGGCTGTCAGTGCCAACACCATCTGCAAATTGTAGTAAGCGGGAGTCGCAGGGGTGTAGCTGCTCAGGTGGGCGAGCATAACTGCCGCAACACCTTTGAGCGCATCGAGCAGAAAGACCGCGCCGCCTGCCTTTGCACCCAGCACTCGCACGGCGTTGGTCGCTCCTGCATTCTTGCTACCCTGTGTGCGGGGGTCGATGCCGTAGAAGGTCTTGCCGATCCACACTGCATTGGAGATTGAGCCCAAAAGGTAGGCACCAATTACTAATAATATATTAATAAGGTATGTCTGTTCCATATCTGAAATTCGGTTTAGTCAAAAACATAAAAGCAGGGTAAAGTTAAGAAAAATTTGATGATATACCTAATATATTTTATTCAATGTGGTGAGTCATCCGCCCGAGTGACCACTAAATGGTACTTTCAAACCATTTTCTTCATTTACCACAAGATTTGTGGCGAAATTTCGCCCCAAAACACCGATTTGTTTTGTTGTTAATAAAACATTTTTCGCAGCAAGTGTAGTAAAATATAACATTTTTATTACTTTTGCACCGCGAAAATGGAGATAACCCCCAAAATGCTCCGTAACTGATTATTGAAATAACAAGAAAACAAAAGTAAAATGGGAACACTAAATCTTAAAAACTTGAAGGCCAATAGCGGTTGGTTCTCGTGGACCCTTGTCACAATGGGTGCCTTTATCCTCGCTATGGGTTTTGTGCTCTTTACCAACCCCTACAAAATCATCCCTGGAGGTGTCTATGGTCTGGGCCGTGTGCTCCACCACCTTATCCCCTCCATCCAGACAGGTACTTTTGGTCTGTTGTTCGATGTGCCACTGACCATCACGGCAATCCTTGTCTTTGGACGACAGTTTGGTGCTAAGACCATCTATGCGGCGCTCATTACCCCCGTGTTTATGAACGCGATGACCTCTTTTCTCGGAGAGGACCCCGCAGACGGTATCAGTATCATCAGTACCCAGTTCAACTTCTCGGACAATGTCTTCTTTGCAGCCTTGTGTGGTGGTCTGCTGATTGGTGTGGGCTGTGGTCTTATCCTTCGTGCGGGTGCTACGAGTGGCGGTACGGATATTATCTCGATGCTTATTGTTAAGTTCGCCAAGACAAAGTTCTCCTCGGCAATGTTCCTTGTGGAGTCGACCATAGTTATTATAGGTATGATTGTGCTCGGCGACTGGAAATTGCCCCTCTACTCGCTGATTTCCATCTTTGTCTGCGCTCGTGCAATCGACTATGTGCTCGAAGGTGCAAGTTACGACAAACTGCTATTCATCATCTCCGAGAAGAAAGAGGAGTTGAAGCAATATATCCTGGTCGATATGGAGCGAGGCGGTACATATATCAAGTCGTCGGGTATGTATACTGGCAATGACAGAGATATGATCTTCCTCGTCATCAGCCGTCGCGAGATTGGTGCCGTTAAGGAGAAGATTCGCGCTCTGGATCCGGCAGCATTTGTGGTGGTGGTAGATGCCTACGAGACCTATGGTGACGGTTTCAAACCATTTAGCGAATAATAACGAATAGCGGAAAAGAGTGTTCTAAAAAGAGAACACTCTTTTTGCTTTATGGCAAAAAGAGTTACCTTTGTACCCTATTTAATAACCCAAGCACATTATGATCTATATCGCTTATCTTGTTGTCGCATCAATGGTCGTGTGGCTCAGTATCAAGGCTTCGCAGTATATCGACCTTATCGATCGTAAGACCACCCTTTCGGGCGCCTTTCTTGGTGGCGTGTTGCTCTCGGCAGTAACCTCGCTCCCCGAGATGTTTACAAGTATCTCGGCAACAATCCTGATTGACAAACCAAGCCTATGTATAGGCAACATTCTGGGTAGCGATCTCTTTAATCTTACCATCCTTGGCGTGTTGATCCCCTGCTATGCGCGCTCCTTTGCCCGCACTCGTACCTCACGCGGCCACCTATGGGTATGTTTCTACCTCTTCCTCTCCTATGTGGTGTTGCTGCTCAATATGCTCAATCTGGTGGATTTCCACATCTGGACTCTTAATGTATCGACCCTGCTGATACTTGGGCTCTATATCCTTAGTGTGCGTCACCTTGCTGCCGAGAATGGCACTCAGCCCGAGGAGGCGGCTCTGACCGAGCAGCCCGCTGAGGAGGATGAAGATGATTGCGGACTCTCGCTCCAACAGATTGTGGTGCGCTTTGTGCTGGTCAGCATAGGCATTATCTGCCTGAGCGTGGTGCTTACCTATATCACCGACGATATAGCCATTCGCCTTAATCTTGGTGCAGGTCTGGCAGGTGCTATCTTCCTGGGTGTGGCTACTTCGCTCCCTGAGGTGTCTTCGACAATAGCCCTGTTCCGTATCGGCAACTACAATATCGGTGTGGGCAATATCATTGGCAGCAACATTTTCAACTTCTTCGTCTTGTGTTGCGCCGATCTCTTCTCGCGTCTTCCTGTCTATGACTTCTCCGACCCGAAGGTTGTCGGACTGACGCTGTTTGGCGGTATCTCTACCCTGCTGATGGCAGGTGCGCTGTTGGTCAAGAAACGCGGTCTGAAGGTGCTCTGCGCGCTGGGTACTATTGTCTGCTATATCGGCTTCCTGCTGAGATAATTTTTTGCTAAGATATTGCAATACTCCTCAAATTGGGCTATCTTCGTATCTATGAAAGAGGATGTGTTGAACCAATTTGAGGAGTATCTGCGTTATGAACGACGCTACTCGCCTGCTACTGTCGAGGCATACCTGCGCGATGCGCGGGGTTTTTGTGCCTGGATAGAGCGCGATGGCGTGAGCGCAGATCTGTCGCTCGTAACCCGCAACGATATTGCCGAGTGGGTGATGTCGCTCACCGAGAGTGGGCGCAAGGCAACATCCGTCAATCGGGCTGTCAGCGCAGTGAAGTCCCTCTTCCGCCTGCTCCATAGTCGCGGCATCCTTCCTTCCAACCCTGCCGCACTTATCGGCACTCAGCGTGTGCCGCAACGACCTCCCACCTTTATCCACGCAGACCGCATCAAGGATATAGTGGGCGGAGCTGTGGAGTCGGTGAGCGATTTCTGCCTGCCTTCGGAAGATGATGAGTGGTCGGCTCGCTACACCCGCGCACTGAATGGTGCAATTTTCATTCTTTTCTACGCCACGGGGCTTCGTCTTGCCGAACTCGTAAGCCTGACCACCGCAAGTTTTGCCCCTGCCTATGCCTCATTGCGCGTGGTGGGCAAGGGCGAGAAAGAGCGTGTTGTGCCTCTGCCGAGCCTTGCGCAGAGGGTGATTGCAGGGTATTCTGAAAAATGGCGGCGAGAAATTTGCAAATCTCAGGAAAAAGTGCTATTTTTAACAAGCAAAGGTGAGGTTATAAGCCGCTGGCAAGTTGAACGCGCGGTGAAGAGCACCCTTGCTGGGTATGGTGTGCAGGGCAAAATTTCGCCACATATTTTGCGCCATACCTTTGCTACTCACCTGCTTGGCGGTGGTGCCGATATGAGGGATATACAAGAGCTGATGGGTCACTCCTCGCTCTCGACGACCCAGATTTATACCCACAACACTGCCGAGGAGTTGAAGAAAGCGTACAACAAGGCTCATCCGCGAGCCGACAAATAATAATCACCTCTCCGCTCTCTGCCCGACGGGCTCAGGACCTTGCAGGTAGGGAAGGAGAATAAAATTTTTAGGAGGATCAGTTATGAACGTACAGATTCAATCCGTGAAGTTCGATGCCGACAAGAAATTGATCGACTTCGTTGAGGCCAAGATGGCAAAGTTAGACCGCTTTATCGAGCGTGCCACCTCTGCAGAGGTAATTATGCGACTCGATAAGGATCCCGAACACGGCAACAAGGTAGTGACTATCAAAATTGCTGTACCCACCGAAACGCTCATCGCCGAGCACCAGAGCAAGAGTTTTGAGGAGTCGGTTGATGGAGCGATTGATGCTATCAAACGACAGGTGGAGAAGATGAAGGATAAATTTACAAAATAAAAGCGTAAAAAGCCATCTGGCTGGTGCTTTTTGCACATCCCTTGCAAGCCAAATGCTCATTTACTTAGAGTAAACTCCGCTTTGTCTTGCTGCACGATGCCTAAAAATCCCTCAGCCAATATGACTTTTTAATTCAAGATTCAAGATTCAAAATTCAAAATGATAAACAATCGAGAGTAGTATCGAACTACTCTCGATTGTTGTTTATGGGAGTGATGGGAATTTTGGGAATAATGAGAATTATGGGAGATGAAGAGAATTGAAGGGAAATTTTCGAAAACCAATTAGACTTTTTTGCAATAGTTGGTTTTTCGGGTTTAGGGAATACCCTCGTAGAGGGTACAAATAAAAGAGAGATATGAGGCTGCCAAATTTATTTGAGCAGAACATATCTCTCTTTTGTTTGTAATAACTACAAGTTATTCCTAATCCCGCAAACTAAATGTTTAAAAGTTTTTGCGGAGCTTTTTACAAAAAGCGACAAAGTTTTT
>JAGBTK010000021.1 GCA_017631375.1 Tidjanibacter sp. | reverse complement strand
GCGATACCCTTAGCGTTTACTTTACCCATAAACTCCGAATAAGTCATACCGTGCATACGAGCGGCAGCGTTGATACGCTGAATCCACAAGCTGCGGTAATCTCTCTTTTTACCCTTACGATCTCTGTAAGCGTAGGTTAATCCCTTCTCAACGGTGTTTTTCGCAACCGTCCAGACGTTTCCCCTTGAACCAAAGTTACCCTTGGCAAGTTTTAAAACTCTTTTTCTTCTGGCTCTAGATGCTACTGCATTTACTGACCTTGGCATAATTAAAAAGTTTTAGCGAATGGGCAGCGGTGTGATTCTCTCACACTCTTCGGGGCTGTTCCACTCTGGTTTAACAATGTTTTGTCGCGCGCTAATTACTTAACGAGCAACTTTTTCATCTTAGCCTCATCGGCAGGCGATACGAGTGCCGAGTAGTCAAGATTACGTTTACGTTTTGTGGTTTTCTTGGTGAGGATGTGGCTGTGATAAGCGTGTTTCCTCTTGATTTTACCTGTGCCGGTGAAGTCAAGGCGCTTCTTTGCTCCGGCGTTTGTCTTCATTTTTGGCATATCGAAAAAATTTTTTAATGGTTAAATAGCCCGCAAAGATAGTAATTTTTCGATATTCCAACCAAATTCTGAGAAAAATTATATCTTTGTGTCTGTATAAATTACCCGCGAACAATTAATTAACCCTTTAAAATGTATAAAAATATGAAAAAATTCACCTTTGCCCTTGTGGCGACCCTTCTCGTTGTGGCGTGTAATGCAGGCGAGACAATCAAGACTCTTCCGACACCCAACAAAGAGCGCGCCGGAGAGTTGATGCAGGCTCTCTCCGATCGTCAGAGTATACGTGAGTATGCCGAGACCCCCGTCAGTTTGCAGGACCTCTCCGACCTGTTGTGGGCTGCCAATGGCGTGAACCGTCCCGATGGTAAGCGTACCGCACCCTCGGCCGTAAACCGTCAGGATATCAAGGTCTATGTTATCGATAGCGAGGGTACTTGGCTCTATGAGCATACCGGTCACGAACTGCTCAAAGTTTCCGACGGTGACTTCCGTCAGCCCATCCGCGAGAATATGCCTCCTATCAACCTGGTGCTTGTGGCCGACAATGAGTGGCAGTGGTCGGGTGTTGATGCGGGTTATGTGTCGCAGAACATCTACCTCTTCTGCGCAGCCAACAATATGGCTACCGTAGCGATGGGTATGTTCGACAAAGAGGTAGTTACCAGTGCGTTGAAACTCACTCCTGAGCAGCAGATTGTGTTAGTTCACCCTGTCGGCTACCAAAAATAAAAAAAGCCATCTGGCTGGTGCTTTTTGCACATCCCTTGCAAGCCAAATGCTCATTTACTTAGAGTAAACTCCGCTTTGTCTTGCCGCACGATGCACAAAAATCCCTCAGCCAATATGACTTTTTAATTCAAAATTCAAAATGACTAAAAAAGAGAGCAATGTCGAATTGCTCTCTTTTTTTTTGATTGGAGTTATGGGAATAATGGGAATAATGGGAATTATGAGAATTATGGGAGATAAAAGATGCCTAAATTACTCTTTGTGTAGAAATTTGGGTTTTTCGGGTTTAGGGGATACTCTCGAAGAGAGTACAAATGAAATATAGGTAAGATTAGTCAAGCTTGCTTGAACTAAATCTCACCTATATTTTGTTTGTAATAACTACAAGTTATTCCTAAACTCGCAAACTAATAGTACAAAAGTTTTTTGGTGCCGCTTTTTTACAAAAAAGGGGCAAAATACTTTTTACAAAAAGGCTCGAAACCCTTTTACTTTGCGTAGCTTACGGAGCGGGTCTCGCGGATAACGGTAATCTTCACCTGGCCGGGGTAGGTCATCTCGGCCTGGATCTTCTTAGCGATATCGTGCGACAGCTGTTCAGCCTCTTGGTCGGTAATCTTATCGCTACCAACAATCACGCGCAGCTCACGACCTGCCTGGATAGCGTAGGTCTTCATCACGCCGGGATATGCCATAGCGATATCCTCCATCTCTTTCAGACGCTTGATGTAGGACTCAACAACCTCACTACGCGCACCGGGGCGAGCACCTGAGATTGCGTCGCACACCTGTACGATGGGGGCGATGAGCGAGGTCATCTCCTCCTCGTCGTGGTGCGAGCCTACTGCGTTGCATACCTCAGATTTCTCCTTGTACTTCTCGCAGAGCTTCATACCGATAATTGCGTGTGGCAACTCGGGCTCATCATCAGGCACCTTGCCGATATCGTGGAGCAGACCTGCACGACGTGCAATCTTGGGGTTCAGACCCAGCTCGGCAGCCATAATGCCACAGAGGTTTGCAGTCTCGCGCGAGTGCTGCAAGAGGTTCTGACCATACGATGAGCGATATTTCATCTTACCAATCAGACGAATAAGCTCGGGGTGCATATTGTGGATACCGAGATCGATGGTGGTGCGTTTACCTACCTCAGCAATCTCCTCCTCAATCTGACGCTTAACCTTTGCTACAACCTCCTCGATGCGTGCGGGGTGGATGCGACCATCGGTAACGAGCTGGTGGAGTGCCAGACGCGCAATCTCGCGACGCACGGGATCGAAGCCCGAGAGGATGATTGCATCGGGGGTGTCATCAACGATAATCTCAACACCGGTAGCAGCCTCCAAGGCGCGGATGTTACGACCCTCGCGGCCGATGATACGACCCTTCACCTCGTCGGAGTCGATGTTGAATACGGTTACCGAGTTCTCGATTGCGGTCTCGGTTGCTACACGCTGGATGGTCTGGACAACGATTCGTTTTGCCTCCTTGTTAGCGGTGAGCTTTGCCTCCTCAATGGTGTCGTTGATGTATGTAGCGGCGTCGGCCTCTGCCTCCTGCTTCATATTCTCCATCAGGATATTCTTAGCCTCCTCGCTACTGATGCCGCCAATCTGTTCGAGTCGCACATTCTGCTCCTTGATGATACGGTCAGCCTCCTCTTTCTTCTTGTCGAGGGCTGCGAGTTGGTTGTTCAACTGCTCGCGCAACTTCTCAATCTCGTTGTTCTTGCGGTCGAGCTCGCTACGCTGCTGGTTGAGGTGGTTTTCGCTCTGTTTGATACCCTGCTCGCGCTGGTTGAGTTTCTGGTTGCGCTCATTCACTGTGCGATCGTGCTCGCTCTTGAGCTGGATAAACTTCTCCTTTGCCTGGAGCATCTTCTCTTTTTTAATCATCTCACCCTCGGCCTCAGCCTCTTTGAGGGCGCGCTCACGCTGGTTGGCGATGGTATTCTTGGTAACAACTCTCACAATAAGAGCATAGACTCCCACACCAACTATGGCACCGATGATTGCGGGTAATAATATATCCATAGTCAAATTTCGTGTTTAGTTAAATTAATATATTAGGTTTATTGGTTACAAAAAAACCGCATAGGATTCCAACAAGTGTTTGACGAAGCTCCTAAATCGTCATGTGTGAGGACTCCGGACAATCGCAAACGTCCAACGGTGCTCGCGCACACCTCCGAGGAGGTTAAGGCCTGTTTTTGACTGAACGAGTAACCCTCAATTAAAAAATAAGTGTCGAGTTTCGCAAATGTTCTTGGAATCTATGCGGGTATCAATTCCTTTATATATAATATGTAAAAGAACTCGGTTTTGGGTTGCCTTATTCAGGCGTGCGCCAATGTGTGATGATAGAGGGGATTGACTACAACTTGTTAAGTTGCTTGTCAATCTGGGCGTCGAGTTCGGAGAGAGCCTCCAAGTCGTCGTCTATGCTGCGCTGAGCGAGGAGAGTGAGCTTCTGTACTGCAAATTGGAGTGCCGCAAGAGCCAGATAGCCCTCGTTACCCAGCACCAACTGCGACTGAGTCGAGGCGACAAACTTATTCACCTCGCGCTCTGCCTTGCGGTAGACCTCTTCGCGCTCACGGTCTATGGAGAGCTCGTAGGGGCGACCTGCAATGTTGAGTTTTATATCCAATTTACTTTTTACGTTGTTCATCTCTTCTCGTCGGGCACAATGCCTTCTATTTGTTCATCAAAGCAATGCAGCGATCAATCTCCCGCACAAGTCGATTGATCTGCTGTCGGGCGCGTTTAACCTCCTTATCGTTACCGCTCATACCGTTGCCCATTTCAAGTAGCGAAAGGCGATGCTCCATCTGTTGCATCTCCTCCTGCAGGCGACGATTCTCCTTCTTGACCTTATCTCGTTGCTCGATAAGGTCGGCACACTCCCTCTCTAATCGAATATTCTGCTCGATCAGTCTGCCAACCTTCTCGGTTAGCGATGCGACTACGGGGTGCTTTGCCATCTTTTCGCGGGTATCGATTTAGTTAGTAAACTACAAAAGTATAATAAAAATTTCTTATATACAAAAATTTTCGACCTCAATTCGCTCTCACAGGCAGGTGGAAACCTACTTTACTAGTTCGGCATAGAGGTCAAATTCGTCAGCCTCGGTGATGCGTACGGTATAGAACTCGCCAATCTTCAATCTCTTGGGCGACGAAATAAGCAGTTCCTGATCTACCTCAGGCGAGTCGTACTGCGAGCGACCAATCCAGAAATCGCCCTCTCGGGAGTCGATAATCACCTTCATCTCTTCGCCAACTCGTCGTTGATTATTGCCGAGCGAGAGGCTGCCCTGCAACTCCATAAGTCGCTCTACGCGGCTCTCCTTCACATCGGCAGGCACATTATCCTCCATCTTGGCTGAGGGAGTACCCTCCTCCTCGGAGTAGGCAAATGCACCCAGACGCTCGAACTTGGTCTGACGCACAAACTCCAAGAGTTCCTCGAAGTCCTCCTCGGTTTCACCAGGGAAACCCACCAACATTGTGGTACGCAGAGCAATGTCGGGAATCCTGCTGCGCAGACGCTCAATCAGCTCAATGCTGCCCTGCTTGTCGATACGACGACGCATAGCCTTCAACTGATTGTCCGAAACGTGTTGCAAGGGTATGTCGAGATATTTACAGATCTTCTCCTCGCGAGCCATCACCTCGATCACATCATCGGGGAAGTCGGTGGGGTAGGCGTAGTGGAGTCTGATCCACTCAATACCCTCTACTCGGCACAATTTCTCCAACAACTCTGCCAATGCCCTACGACCGTAGAGGTCAATGCCATAGTAGGTGGTGTCTTGCGCCACAACAATCAACTCCTTAACCCCGCTCTCGGCAAGCTTGGTGGCCTCCTCGATGAGGGACTCCATAGGTACGGATATGTGGCGACCGCGAATCAGCGGAATTGCACAATAGGCACAATGCCAATTACAACCCTCCGAGATTTTCAGGTAGGCGTAGTGGTCGGGAGTGGTCTGCACGCGGGCAGTTGCCAGATCGTCGCGCCATTCGCCACAGAGTTCGCGCACAACACCCGTGATGTCGCGCACTCCAAAGTATTGGTCAACCTCAGGAATCTCATTGCGTAACTCGTCGGCATAACGCTCACTCAGACAGCCGATTACATAGAGCTTATCAATCATCCCTTCCTCCTTTGCCTGAGCAAACGAGAGGATGGTCTCAATGGACTCCTCTTTGGCATCGCCAATAAATCCGCAAGTATTGACAATTACAATTTTTGCGTCGGTGTCGTTGGAGTCGAACTCCAATCGGTAGCCTGCCGCCTCCAACTGCGCCATAATATGCTCGCTGTCGACAAGATTTTTCGAGCAGCCGAGCGTTACTACATTTATCTTTTTTGCCCCTTTGCGTGCCATAGTCTACTCTCCGAATAGTGCGTTTACATACTCCTCGCGGTCAAAGACTTTGAGCTGATTGATGCCCTCGCCAATGCCGATGTAGCGAACAGGGATGTGGAATTGGTCGCTGATGCCTATAATCACGCCACCCTTTGCTGTGCCGTCCAATTTGGTGATTGCCAACGATGTAACAGCAGTTGCGGCAGTGAATTGGCGTGCTTGCTCAAAGGCGTTCTGACCTGTACTGCCGTCGAGCACCAACATTACCTCGTGGGGTGCATCAGGAACAACCTTTGCCATCACATTGCGAATCTTCGAGAGCTCGTTCATCAGGCCAATTTTGTTGTGCAGACGACCTGCGGTGTCTATCAACACCACATCAGCACCACCGGCAACAGCCGATTTGAGGGTGTCAAATGCCACCGAAGCGGGGTCGGCACCCATTGTCTGCTTGATGATTGTTGCACCCGCGCGGTTAGCCCATACCTCCAACTGCTCGATAGCGGCGGCACGGAAGGTGTCGGCAGCACCAATATAGACCTTCTTGCCTGCGCGCACAAGCTGTGCGGCGAGTTTGCCGATTGTGGTGGTCTTGCCCGCACCGTTCACGCCAACTACCATCACAACATAAGGCTTTTTGTCCTCAGGCGACAAGCCGAAGCTGTCTGCCTCGCTCTCAGCCTCCTGCATCAGTTGAGCAATCTCGTCGCGCAGTATGGCGTTGAGTTCGGAGGTGTTCATATATTTGTCGCGTGCTACGCGCGCCTCGATATTTTCGATGATTTTAACGGTGGTCTCCACGCCCACATCGGAGGTGATGAGCATCTCCTCCAGATTGTCGAGCACCTCGGCATCAACCTGCGAGCGACCCGCAACCACACGAGCCAGCTTGCCGAAAAAACCCTCTTTTGTCTTTTGCAAACCTACGGCAATCTCCTCGCTCTCAGCCTTTTTGACTTCAGGAGCAGCCTCCTCTTTTTTCTTTTTGAATATATCAAACAGTCCCATATTTTTCTACATATTTATATACAGATGCGCAAAGATACACTTTTTTGCGGGAGGATTGCTCAAAGTCGTGAAATTATTGCAGTCAGAATAGATGAGATCCAAGATGATTGGTTCTACAACTTCTTTGCTCCCGCTCTCAATCGCTCGGCTCCTGCGCGCGACATCGGGGTAGTGCCAAAGCGTTCGACAAACTCCTCGTCACTAATCTCCGTCCACCACTCGGCACTAAACTCCGAAGGGTTAAATAGGGTGGATATCAGTGGGTTATCTATCTTCTCTGCTTTCTGATTACAGGGGCAGCAGACCTGACACTCATCGCATCCGAAGAGCCACCCTGCAGTGCCCTCCTCGCCAAGAGTGACGGCGGGTTCTACGGTGCGGCAGGCGATACACTTTCGCGTATCGACACCCCCTTCGGGCAGAATTGCCGAGGCGGGACACCTCTCTATGCAGAGGCCGCACCCCGAGCAGGGATTTTGCGCGACAGGCTCTGAATAGCGGTCGGTGGGGGCGCAGACAACAAGTTCGCCCAGCAGGATGCGCGAGCCAACCTGCTCTGTAATAAGCAGCGAGTTGCGACCAATACGACCAATGCCAGCCCTCACCGCCAAGGCCTTCTCGGCAAGAGGTGCGCTGTCGGTAAAGGCGCGCCAGCGAATGCCCTTCTCGTTCAGCCCAAGCCTCTCGGCAAGTTGCGGAAGCAGACGGCGGAATACCGAGTGGTAGTCCTCCCTGCAAGCATAGGGGGCGATTTTGGCTCGTTTGCCATCGGTGCAACCCTCGGCCTCGTTAGGTACACCATACGCCAACCCGCAAACAATCACGCTCTCTGCCCCCTCTACAAGCAGGGCGGGGGCAAATCTCTTGTCGCTGTTGCGTTCCATATAACCGAGATTACCCTGATTGCCCCCTGCGAGCCAGTGAGCAAAACGGCTCTTCTCGTCGGGTAGCGGGGCAGCAGAAGTGACTCCGCAGAGGTCGAAACCGATCTCGGCAGCCGCAGCCATAATATCATCGTAGGAGAGATTCATTGTCGTAATCGTTCAAAAAGTCCGATTTTTGGCGTAAAACTATCCCAAATAGGACTTGTAATTCGCCACAAAATCGAGCCGTTCATCACAAAAATACGAAAAAACCAATAAAATACACTACCTTTGCGTTGTTTTTGCAATACAAAGCAATCCAATATGCATAATTATAAAACATTAAAAGAGATTTACGATTACAGCATTAGGGAGTTTGCCGACCGTCCCTCTTTCGGGATGTTTGAGCGCGAGCAGATGACCTATGCTGAACTCGACGAGAGAGTTCGTTCGGTGCAGGAGATGTTGCTCAGCGCAGGACTCAATCCCGGTGATAAGGTTGCCCTTTTGAGTAGCAATATGCCCAACTGGGGTGTCAGCTACTTTGCTATTACCACTATGGCGATGGTGGTTGTCCCCATTCTTCCCGACTTCTCGGGCGAGGAGCTGGACAAGGTGATCGCTCACTCCGAGGCAAAGGCACTTATCATCTCCGATAAGCAATATACCAAACTCTCGAAGCAGATCATCGAGTCGATGAATATCGTGGTACGCATCAAGAACCTCACCGTACTGACCCAAAAAGTGGAGGCACAGGGCTCACAGCGCGCTCCTGAGAGTGACGAGCTTGCTGCTATCATCTACACCTCGGGCACCACTTCGCAGCCCAAGGGTGTGATGCTTACCCATCGCGCTATCTGCAAACAGATTGAGCTGATATACAAACTCTTCCCTGTGGTGAAAGAGGATGTATTCCTCTCGGTGTTGCCGTTGGCTCACACCTACGAGTGCTCGATCGGTATGATCTACCCGTTTACTTATGGTTCGTCGGTGACCTACCTCGACCGTCCCCCTACGGCATCGACCCTGATGCCCGCCTTCAAGGCTGTGCGTCCGACCGTTATGTTGTCGGTACCCCTGATTATCGAGAAGGTATTCCGTTCGCAGGTCTATGGTCGCTTTACCGCCAACCCGTTGATGAACGCCATCTACTCTTTCCGACCCATCCAGAAGTTGCTGCACCGCATTGCTGGTAAGCGACTCTATGAGGTCTTTGGTGGTCGTATGCGCTTCTTCGGTATCGGTGGTGCCAAAGTTGACAAGACTGCCGAGCAGTTCCTCCTCGATGCCAAATTTCCCTACGCTATTGGCTACGGTTTGACCGAGACCGCGCCTCTGATTGCAGGTGCTATCCCCTTCAAAACACGCCTCCAATCAACAGGTGTAGCTATGGAGGGATTGGAGTTGCGTATCGTTGATCCCAACGAGCAGGGCGAGGGTGAGTTGCAGGTTAAGACCCCCTGTATTATGGAGGGCTACTACAAGAATCCTGAGGCTACCGCTGCGGCATTTACCGTGGATGGTTGGTTCCGTACCCGCGACCTTGCATATATCTCCCCCGATGGCTATCTCTACATTCGTGGCCGTGCAGGCAGTATGATTGTCGGTGCAAGTGGTGAGAATATCTATCCCGAAGATATTGAGAGCGTTATCAATAACCACTCGCTCGTAACCGAGTCTGTCGTGGTTGAGGATAAAGGTCGATTGATTGCTCTTGTCAACTTCGATAAGACCGCTATCGAGTCGCGCTTCCACGATATGAAGGATGATATCAACAAGAAGTGGGATGCTATCAAAGAGGAGGTTAAGGGATATGTTAACAGCAAGGTGAGCAAGCACTCGCGCATCGCCTCGATTGAGGTTGAGGAGAAGAGTTTTGAGCGCACACCTACCAATAAAATTAAGCGTTACCTCTATATAAATCGCTTCAAAGCTCAGAAGTAATTTTCCCTCGAAAAGGTGGAAATTTTTGCTTTTGGCAAAAAAAATATACTTTTGCAGCCCCAACCCGAAAAGGTTGGGGTTGTTATTTAGTATTGATAGTACAATTACGGATGTAGAAAATGACCCTGTCGCCAAAAATATCGATGCGCAAAACCTATGCCGACCTGTTGCGTTTGGCTCTGCCCGTGATGCTCACCCAACTCGGGCAGGTGATAGTGCAACTGTGTGACAATATGATGGTTGGGCGTTTGGGGGCACTCCCACTTGCGGGTGTGTCGTTTGGCGGTACGGTCTTTTTCATCATCTTTGCTCTGGCTATCGGTTTTACGCTCGGTCTTACTCCGCTGGTCGGTGAACTCTTTGCCCAAAATCGCAAAGAGGAGTGCGCGGGATATCTCCAAAACTCCATTGCACTCTATCTGACTCTGGGAGTTGTGTTTGTCGCTATGCTCCAGGCCGCTGTTCCGCTTATGCACTTTTTGGGACAGCCAGAAGAGGTGGTTGAGGTGGCGATTCCCTATTTCAGATATCTGGCGTGGTCGGTATTGCCGTTTATGCTCTTCGCCTCCTTCAAGCAATTCCTCGAAGGTATTGGAAATACGAAGGTTGCGATGGCTATTGTGGTGATATCAAACGCGCTCAACATATTCCTCAACTGGGTGTTCATTTTTGGTAAGTTGGGAGCCCCCGAATTGGGTGCTGCTGGTGCCGGTCTGGCTACTCTGATTGCCCGCTCGGTGACACCCGTGATAATGATTACTTACTTCCTCAGTAAGAGAGAGTTCCGTTCCTATATCGGCTACTTCTCGTGGCGTAAAATGCTGGGTGTTTCGCGTGCGGGAAACCACTACTGCAAAGAGCTGTTTCGAGTGGGTCTGCCCATTGCCGGACACCTCACTCTCGAGAACTCCGCCTTCTGCATCACCAGCCTGATGATGGGTTGGATCGGCACGGTGGAGATTGCTGCCAACCAGATTACTACAACTATGGCCAATGTGGCGTTTATGATGGTTGTGGGCATCGGCTCGGCTACCACCATCCTTACCAGCCACGCCTACGGAGCGCGAGATAGAGAGCAGATCAAGGCGGTTTCGCGCGCCTCATATACTGTCGGTCTGGCGTGGAACAGCTTCACCGCGCTTTCGTTTATCCTTCTGCGAAATCATATTCCGCTCCTATTTACAGATGACCCCGAGGTGGTGCGTACGGCAGCCACTCTGCTTGTTTGTTGCGGTCTTTTCCAATTCTCTGACGGACTGCAATGTATCTCTACCGGTCTGCTGCGAGGAATTAAGGATGTTGCTGTAATTCTGCGTATTGCGCTTGTTGCCTATGTGGTGATTAATGTGCCTCTCGGCTATCTGCTCTGCTTTGTTGTGGGGTGGGGCGCACCCGCTCTCTGGGTAGGATTTATAGCAGGTCTTACGATTGCCGCAATACTTCTTATGCGTCGTTTCCGTCATCAACTTTCGTTTGACGATTTGTTCGCTCGCGCCGAGTAATCTTTTTCTCGTTTTAGCTCTTTTTTTTGCACGACCCTCTGTCGTTTTCTGTTGGTTTTTGTCGTACAACCAATGTGTAAAAATGTCCTCTTTTCAACTAAAAGTTGAATAATAGCAGAAAGTTGTCTTAAAGTGAGTGATGAATCGAAAAAAAATCACTATTTTTGTATGATTTATACACATTAGTGAACAGAATAGAATGAACGACGATAATAATAACAAAACCATTAACCCCGCCGAGAAGGAGTCCGTGCTCAATGTTGAGCGTGGTTGCTGCTTCTGCTCTACCGAGGAAGGATGCGAGGCGAAGGCTCATAGTTCAAGTTATAAGCTCCACTCTACCAATTGGTTGGCAGAGTATCCCGACAATCTTCCCAACGATATTTTCGAGGTGCGCTTCAAGCACACCCATCGTGGCTACTACCGCAATGTCAACAACCTCGATCTGAAAGAGGGCGATATTGTGGCTGTTGAGGCATCGCCTGGCCACGATATCGGCATCATCTCGCTCACGGGTGATTTGGTAGCTCGTCAGATGAAAAGGGTGGGTTTCAATCCTCAGAACGGCGAGTTCCGCAAAATCTATCGCAAAGCCAAGAGCTACGATATCGAGCGATGGCAGGAGGCAATCGCTCTCGAACACGACACAATGATTCGTGCCCGCGAGATTGCAACTGATATGAATCTCAATATGAAGATTGGAGATGTGGAGTATCAGGGCGACAAGATTAAGGCTATCTTCTACTACATTGCCGACGAGAGAGTCGATTTCCGCGAGCTGATCAAGGTTTTTGCCGAGCAGTTCCACATCCGCGTAGAGATGAAGCAGATTGGCGCACGCCAGGAGGCAGGCCGCATCGGTGGTCTGGGCTCTTGTGGTCGTCAGCTGTGTTGTGCGTCGTGGATGTCCTCGTTTGTATCGGTGACTACGGGCGCGGCACGCAATCAGGATCTCTCGCTCAATCCCCAGAAGCTGGCAGGTCAGTGCAGTAAACTCAAGTGCTGTCTGGTCTATGAGCTCGACAGCTATATCGATGCGCGTAAGGACTTCCCGCGTCTAAACGGTCCTTTGCAGACTATGGATGCCGACTACTACCACGTCAAGAGCGATATCCTTGCCCATACAATGAGTTTCAGCACCGAGCCCCACTCGTTGGTAGGTATGAAGACTATCTCCGTACGCAGAGTTAGGGAGATTATGCGCCTCAATGCCGAGGGTCGCAAGCCCGATCAACTCTTGTCGGAGAATGCGCTGAACAATATGGTCGAGGAGCCCGAATTTGTAAATGTTATTGGCGAGGACAGCATCTCGCGCTTTGACAACAAGCGTCGCAAGAAGAAACGCGGCGGTAAGGGTGGCAAGAAACAGAACGACAATCAGCATAATGCTCAGCATAACGACAAGGGCGAACACAAGAGCCAGCACGGAGGCGAGCAGAAGCATAATAACGCAGGCGAGCAGAAACACCAGAACGGTGGCGAGCAGAAGAGTGAGCAGAGAGGTGAGCAGCGTCAGCGCAACAACAATCGTGGCCGCAACGACCGCAACCGCCAGCAGCGTCCCGATAGGGGCGAGCAGAAACCTCAGCAGGGCGAGCAGAAGCCTCAGCAGGGTGGCGAGCAGCAGAGTGCTAAGCCCGCAGAGGGTCAGCGACAGGAGAAGAAGCACTACCACAATAATCACAACCGTCGTCACAACAACAAGCAGGGCGGTGGCAAGGGTGGTGAGCAG
>JAGBTK010000020.1 GCA_017631375.1 Tidjanibacter sp. | reverse complement strand
CATCTTGAAAGGATATGTAAAGAAGAATTAAAAATAATACAAGCGAGAGATATTCGATATATCTCTCGCTTGTTGTCTATTGGAGTTATGGGAATTATGGGAACGTTGCGATTAAGCGAGTGCAGAGGCTGCTTGCAGACTATGCCGAGCATGAGCACCGAAAAGACTGCTAAGCAGGATTAATTATGGGATAACCATTTAGACTTTTTTTTGCTATAGTTAGGTTTTTCGGGTTTAGGGAATACCATCGTAGATGGTGCGATAATAAAAAGAGATAGGAATTATCAAGTTTACTTGAATAAGACCTATCTCTTTTTATTGTCGTAATAGCCATTGAGGCTATCGCTAAACCCGCAAACTAAATGTTTAAAAGTTTTTGGTTCCGCTTTTTACAAAAAGCGGAGAAACAAAACTAAATATACTCTTTTGCTTCCAAGCGGCCCTCTATTACGCGCAGGGCGTTGGCTGCGAGGGCCTCCATTTCGTTTTCGCCGGGGCTGATGATTACGGGTGCTATGAAGCCTACCATATCGGTTATCTTGCCGCATATCATCTTGTTGTATGCTATACCGCCTGTGAGTATTATGGCGTCCACTTTGCCGTGCAGTACGGCTGCCATTGCACCCACCTCTTTGCCGATGTTGTAGCACATTGCTTCAATTGCTGCTTTGGCTTTGGGCTCTCCTGCTTCGGCATCTTCTGCGGCCTTCTTGACATCGTTCGAGCCTATCAGGGAGTTCATACCGCCCTTACCGTTTATCTTCTTGGCTACCTCGGCGAGGGTGTATTTGCCGCTGAAACATATCTTTGCTAGCGAGAGGGCGGGGAGTGTACCTACGCGCTCGGGCGAGAAGGGACCTTCACCGTCAAGACCATTGTTCACATCTATCACACGACCCTGTCGGTGTGCACCTACGGTTATGCCACCGCCCATGTGTACTACGATGAGGTTTAGCTCCTCGTAAGGTTTGCCAATGCTCTCTGCGTATGCGCGCGATACGGCCTTCTGGTTGAGTGCGTGGAATATGGATGTGCGTTCTACCTCTGCCCAACCTGTGAGGCGTGCTACGGGCTCTAACTCATCCACCACTACGGGGTCAGCAATGTATGCCTCCACGCCTGCCTCGGCTGCAATGTCGGCTGCGAGGAGCGCACCGAGGTTGGATGCGTGCTGACCGAGAGGACGATTGATGATATCGTCAATCATCTGATCATCAACCTTATATACGCCCGAGGGGATGTGTTTGATAAGACCGCCACGACCAATTACCGCACCGAGGTCTGCTACCTTGACACCTGCCGCCTCCATAGCCTCAGTGATGAGGGTGCGACGGAAACCCTTTTGGTCGGGTATGGTGGCAAAAGCACCAATCTCCTCTGTGGAGTGGCGTAGGGTGGTTACGAATAGCTCCTGCTCACCATCATAGACAGCAATTTTTGTGGAAGTCGAGCCGGGGTTTATAACTAAAATTTTCTTGTTCATCTTTTGCTCGGTTAGTCGGTGAAAAATTATTTGGCATTCAGACAAGCAAGTGCTATCGAGTAGAGCTTTGTCTGCGACGAGTCACCTCGCGAGGTGAGTACGCAGGGGGCGGTAGTACCCTTTACCATTGCCGCCACCTGACCACCTGCAAACTTGGTGACAGTCTTGAAGAAGAGGTTGCCTGCGTCGAGATTGGGGAAGAGGATGCAGTCGGCATCGCCCACCACCTCGCCTTTCAGACCCTTGATGTCTGCCGACTCCTTGTCAATCGAGACATCAAACGCTAAGGGACCTCCAAAGTAACCCTCGCCAAACTCACCTGCCTCGCCAAGCTCTGCCAACTCCTTAGCCTCTACCGAGGAGATGACTTTGGGCAACAGCTGCTCACTGGGGGCGAGAAAAGCTACCTTCGGACGCTCAATGCCGAGCGAACCGGCAGTCTCCATAAGATATTTGGTGATATGTTTCTTCTTCGCCATATCGGGCAGGGGGATGATTGCTACATCACCTACGGTGAGCAATTTGTGGTATGCGGGAATCTCCATCACTGTTACATGGCTCAGCGTGGTGCTCGGGGGGAGCAATCCCCACTCCTTGTTCAGGATGCCTCGCATATATTTGTCGGTAGAGACAAGACCTTTCATTAGAACATCACCCTCTCCGTTGCGTACCATCTTTACGGCTACCTCTACACTATGCTCCATACCCTCGGCGGGAACAATTGTAAACAGGGAGGGGTCAATGCCTGCCTCTTTGCAGGTCTTCTCAATCTGGTCGGGCTCACCTACGAGGAATGCCTCTACAAGTCCTGCCTCGGTTGCCATTGTTGCTGCCTCTATGGAGTGCGCATCCTGACCATATGCTATTACCAGACGGCGTTTGCCTCGCTCAACAGCCGCCTCTACGATTTGTTTAAGTGTTGTGATCATTCTATTGTGTGTTTTAGATTTATTCGCAGCACTAAATTACTGATACTTTACTAAATAACAAAGAGGTTAACCAAAATAAATTTGGCTAACCTCTTTCTGTTAGTTATTCTTTGGTGTCGTCTTACATCTTGCTTACGATGTTGAAGGTGTCGGTAGCGATTACCAACTCCTCATTGGTGCAGATAGCAGCCACTTTGCAACGCGAACCCTCTTTGGAGAGGATAGCATCGGTGCTACGCAAGCCTTTGTTCTTCTCGTAGTCGAACTCGATACCCATGAACTCCATATTTCCGCATACATTAGCACGGGTAGCGTCATCGTTCTCGCCAACACCACCGGTGAAGACTACCAGGTCAACACCACCCATAGCGGCAGCATAAGCACCTACCTCCTTGCGGATGCGGTAGTCGTATGCCTCAAGTGCGAGTGTAGCACGCTCATTGCCCTGATCGCGAGCGTCGCGCACATCACGCATATCAGACGATACGCCCGACATACCGGCAACACCCGAAGATTTGTTGATCAGATCCCACCACTCGGCAGTGCTGAGATTCTCCTTGCTTGCAATAAAGCTGATCACACCCGGATCGATATAACCGCAACGAGTACCCATAATCAGACCATCAACGGGGGTGAAGCCCATCGAGGTATCCACACTCTTTCCGTTGTGAATAGCGGTTACCGAGCCACCATTGCCAATGTGGCAGGTGATAATTTTCGAGTTGTTAATATCAAGACCTGCCAACTTAGCACCCTGCTGTGCTACAAAACGGTGGCTGGTGCCGTGGAAACCATATTTGCGTACGCGATACTCCTCGTAGTACTTGTAGGGCAGACCATAGATGAAGGCCTTTGCGGGCATTGTCTGGTGGAATGCGGTATCGAAGTTGGCTACCTGAGGTACGGCAGGCAGAAGCTTCTGGATAGCGTTGATACCCTTCAAATTTGCGGGGATGTGGAGAGGTGCAAACTCGCTGTACTGCTCAACGATCGAGATTACCTGCTCGTCGATAAGTGCGCTCTCCTTAAATGCCTCGCCACCGTGAACTACTCGGTGACCTACGGCTGCAAGCTCGTCGAGCGATGCGATAACACCACTCTCAGGATTGGTGATAGCCTTGATAATAAGGTCGATACCAACGGTGTGATCGGGAATATCGGTGGTGATTTTCACCTGCTCTTTGCCGGTGGGTCGGTGGGTGAGGATACCGTTCTCGATGCCGATGCGCTCAACTATACCCTTAGCCAATAATTTGTAATCCTCGGGCGAAGTCATATCGATAACCTGATACTTTATCGACGAACTGCCACAGTTTAATACCAATATGTTCATTGTCCTCTATTTTAGTTTAGGTTAAATTTTTTACTTTGCCTGTGCCTGACAAACGGTGATAGCCACAAGATTTACGATGTCCTCTACCGAGCAACCGCGCGAAAGGTCGTTGATAGGAGCTGCCATACCTTGCAGAACGGGACCGATAGCCTCTGCGTGAGCAATACGCTGTACGAGTTTGTAGGCGATATTACCAACCTCCAATGTGGGGAATACCAAGGTGTTCGCCTTGCCTGCCACAGGACTGCCGGGGGCTTTCTTCTGACCTACGCTCTCAACCAGCGCAGCATCTGCCTGCAACTCGCCGTCAATCATTACATCGGGAGCCATCTCCTGAGCCAAACGAGTAGCCTCGACAACTTTATCTACCATCTCGTGCTTTGCCGAACCCTTGGTCGAGAAGCTGAGCATGGCAATTCGAGGCTCAAAGCCTGCAATCGAGCGTGCAGTACCTGCGGTGGCTACTGCAATCTGTGCGAGCTCGGCTGCGGTGGGGTTGGGCATAACTGCACAGTCGGCAAATACCATCATACCATCCTCGCCAAAACTCTTGTCGGGCGAAATCATTACAAATGCACCCGAAACCACGCTGATACCGGGCAGAGTCTTTACATACTGCAATGCGGGACGAAGTACATCACCGGTAGCATTGTCGGCACCTGCCACCTCGCCATCTGCATCACCTGCCTTAACCATTACAGCACCCAGGTAGAGGGGGTCGAGCAATAACTTCTCGGCAGCTTCGGGGGTAAGACCCTTCTTGCCACGCAGAGCAACCATCAACTCAACATAGGCGTCCTTGCGAGGGTTGTTTGCGGGATCAACGATGGTAGCGCGCGAAATGTTCTGTAAGCCCAACTCTTCAGCCATTGCAAAGAGGGTAGTGGGGTTGCCAATCAGGATTACCTCGGCAAGTGCCTCACCAATAATGATATCGGCTGCCTGTAAAGTGCGTTTCTCGGTAGCCTCGGGCAGCACGATGCGCTTGGGAGCGGCAGCAGCCTTGGCTCTAACTTTCTCAATAAAACTCATAATGTTATATCTGTTTTTGTTTAAAAATCTTCATACTTATATCCTACACCCTTTATAGTTACGATGTGGTCTTCGCCAATCTTCTCTCTCAGTTTTCGGATGTGAACATCAATGGTGCGGTCACCAACCACCACATCGCTACCCCATACGCTGTTGAAGATCTCTTCGCGGGAGAAGACCTTCTGTGGCTTGGAGTAGAGGAGTTTGAGTAGATTGAACTCCTTGCGCGGAAGGATTATCTCCTGTCCGTCTTTCACCACCACAAATCTCTCACTGTCTATTGTCAGTGCAAAGGGTGTAGTGGCTGCTGCTGCCACCTCGCTCTCGTCCACTCGTTTGAGCAACGCCTTGACGCGGCTCACCAAAATCTGTACCTTGATAGGCTTGGTGAGGTAGTCGTCGGCTCCTACTTCAAATCCCGCGAGTTGTGATTCATCCTCGCTGCGGGCTGAAAGAAAACAGATTATCGACTTGTCGAGTTCGTTGTGCTCACGCAGGGCGCGACAGGTCGAGATACCGTCCATCTCGGGCATCATCACATCGAGCAATATGAGATGGGGAAGCCAAGAGGTTGCTACCTCCAAAGCCTCACGACCATTGGGCGCAGTACGCACCTCATATCCCTCTTTGCGAAGGTTGTAACCGACAAACTCCAATATGTCGGGTTCGTCGTCAACGAGCAGTATTCTGTAACTCATAATGACCGAAGATTAGTGGTTCAGTGGTGTTGTTGTCACACTCATTGCTACAAATTCTACGCAAAGTAACATTTTTTGGTGAAAAAACACAACAATATCCTATTATTTAAATGCGTAGGGTTAAATTTAGGGATAAATCCTTTGGATTTTGTCAAAGTTAGAGTACTTTTGTAGATTGGTGCAGGAGTGGTTTTTTGCCTGAAAAGACCCTTTGAAACCAAAGCACAAACGAACTACTAAATACTCTATTATTATGGCTACTGAAAAAAAATCTGCTGCCGAGGAACAAGTCAGCGTTGCTGAGGATGTGAAATTGAATGCTACCCAAGAGTGTGCGCCTGAGGCTGCACCTGAGTCTGAGAGCGTGTGCCCCACCGAGGAGGCTACGCCTGAAATTACCGAGACCGAGGAGATGATATCTGAGGTTAGTTTTGCCGAGGAGGAGGCTGCACTCGATGCTGCCGCTGCCGGCTTGGAGATTGGTGAGGAGGAACTCACCGCAGAGGAGCAGAACCACGAGGCTGCTTCGGAGGACTTGTCCTCGATGAACAAAGCAGAGATTGTTGATTACTTCGGCGCTCTGCTCGACAAAAAACCAGTACAACAGTTGCGTGCTGATGTGGAGAACATCAAAATCGCTTTCTATAAATTACACCGCTCGGAGGTGGACGCTGCCCGCAAACAGTTTATTGAGGAGGGTGGTGCAGAGGATGCGTTTGTTCCTCAGCCCGACGAGCAGGAACAGCGACTGAAGGAGTATTTCGGTCGTTATCGCTCGGCACGCGAGGAGTATATCTCGTCGCTTGAGAGCGTTAAGGAGGAGAATCTTAAAATCAAGTTGCAGATTATTGAGGAGTTGAAGGAACTCGTTAATAGCAGTGAGACTATTAACCAGACCTTTGCAACTTTCCGCTCTTTGCAGCAGCGTTGGAAAGAGACAGGTATGGTACCTCAGGCTCATAACAAGGAGATTTGGGAGACTTATAACCTCCATGTAGAGAATTTCTACAACTATATCAAGATAAATAAGGAGTTGCGCGATTTGGATTTGAAGCGCAATTACGAGGCTAAGGTGCAGCTCTGTGAGGAGGTTGAGGCACTTGTTATGGAGACTTCGGTTGTGAGTGCTTTCCGTAAGTTGCAGGATCTGCACGAGCAGTGGCGTGAGACAGGCCCCGTGGCTGCCGAGTACAAGGAGTCGCTCTGGGAGCGTTTCAAGGAGGCTTCGTCGCGCATCAACAAGCAGCACCAGGAGTATTTTGAGGGCGTTAAGGAGGAGCAGAAGCGCAATCTTGAACTCAAAACAGAATTGTGTGTTAAGGCTGAGGAGCTTTCGGAGGCTGTTATCACCTCGCGTAAGGAGTGGAGTGATGCTTCGGCTCAGTTGATTGAGATTCAGAAGGTGTGGAAGACTATCGGTTTTGCACCCAAGAAAGACAATACCAAGATTTACGAGCGTTTCCGCAATGCTTGCGACAGATTCTTTGAGCTTAAGCACTCGTTCTATGCAAATGTGAAGAGCGAGATGGAAGCTAATCTCCAGCTTAAGAACGAGATCTGTGAGGCTGCCGAGGCACTCAAGAATAGTGATCAGTGGAAGAAGACCACCGATGAGCTGATTGCTTTGCAGAAGCGTTGGAAGGAGATCGGTCCTGTATCGCGTCGTTATTCGGATGCTGTTTGGAAGCGTTTCCGTGCTGCTTGCGATGAGTTCTTTGCTCGCAAGAGCGCACACTTCGCAGGTGTAGATGAGCAGCATATTGAGAATCTGGCTAAGAAGGAGGCTCTGCTTGCAGAGATGGCCGAGGCAGATATCACTACAGGTGGTTTTGAGGCTATCAAGGAGTTCCAGCGTCGTTGGAGCGAGATTGGTTTTGTGCCCATCAAGGCTAAGGAGGCTATCCAGAAGAAGTATAAAGAGGTGGTTGACGCTATGTTTGCTACCTTGCGTGGTGGCGAAAAGGAGCGTAATATGGATCGTTTCCGCAATCGTATCACTGCTCTGAAGAACAATGGCGAGCGTCGTCTGCGTTCGGAGCGTGAGAAGTTGTATAATAAGGTAAAGCAGCTCGAGCAGGATATTGCCACTTTGGAGAACAATATCGGTTTCTTCTCGCGCAGCAAGAATGCTGAGGCAATGATTCGCGATGTTGAGGAGAAGATTGCTGCTGCAAAGGCTGAGATGGCAGAGTTGATAGAGAAAGTTAATCTTATAGATAAGGAGAATTAGTTATGTACAGTAACAAGAGTGACAAAACAAAGTATGTATTTGTTACCGGCGGTGTAGCATCGTCGCTTGGCAAAGGTATTATCTCATCGTCGCTTGCACGCCTGCTCTTGGCGCGTGGTTATTCGGTGGCAATTCAGAAGATGGATCCCTATATCAATATCGATCCCGGAACGCTTAACCCTTACGAGCACGGTGAGTGCTATGTTACTGAGGATGGTGTAGAGACTGACCTTGATTTGGGTCACTATGAGCGTTTCACCTCTATCCCCACTTCGTCTGCAAATACTGTGACAACCGGTAAGATTTACTACTCGGTTATCAACAAGGAGCGTAATGGCGACTATCAGGGCAAGACCGTACAGGTTATCCCTCATATCACCGACGAGATTAAGCGTCGCATCCAGTTGCTCGGCAAGAGCAAGAAGTACGATGTGGTGATTACCGAGATTGGTGGTACCGTAGGTGATATCGAGTCACTTCCCTATATCGAGGCAGCACGTCAGTTGCGCTATGAGCTTGGTGTGCAGAATACCGCTTTCCTCCACCTCACTCTGATTCCCTATATGGCCGCTTCGGGTGAGTTGAAGACTAAGCCCACTCAGCACTCCGTTAAGCAGCTTTTGGAGTATGGTGTTCAGCCCGATGTGTTGGTACTCCGTACTGAGCAGCCTCTGGGTAACGATATCCGCAAGAAAGTTGCACTCTTCTGTAATGTTGACCAGGAGGCAGTTGTGGAGTCGGTAGATGTTCCTACAATCTACGAGGTACCTTTGAAGATGCACGCACAGCGTCTGGATGAAGTTATCTTGCAGAAACTCGGCTTGCCTATCAAGGAGTCGAATCTCACCGAGTGGCGTCAGTTTGTTGAGCGCGTGAAGAATAGCACCAAGGTTATTGATATCGCGCTGGTGGGTAAGTATGTTGAGCTTCCCGATGCTTATAAGTCTATCAGTGAGTCGTTTGTACATGCAGGCGCAGTGAACGATGTGAAGGTTAAACTTCACTTTGTGGCTGCTGAGAAGGTTACTGCTGAGAGTGTACAGGAGATGCTTGGTGGTATGCACGGTGTGCTGATTGGTCCTGGTATGGGTCAGCGTGGCGTTGAGGGTAAGATGGTGGCCTGTGAATATGCTCGTACCAATAATGTGCCTCTGTTGGGTATCTGTATGGGTATGCAGTGCGCAGTCATTGAGTTTGCTCGCAATGTGCTTGGCTATGCCGATGCAGACACCAAGGAACACAATCCTTTGACCAAGCACCCCGTTATTGATATTATGGATAGCGAGAAGAGTGGCTTTGAGCGTGGTGAGACTATGCGACTCGGTGCGTTCGGTTGCCAGCTGACTAAGGGTAGCAAGATTCACTCGGTATATGGTGAGGAGCTTATCAGCGAGCGTCATCGCCACCGCTATGAGTTTAATAATGAGTACTTCGATGAGTTTGCAGCAGCAGGCTTGCGTCCCGTGGGTGTAAATCCTGAGTCGGGCTTGGTTGAGGCCGTTGAGTTGGATGGCCATCCCTGGTATATTGCTGTGCAGTATCATCCTGAGTACAAGAGTAATGTAGAACATCCTCATCCTCTGTTTGTAAACTTTGTTAAGGCCGCAATCGAGTTTGAGGGTAAATAATTAAGTGAGAAAGGAAAGAAATGGATAAAAAATCAGTAATCGGGTTAATTTTAATTGGTGCGATTCTATTCGGTTTTAGCTGGTATAACAACAAGCAGTACAATAAGCAGGTTGCTGCCCAACAGGAGGAGATGCAGCGTCAGGCGTTGCTCGACTCTCTCGACAGAGTGCACCATCCCGAAAAGTACCTCGACGAGCAGGTGACTCTCCGTGAGGTAGATCAGGCAGCTTTGGATTCAATTGCCGCTGTGGCTGAGGCACAGCGTATTAACTCGCTGGGTGCAGCATTGGTGGCTGCTGAGAAGGGCGTAGAGAAACTCTATACTCTTGAGAATAATGTGATGAAAATGACCATCTCGAGCAAAGGTGGCTCGGTGGAGCAGGTTGAGTTGAAGGAGTATCGTCGCTACTCAAAGGATGGTAATGGTCCTTTGGTGAAGATGTGGGCTGATGGTTCGGAGCAGTTCGATATGCAGTTCTTCGTGCGTCGCAACTACAATTATGCACAGATTAACACTGCAAACTACTACTTTGAGGGTCCTGAGCAGGATCTTTTTGTGGCAGAGAGCAGTGACCAGCGTCTGGCACTCCGCTTACCTATGACTGAGCAGGGTGGCTATGTGGAGTTTGTCTATACGATGGCTCCCGACGACTATATGGTTGATTTCGATGTTAATTTTGTAGGTATGGATGCAGAGGTTTCGGGTCTTACCGAACTCACCTTCGATTGGAAGAACACCAGCCTGCAGAATGAGAAGGGCTATACCAACGAGAATAACTACACCACAATCTCTTATCTCTTCCCCGGAGAGAAGAAGATTGACGATCTGGGCATCGGTATCACCAAGCGTGGCTCGGCAGGTGTGCGTCAGGAGAGTGTAGATACCAATGTGGATTGGTTCGCATTCAAGCAGCAGTTCTTCTCCTCGATTTTCATTGCAGAGGATAAGTTCCAGAATGCCGATTTGGAGTTTGCTACCTATCAGCCCGGCTCGGGTATGATTAAGGACTTCTCGGCAGTGGCACAGGTACCTGCACAGCCCGGTCAGACCTCGTTCGATATGGGCTTCTACTTTGGTCCTAACAAGTATAGCACTCTGAAAGAGTATGATCTTGGCTTGGAGAAAGTAGTGCCTCTGGGTGGTTGGGCTGTCCGTTGGGTCAACCGCCTGATTGTGATTCCCGTATTTGACTTCCTGAGCAAGTTCATTGATAACTATGGTTTGATTATCATCCTTCTGACCATCTTCATCAAGTTGCTCATCTTCCCCTTGACTTATAAGTCCTATTTGTCAACTGCGAAGATGCGCCTTCTGAAGCCCGAGATGGATGCTATTGCTGCCAAGTATCCCAACCAGCAGGACCAGCAGCAGATGCTTAAGCGTAATCAGGCTACTATGGACCTCTATAAGCGTAGCGGTGTTAGCCCTATGGGTGGCTGTCTGCCTATGCTTATTCAGTTCCCCGTGCTGATTGCTATGTTCCGCTTCCTGCCTGCCTCGATTGAGTTGCGTGGTGAGAAGTTGCTGTGGGCTGAGGACTTGTCGTCGTACGATAGCGTGCTCAATCTGCCTTTCGATATTCCTTGGTATGGCGACCATGTCAGCCTCTTTGCGCTGGTGATGGCTGCAACTCTCTTCTTCTATACCAAGATGACCTACAATCAGCAGAATATGGGTGGCCAGGAGGCTCTGCCCGGTATGAAGTTCATGATGCTCTATATGATGCCTTTCATGATGCTGATGTGGTTCAATAACTACGCAAGTGGTCTTTGCTTCTACTACTTCGTATCGCAGTTGATTACTATGGGTCAGACCTACGGTATCCGTTATGCAGTAAATGAGGATAAACTCCGCGCTCGCATGGCTGAGAATGCAAAGAAACCTGTTCAGAAGAGCAAGTGGCAGCAGCGTTTGGAGGAGGCTCAGAAACAGCAGCAGGAGATGTTGCGTCAGCAGCAGAAACAGCGCCGATAGGAATTTTTAATTCAAAATTCAAGATTCAAAATTCAAAATGATAAACAATCGAGAGTAGTATCGAACTACTCTCGATTGTTGTTTATGGGAATGATGAGAAATTTAGGGAGTTTAGGGACAAGTTTTAAATTAAACTCTTTGTGTAGCAATTGGGTTATTCGGGTTTAGGGGATACCCTCGTAGAGGGTACAAATGAAATAGAGAATAGGGCTTGCCAAGTTCACTTGAGCAAAGCCCTATTCTCTATTTTGTTTGTAATAGCTATAAGCTATTCCTAAATCCGCAAACTAAATAGCACAAAAGTTTTTGGTTCCGCTTTTTACAAAAAGCGGAGAGAAAAAGCGGAGAAATAGTCTACAATCCTGTAATCTTCTTAATCTCGTTGAGGGTGTAGAGTGCCTCAAGGGGTGTTAGCGAGTTGATGTCCAGGTCGCGTATCTGGTCGCGTATTTGGATCAGTACTGGATCTTCGAGCTGGAACATTGAGAGTTGCATCTGTGGTTGTTGTGTCGCCTCGCGGGTGTTTGCGCGCTTTGTCTTGGGGCCTTTTACTGTCTGCTCGGCGAATCGATCGTTGTCGTGTGCTGCTTCCAGGCCTTTCAGTATATCCTCGGCGCGTGCCACCACTTTGCGTGGCATACCTGCCATTCGTGCCACGTGGATACCGAACGAGTGTTCTGTGCCACCTCTCTCAAGACGACGCATAAAGTGTATCTTGCGACCCACCTCCTTGACGGATACATTGTAGTTTTTTACTCTTTCGAGGCTGTTCTCAAGCTCGTTGAGCTCGTGGTAGTGTGTGGCAAAGAGTGTCTTTGCTCGCGAGCCTGCATTGTTGTGCAGATACTCCACCATTGACCACGCAATGGATATACCGTCGTAGGTGCTTGTGCCACGACCAATTTCATCGAGGAGTACCAGACTGCGGTCTGTAACATTGTTGAGGATGGCTGCAGACTCCAACATCTCCACCATAAATGTACTCTCGCCTTGCGATATGTTGTCGCTTGCTCCTACGCGCGTGAATATCTTATCCACAACACCGATTCTCGCGCTCGATGCGGGTACATAGGAGCCAATCTGCGCCATAAGGACGATCAGTGCTGTCTGACGGAGCAGTGCAGATTTACCCGACATATTGGGGCCTGTGATGATCATTATCTGCTGATGCTGACTGTCAAGATAGACATCGTTGGGTATGTATTGCTCGCCTACGGGCAGGAGGCTTTCGATCACGGGGTGGCGACCCGCACGAATCTCTATGGACTCTTCGTCGGTTATCTCGGGCTTGGCGTAGCCACGCTCACCTGCCAGACGGGCGAATGAGTGCAGACAGTCTATGCGGGCGATGAGTGCTGCATCGAGTTGCAGTGAGGGTATCCAGCCTGCAAGATATTCAAGTAGCTGGGCATATATTCGCGCCTCGATGGTCAGAATTTTCTCCTCAGCACCGATGATTTTCTCTTCATACTCTTTGAGCTCGGCGGTTATGTATCGCTCGGCATTGACGAGTGTTTGCTTGCGAATCCACTCGGCAGGCACACGGTCTTTATGGGTGTTGCGAACCTCAATATAGTAGCCGAATACGGAGTTGTAGCTCACTTTCAGTGAGGTGATGCCGGTTGCTTCGATCTCGCGCTGCTGAATCTCAAGGATCACATCTTTGCCGTGCATTGCTATTCTGCGCAGATCGTCAAGCTCAATATCTACACCGCTGGCAATCACTCCGCCCTTGGCAATCTGGTTGGATTGTGGGTCGGGGTAGATCTCGCGCTCGATGCGCTGACGGGCCTCCGTGCAGAGTTGTAACCTCTCGGCTACGGATTGCAGGGTGGGATGGTCACTATTCTGGAACATTATCTGCAACTGCTCTATTGCGGCAAGCGAACGAGCGAGCTGCACCACTTCTCGCGGTGTGATGCGTGCTGTGGCAATACGGGAGGCAAGTCGCTCCAGATCGCCAATCATCGACAGTGTGTCGGCTACAGCCTCGGAGAGTTCCTCGTCCTCTTTGAATATCTCCACAGTTGCGAGTCGCTCCTCAATCAGGGCGCGCTCTTTGAGTGGCATTGTAACCCAATGGCGCAACATACGACCGGCCATAGGGGTTGTTGTACGGTCTATTGTCTCAATAAGACTACGCCCTGAGCGATCGCCTGAGGGGAATAGCTCAAGATTGGCAATCGTAAAACGGTCAACCCATACATACCTGTCGCGCTCGATACGGGAGAGGGAGGTGATGTGGGCTGTCTGCTTGTGCTCGGTCATCTCCAGATAGGCAAGAATTGCACCTGCAGAACGAATTGCGGCACTCATATCCTCAATACCGTAGCCTTTGAGAGAGTCTGCTCCGAGTTGTCGCATCAGCCTCTCGCGTGCTCCCTGCTCGGAGAATACCCACGGGTCGAGCTTGTAGTAGTAGTAGTAGCGTGTTGAGCCGAGCAAAGAGGCATATCGGTTCTCCTCGCCACGCGAATAGAGTATCTCTTTAGGTGAGAGATTGGCAATCAGTTTGTCGATATAGGCCTCCGAGCCATCGGCAGCCATAAACTCGCCTGTGGAGAGGTCGAGAAAGGCGATACCGATAGTCTGTTTCTCGAAAGTGAGAGCACATAGATATGAGTTCTCCTTTGTGGAGAGTACATTATCTCCCATCGCCACACCGGGGGTGATCAGTTCGGTTACCCCGCGTCGCACAAGTTTGCCTGCCTTGACACTCTTGGGGTCTTCGAGCTGCTCGCAGATAGCCACTCTTCGGCCTGCTCTGACGAGCTTAGGCAGATAGGTGTCAATAGCATGGAATGGGAAGCCGGCCATCTCAATATAGCCAGCCTCACCATTTGCCTTGCGGGTGAGGGTGATGCCGAGTATGCCGCTTGCATCCACAGCATCACTGCCGTATGTCTCGTAGAAGTCACCTACACGGAAGAGGAGTATCGCATCGCTGTTGGCAGCCTTCAAATTGTTGAACTGCACCATTAGTTGCGACTCTTTTGGTTGTCTGGGTGTATCGTTGCTTTGTTTTTCTCTCTTTGCCATTATGTGTTTCTAACTGTTTCTCTCTGTGTGGGCGAGTCTATTTCAATCTTTTTACCGAACCGGTACTGCTTGTGTCAGCCGTAACGCTTACGCCCTCCTCGCCACGATAGAGGATGTCTGCTGAACTATTTGCGTCTGCTGTCAGACTCTCGCTGACCCAAACGGTTACCTTCGCTGCACTGCTTGCATCGACAACTGCATCGGCTACCTGTAGGTTCTTGAAGTCACCATCAGAACTACTGCTTGCATCAATCTTGAGGGTGTGACAAGTACCACTGAGGGATATGTCCGATGCACTCGACATATCGATATTGACCTCCTGAGCATCGCGAATCTCACCCTTGATAGCTGCAGCGCTTGCTATCTCTATATCTACTTTTTGTGCGTAGAGATGGTCAAAAATCACCTCTGCCGCACTTGAAATATCCATCTTAAACTCTGGCAAATGACCACTCTTTGCCATATTGAGCACCACATCACTACTTGACGATGCACGCACCTCGCGCAGATCGCGGCCTGTGAGATGGACGACGGCCTGATTAGTGCTGCGAATTGCTACTCTGCCTTGGTATGATATGTAGAGCACGCCACCGCGTACTTCGGTCTTTACATTGTCAAGTACTCTGCGGTCGGCCTCAACAACCATCGAGTAACTTGGTGCGGCAGTATAAACTACATCAATAGCCGTACCTGTTACGATTGTGTGGAAGGGAGTTACTGCGCGATTTTCGCTCTTCTTCTGCGCCTCACCGGTCACAACAATAACCTCCTCACCCACACTCTCGGAGTCGTTGTAGGTTATGGAGATAAGCTCCCTGTTGGCTCCACGACTGAGTTGATAGCCCGCAATAGCACACATACTGATTGTCAGTGCGCCAAAAAATAACAAAAACTTTTTCATAGCCTCTTTTGTTTTGTTCTCCCCGCTACTGGGAAGAATAGTGAAACAGTTAAAAAAGTTCCACGCAAATATACCATTTTTTTTGATTGATATATCGGTGAACTCACTATTAATGACGACTAATCACCCCATTTTGTAACAGCTCCCCACTTATTTTTTTGTTTTTTGTTGCAGAATTGTATAAAAAAACGCCCACCAAGAGATGGAGGGCGTTGTGAGTGGTTGTTGAAGTCGGTTATGCCTGACTCTCCTCAAAGAATTGCCAGAGATTATCCTCACGAGGAACGGGTGCCTCGATGAAGATCTCCTCTTTGAGGGTGGGGTGCTCAAAGCGTACGCTACGCGAGTGGAGCGAGATGCCGCCTCCTTTATTGGAGCGAGATGCGCCATACTTCAAATCACCCTTGATTGGGCAACCAATGCGTGCAAGCTGAGCGCGGATCTGGTGGTGACGACCTGTGATAAGGTGGATTTCCAGCAGAGTGTAATTGGTGCTTGCGCCGATGAGCTGATAGTTCAGAAGTGCCTCCTGCGCATCGCCTTTGGGCTTCTGGTAAACGTGGCTCTTGTTGGTCTTGCCATCGCGTGCAATCCAATGGCGCAACTCTCCACCCTCATCCTCAGGACGCTCCTCAGTGATAGCCCAATAGCGTTTATCAATTTTGCGCAAGCGCACAGCCTCATTCATTCGGGTCAGTGCCTTGCTTGTCTTGGCGAAGAGAACCACACCGCTGACAGGTCGGTCGATACGATGGATTACACCCAAAAATACTGCACCGGGCTTGTTGTCGCGACGCTTGATATAGGCCTTTACCTCATCTTCGAGTGAGGTAGTGCCATCGGGGTCGCTCTGTACGAGGTCGCCGGTGTGTTTGTTGACTGCGATCAGGTGGTTGTCTTCATAGAGAATATCTTCAGGTTTAAACATAAATTTATAAGGGAGGGTTAAAGTTTAAAAGTAAATGGAAGCAGGTCGGTGGCTCTATGTACAACACTCGCCGAGCTGTTGCTGCACATAATTACCTTAAAATCAGTACCTTGTCGTTTCTCTACATCGCGCAGCACCTGACGACACTGACCGCAGGGATAACATTCGCGCTCTCCGGGCGAGGATATTATCGCCAATGCCTTGATGTGGTCGTCAGCCATTGTGGCTTGGTGGTGGTAGAGCAGAGTGCGCTCAGCACACATAGTAGCGGGGAATACCTCGCTCTCCTGATTGCTGCCAATCACAATTTTGCCACTTGCCAACCTTGCAGCTGCACCTACGCGGAAGTTGGAGTAGTCCGGATGTGCACCATTGAGTGCGTTTTTGGCTGCACAAATCAACTCTCTATCCTCAGCAGAGAGGAGTTCGAGAGAGTCGTAATGCTCGTAGTCGAAACGAAATGTATGCTTCATACCTATCTGTCGTTTACTATTTTAGAGTGCTAAAATAGATAAAATTTTGCATTAATCGTATATCTGAGTTGCAATTTGTTGTACTGCAGGCTCTCCTCTACTGCCGATTGAGGGGCTGCAGTGTCCATCGCGTTGCTTGCTTTGATCATAACGCCATAGCGAGTTACACTGCCGCCTTCACCCGTCATATAGCCATTATCGTTAATCCAAAAGGCTTTTCCTGCCTTCTGACCTACCGATTCGGCAAGAGTGTCGGCCATTGCCTTGGCATTGCGCATTGCCTCTGCACGGAGTTCTGCTTTGAGGGTGTCAAAGTCGTTACGGGTAGCCTTGCTGACACTTGCATTGCTTATGCCGAGCTGATTGAAAATGGCAAAAGCCGTTGCGAGTTCTTGCGGATTATTGAGCGTGAGGGTGAATCGCTTGGAGGTGCGCACCTCGTCTTTGCGCAAGAAAACCTCACGCAGAGAGTTGCTCACATCCTCAATTTTGAGCCTCTCGGTGGCGGGGATTCCTGCCTTGTCAAGTGCCGAGATAAGGTTGCGTTGCTGGCGGTCAACGGGTACTTTCTCATTGACTCCTGTCTGTTCGAGTGTAAGGCTCACCTCAATCTCATTGGGGTCAACTTTGCGCTCTGCGGTTGCGCTAACCTCAATAAAACTCTCCTTGTCCTGGATGACAATCTCGGGGGTCTGTGCATTTGCCGAAAGAGCAATACACATCACTGCCAATAACGAAAATACCTTCTTCATAACTCAATGTTTATTTGTTAATCTTCTTAGCCTTATATCGCTTCATATCACGCAAAGGTTTAACACCTTTCTGGCTCTTGAACAGAGGCTCCAGGTAGTGGTTGAGTACGGGAATTCGTGCTCTGAAACCCTCTTGAATGCTGTTCTTCTGGCGATGATACAACTCAAATGTGACAACATCTTCATACTCCGAAAAAAGACTATATCCACTCTCGCCAATTTTGTCGCCTATGTTGACCTCATCGCCAACCGCCACACAAATAGTGTGTTGCTCCAATGCGTTGTACTCTGCCACTGTGCCGTCCGAGTGCTGTATCTGCACCTTTGGCCAATCTACCAGAAGCACCTTGCCGGAGCGTGCCGCGCAGATATCGGTATTCTCTTTGAAGCGGAACTCGTAAGCGCGGAAGTTGACGAGGTTATCGGGCGGAAGATGCTTTGCCTCTATGTGCGAGATCTTCACTGCCGTAGCCTTTGTGCCAAGCTGATAGGGCAGGCGGTATATGAAGTCGGTGTCGGGGTTTTCGCTCAGTTCAGCCTCGATGTAGTTCAAAGGCTCAACCTGTGCATAGCCCGAAAAAACCGCACAAAGTACAAAGGTCAGGAGTGTAAATAATCTTTTCATCGCTTAACCAATTTTACTACATTCTCAACATGGTGGGTATGCGGGAACATATCTACCGGCTGAATTGCCACAACCTTGTATGCTTCATCGAGCAGAGCCAAATCACGAGCCTGAGTTGCGGGATTACAGCTGACATATACCATTCTCTCGGGCGCAGCACGGAGAATAGTTGCAATAACATCTTCGTGTACACCTGCACGGGGCGGGTCAAGGATGATAACATCTGGCTTGCCATTCTCCTCGATAAAGGCATCGCTCAGTACATCCTTCATATCGCCGGCATAGAATACGGTATTCTCAATGCCGTTGAGTGCCGAGTTGACCTTTGCATCCTCAATTGCCTCAGGTACATACTCTACGCCAACCACTTTCTTTGCCTTTCCGGCCACAAAATTGGCAATGGTACCTGTGCCTGTGTAGAGGTCATAGACTACCTCGTCGCCCTGCAAGTCTGCCATCTCGCGTGTTACCGAGTAGAGGCGGTATGCCTGCTCCGAATTGGTCTGGTAGAAGGATTTTGGGCCCACCTTGAACTTCAAGCCCTCCATCTCCTCCAAAATATGGTCTTTGCCTGCGTAGCAGTGTGCATCCACATCGGTCACCGAGTCGTTCAACTTGGTGTTAATCATATATATTAACGAAGTAATCTCGCTAAATGTTGTGCGGAGGTGCTCCATCACCATCTCAATCTCCTTGGGCTTTTCTTCGCCAAAGATGACAATCACCATCACCTCGCCAGTCGATGCGGTGCGGATAATTACTCCGCGCATTAGTCCTGTGTGCTGGCGGATGTCGTGGAAAGTCAGACCATTCTCAACACAGAAGCGTTTGAGTTCCAGACGGATAGCGTTTGATGGATCGGCTTGTAGGTAGCACTTGTCGATATCGAGAATTTTGTCGAACATCTCAGGGATGTGGAAGCCGAGCGCGGGGGCATCGGGGATATCCTCACCTGCTGCAATCTCTTCGTAGGTCTTCCAACGACGAGGTGCGAAGGTGAACTCCAATTTGTTGCGATAGAAGAGGGTCTTTTCAGAGCCGAGGATGGGGGATATCTCAGGAAGTTCAACCTTGCCAATGCGGGTGAGTTGCTCTACTACCTGTTGCTGCTTGAAACGCAACTGCTCCTCGTATGGGAGGCACTGCCACTTGCAACCGCCACACACGCCAAAGTGTGCGCAGGCGGGAGTGGTGCGCAAGTCGGAATACTTCTGTACGCCAACTACATAGCCCTCCATATAGCGTTTGCGCTTCTGCTTAACCTGTACATCTACCACATCGCCGGGTACGGTCATAGGTACAAATACAACCATATCGTTGTAATGTCCGAGTGCCTTACCCTCGGCGGCGAGTGCTGTTATCTCAAGTCCCTCTATACGAGGGTATTTATCTCTTTTTCTTGCCACTTTCTTATTGTTGTTTTAGTTGTTATTTGCGCTGTGCCGCTGCACGCTCTTTGCCCATAATGTACTGAATTGCAAGCTGGTGTGCGGGTGATGCCATAGTGTTGTGGTTGAAACCGTCAAGCTCATAGAGAGTGACATCCTTGTGACCGCAAATCTTCATCATACGCCAGAGATATGCATTCTCCTCATAGCGACCCAACATCTCCAGCTCTCTGTCGCCCGAATAGATTACCATAGGTGCGCAGTCGGGGCGAACATGGTAGAGGGGCGAGAGCTCGTCAACCAGAGGCTGAGTGTCCTTCATTCCCATCTCGCTGCGACGAGTGAAGTGTGTGATTGCCTGACCACTATAAGGGAGCAGTGCCGCAAACGATGTGTCGGGATCTACATCATACTTAGCCAACCAACGCTTGTCCATACCAATCATCGAGGTAAGGTAGCCACCTGCCGAGTGACCTGACACGAAGATCATCTCCTTGTTGCCGCCATACTCTGCAATGTGGTTGATAACCCACGCTGCTGCGGCTGCTGCGTCGTCAATACACTCCTCCACGGTTGCTCCGGGCGACAGACGGTAGCCTACTGCCACTACTGCAATGCCCTTATTCATCAGTTCGGTAGGTACGCTCTTCTGACCACCTGTAAGACCTCCGCCGTGATACCAGATCAGTGTGGAAAAATTCTCCTTGTCGGAGGGGTAGTAGATGTCGAGTTTGCAACGCTCGGTAGCATAGTCGTTAGGATTTTCGGCACGATAGGCGATATCCTTAACGGTCTTGTAAACATAATTTCTGCCAAATTGTGCGCTTACGGTTACGCTGAACATTAAGCAGAACAGGATGGTAATTACTCTCTTCATTCTATTTAAGTTTATTTGTTATTTATTGCTTAATTGTCGTATCAGAGTATAAAGGTAGCGACAAAAAAGAGAATTCTCAAAAAAACTTGCTATATTTGTCATAATTTGTTTTTGGATAAAGATAACTGAGAATATGAATGTAGCCAGATTTACCTTCAACAGCCTTGGCGAGAATACCTATGTTGTGTGGGACGAAACACTTGAGGCGGTGATTATCGATGCGGGTAACTACAACCAGATTGAGGATGAAAAACTTTTTGCCTTTATTGAGGCAAAGGGATTGGTAGTTAAGTGTTTGCTGAATACTCACGGCCATTTTGACCACACTCCCGGCATTGAGAGTCTTCGCGCTCGTTACGGTGCTCCGTTCTGTATGAATAGTGCCGATGAGCCACTGCTTCGTCAGGCGGTTGCGCAGGGCAGATTATTTGGTTTCCGCTCGGCTACCGAACCATTGAAAATAGACAAGGAGCTTGCAGATGGCGACAAGATTTGCTTTGGTAATACAACATTGGAGGTGTTGCATACCCCCGGTCATTGCCCCGGTCACCTCTGCTACTTCAATCGTGAGGAGGGAGTGCTCTTTACGGGCGATACACTCTTCCGCGAGAGCATTGGTCGTACAGACCTGCTGGGAGGCGACTACGACCAGATTATGGAGAGCATTGTCAAGAAGATTATTCCGCTGGGCGATGAGGTGCGTATCTATCCCGGTCATGGAGGCGATAGCTCGGTAGGTCACGAGGCTATGTACAACCCGTTTGTTGCAGAGGTATTGCAGGGTGGATTTAATCAACCGTTTGAGGAATAGTAAGTTATGAGAATAGATATTATCAGTGTGGTGCCCGATTTGCTTGCCTCACCGCTTGGTGAGTCAATCCTCTCGCGTGCTCAGCAGAAGGGTTTGGTGGAGATTGTTGTTCATAATCTGCACGACTACGCTCACGACAAACGCAAGACGACTGACGACTACCCATTTGGTGGTGAGGCAGGTATGGTGATGAAGTGTGAGCCTGTTTTTGAACTTGTAGAGAAGTTGCAGTCGGAGCGTACCTACGACGAGGTGATTTATATGTCGCCTGACGGCATTGTATATAATCAGCACGAGGCAAATCGCCTCTCAATGATGGAGAATATCATTATCCTCTGCGGTCACTATAAGGGTATCGACCAGCGTATCCGCGACCACCTTATCACTCGCGAGATATCTATTGGCGACTATGTGCTGACAGGTGGCGAGTTGGCGGCTGCTGTGATTGCCGATAGTGTGGTGCGACTGCTTCCGGGTGCTATCGGCGACGAGGAGTCGGCACTCAGCGACTGTTTCCAGGACGATATGTTGGCACCCCCTGTCTATACCCGTCCTGCGGATTTCCGAGGCTGGAAAGTGCCTGATGTTTTGCTCTCTGGTAACTTTGGCGAGATAGAAAAGTGGAAAGAAGCACAAGCTTATGAAAGAACTAAGCTACTTCGTCCAGATTTGTTAGAGGAAAAATAGGGTATGAGGTATTACATCATTTCCGGTGAGGCTTCGGGTGATCTGCACGGTGCCAACCTTATGAAAGGGCTTTGCAAGGCCGATCCTGAGGCGGAGTTTCGTTTCTGGGGAGGCGATCGTATGGCTGAGGTAGGTGGAGCGGAGAATCTTGCTCGCCACTACAAGAGTGCATCGTTTTTTGGTGCTGTTGAGGTGGTGCGTAATCTGCGCACAATCCTATCTCAACTTAGTCAGTGCCAGCAAGATGTTTTGTCGTACAATCCCGATGTGCTGATACTTGTTGACTACCCTGGCCATAACCTCAAAATGGCAAAATTTGCCAAGGAACACGGCATAAAAGTATATTACTATATCTCGCCTAAGGTGTGGGCGTGGAAGAAGTCGAGGGTGAAACAGTTGCGCAAGTATGTCGATAAACTCTTCATCATCTTCCCCTTCGAGATAGAGTATTTCCGTCAGCGAGGTATTGAGGCTATCTATGAGGGCAACCCCCTTATGGATGCCATTGCCGAGCGCACAGCAAATCTTCCGAGCAAGGAGGAGTTTTGTGAGGCGAATAATATCGACCCGAACAAACCCCTTGTGGCTCTTCTGGCGGGTAGCCGTAGTAGCGAGATTAAGAATAATCTTCCTCAGATGGCTGCTCTTGCCCGTTCGATGAGCGATGTGCAGTTTGTGGTGGCGAGTGTGTCGTGGCTGGATAGAGAACTCTACGACAGAGTGGCAGGAGATGCTCCGATTAAATATGTCACCGATAAGACCTACGAACTGCTTAGTTATGCAGATGCGGCAGTGGTAACTTCGGGCACTGCAACTCTGGAAACAGCCCTTATAGGCACTCCTGAGGTGGTATGTTATAGTTTTGACCCGCTCACAATGTGGCTTGCCAAGAAGTTGGTGAAGATTAAATATATCTCGCTCGTCAATATCATTATGGGGCGCGAGGTGGTGAAGGAACTCCTGCAGAAGGATATGTCGGTGGAGAATGCTTCTGCTGAGCTGCGCAGGGTGATGCGTGGTGGAGGCGGATATGAGAAGATGAAGGCCGATTATGCCGAACTTGCGGCTGTGGTTGGTGGTGCGGGTGCCTCCGAGAGGTTTGCTCGTCGTATGGTTGAATTGCTAAAAAGTGAGAACCGATGAAGATTATATGTATAGGTAGAAACTATCGCGACCACATCAAGGAGTTTGACAACGGAGAGCCATCGGCAGAGCCGATTTACTTCCTCAAACCCGATACGGCAATGTTGCGCAACAACGACACATTTTATATCCCGACTTTCAGTCAGAGAGTGGAGTATGAAACAGAGTTGGTGGTGAAGATCAACCGAGTCGGCAAGGCTGTTTCGCCCCGTTTTGCACATAAATACTATGATGAGGTGGGGTTGGGTATCGACTTCACTGCCAGAGATTTACAGCGCAAGGCCATTGAGGCCGGTCTGCCGTGGGAGCAGGCTAAGGGTTTTGATCGCTCGGCTGCTATTTCGCCTCGCTTTTTGTCCCTTTCAGAGTTGGGTGATGATGTGCAGAATCTACATTTTGAGATGAGCCTGAATGGCGAGGTCAGACAGAGCGGATTTACTGGCGATATGATCTGGAGCGTCAATGAACTTATATGCTATGTGTCGCAGTTTATGACTTTGCGCACTGGAGATTTAATATTTACGGGAACTCCTGCGGGTGTAGGTCCGGTGTCGCGTGGCGATGTGCTCAGGGCTACACTCTGCGGAGAGGAACTCTTTAATTTTGATATACGATGACACTGCTGAAAGATAGTCTGAAAGGTCACCGTTTGATTCTTGCAAGCAACTCGCCTCGTCGTCGTCAGTTGCTTGGTGACTGCGGGCTGGAATATACGCTCGCTCAGCGATATGAGGTCGAGGAGGTGTATCCTGCCGATATGGTGGCCGAACAAGTACCCGAATATCTGGCGGGACTCAAATCGGATGGCTATCCCGAACAACTTTTGGAGGGTGATGTGCTGATTACTGCCGATACGGTGGTGATTCTTGGCGACAGGATTTTGGGTAAGCCGGCAGACAGGGATGAGGCTGTGGAGATGATTCGTGCGCTCTCGGGTAAGACTCATACCGTTGTGACGGGTGTTATGTTGCGCTCGGCTACTGCAAAACACTCGTTTTCATCACATAGCAAGGTGACTTTTAGAGAGTTACGCGATGAAGAGATAGTATACTATGTCGATACTTACTCCCCATTGGACAAGGCGGGAGCATACGGTATTCAGGAGTGGATTGGCTATGTGGCTGTGGAGCATATTGAGGGGTCGTTCTATAATGTTATAGGTCTGCCCGTGCAGAGGCTCTATGTGGAATTGGAGAAATTTTTAACTAACAAATAACTCAACTAATTATGAAGAAATTTTTATTCGTATTTGTTGCTCTCTTCGCCTTTTCGGGTGCAGTGAGGGCTGACGAAGGCATGTGGTTGCCAAGCCTTATTGGTGACAAAATTAAGGATATGCAGTCCAAGGGTTTCCGTCTGACTGCCGAGGATATCTACAGCATTAATCAGGCTTCGCTGAAAGATGCGGTAGTTCTCTTTGGTAGTGGCTGTACCGGTGAGTTAGTTTCGGCTGAGGGTTTGCTTCTGACCAACCACCACTGCGGTTATAGCCAGATTCAGTCGCACTCGTCGCTCGAGCACGACTATCTGACTAATGGTTTCTGGGCTCTCTCGCGTGAGGAGGAGTTGCCTAATCCCGGATTGTCGGTGTCGTTCCTTGTGCGTATGGAGGATGTGACCGAGCGTATCAATGCAGGCGAGAAGGCTGCTGATATTGCTGCTGCGGCTCGTGAGGATGGTCGTTACTCGGCATCGGTGGAGTCGCTTTACTATGGCAATCAGTATTTCCTGTTTGTCTACGAGGTATTCCGCGATGTTCGTTTGGTTGCAGCACCTCCCTCGTCGATTGGTAAGTTTGGTGGCGATACCGATAACTGGATGTGGCCTCGCCATACAGGCGATTTCTCGATTTTCCGTGTCTATGCAGATAAGGACAATAAGCCTGCTGCCTACTCGAAGGATAATGTTCCCTACCGCCCTAAGAAGTTCTTCACTATCTCGACAAAGGGCGTAGAGCAGGGTGACTTTACTATGATTTACGGTTTCCCCGGCACTACTCGTCGTTATGTTACTTCGGACTTTGTGGATTATACTCTCAACCACTCCAATCCCGTGAAGATTGACCTCCGCACCAAGCGTCTGAATACTATCATCGCTGCTCAGGAGGCTGATCCCGAGGTTCGTATTATGTATGCTTCGAAGCATGCAAATATTGCCAATGCTTGGAAGAAGTGGCAGGGCGAGAGCCTCGGTTTGGAGCGTCTGGGCACTGTTCAGAAGAAACAGGCATACGAGGCTGAGTTTCAGAAGTGGGCTAATAACCGTCCTGAGTATAAGGATGTGCTGCCCCGCCTGCACGCTGCTTATGATGAGTTGCTGCCCTATGCAATGGCGCGCGATCTTTACAGTGAGGCGTTCTCGGTTGTTGAGTTGATGAGTGCAGCAAGCAATGCGACTCGCGAAAATTGGAATTGCGAAACCTTCTATAAGAACTACTCGGCCCAGATTGACCGCGATATCGCTGTTCAGGTGTGGGCTACCTACGCTGAGCAGGCTGAGGCTCGCTTCATTCCCGCATACTTCACCGAGCAGATTGAGAAGTATGGCTCGGTTGAGGCTATGGTAGATGCACTCTTTGCAGAGAGCAATGTTACCTCGCGCGAGAAGTATGAGGCTGCTAAGGCGGCAGGTGTGGACTTTAAGGAGGATCCCGCATATAAGTTGGTTGTTGCCTTCTCGGATATCTCGCGCAACGAGATTTCGGGTAAATACAATGAACTCAACTCGGAGATTACCGAGCTCTATCATACCTACATGCAGGGTCAGATGGATTTTGAGCCCGAGCGTATTTTCTTCCCTGATGCTAACCTCACACTGCGTGTGGCATACGGTAGTGTACAGGGCTACGAGGGCGACGATGCTATTAGTTATAAGCACTTTACAACCATTGACGGTATTATGGAGAAGGATAGCCCTGAGGTGTATGACTACGATGTGCCCGATCGCCTGAGAGAGATTTATCGCACCAAGGATTATGGTCGTTGGGGTATCAATACCGGTACTGAGGAGAAACCTCACCTCACTGTACCCGTGGCATTTATCGCCACAAACCACACCACAGGTGGTAATTCTGGTAGCCCCGTTATCAATGGTGACGGCCACCTGCTCGGTATCAACTTTGACCGCACTTGGCTCAGTACAATGAGCGACCTGGAGTTCGACTCGGAGGTTTGTCGCAATATTGCCGTAGATATCCGCTTTGTCCTCTTTACTATTGATAAGATTGGTGGCGCAAGCTACCTCTTTGATGAGATGGTGTTTAGCGAGTAGAGGATTATAGATTTCATAAAAACCGAGAGTGACCAATCGTCGCTCTCGGTTTTTTTGTTGTTGTTTTTCGGGATAAATGGACTATTTTTGCGACTAAATAGACTATTTGCCTCAAAACACTATGAAACACTCCCTGCTGATACTTCTCTCTCTGCTGATGATTAAACCCCTCTCGGCTCAAACTCCAATCGATACCGTTGCCGTAGAGTCGGATGTTAAGATTAAAGAGTTGGTCTTGCCTGTGGCACTGATTGGTATTGGCTCGTTGGGTTTTGTTGAGCCTGTGCAAAGTTTTCGCTATGAGGTGCGTGATAGACTCGATGAGTGGCGTGGCGATCATCGTCTGAAAGCAGATGATTATCTGCAATATCTCCCTATGGCGTCGGTCTATGGGGTGAGTCTGCTGGGTGAAGAGGCTAAGAATAGCTATCTCGACCGCACTTTGGAACTTGTAACCTCCTATATTGCTTTGGGTATTATGGTCAATGGCATAAAATATACCGTGCGTGAGCCACGACCCGATGGCACTGCCAACAACTCCTTCCCCTCCGGTCATACGGCAACTGCCTTTATGGGTGCCGAGTTGGTGCGCTTGGAATATGGCGATGAGTCGCCCTGGTACACTATTGGTGCATATAGCGTTGCTACTTGTGTGGGGGTGTTGCGTGTCTATAACAATCGCCATTGGGTGACCGATGTGATTGCCGGAGCGGGTGTAGGTATCCTCAGTGCCCGTATTGGTCATTGGCTGCTGCCCTATACCAAGAAGGCTCTTTACCGCTTGACGGGGTGCGAGGCCTTTATCTATCCCTCCATCTCGACTGACGGTGCGCAGGTTGGGGTGGCTGTTACATTCTAAACTGCAAACATTTTTCTATTCTTGTTCGGATTTGCCAAAAAATAGCGTACTTTTGCGCCCGATTTTGCAACTAACAATAATATGAAGGGTTTTTATACTATTCTCCTGCTTCTTGTGAGCAATACCTTTATGACCTTTGCGTGGTATGGTCACTTGAAGGCACAGCAACTCAGTCCCAAATTCTCGGCACTGCCCGTCTTTGCCGTTATCCTTATCAGTTGGCTCATAGCCCTCTTTGAGTATTGCGCTATGGTGCCTGCCAACCGCCTCGGTTTTGTTGATAACGGAGGCCCCTTCACCCTCTTCCAATTGAAGATTATTCAGGAGGTTATCTCGCTTACCGTCTTTACCCTCCTTGCCGTAATGCTGTTCAAGACCGAGACCTTCCGTATGAACTACCTATGGTCCTTCCTCTGCTTGGTCGGTGCAGTGTTCTTCGCTTTTAAGAAATAGCCGTTTCGGACTGCGATATAGTGATAGGGGAGTACTCGTCTGGGTGCTCCTTTTTTTTGTTAATAGTCTATTTGGGCGCAATGATAGTCTGAAAAGGTATAAGTTGCTGTGTAAGAAGTGGTTACTGTGTATATTAATAAATTAAACTATATCTTTGTGGTGTTCTTTCGCTCGGATTATTCGATTTTCTTTGTGGGAGAGCGCGCGGAAAACTATTGTCCGCCCGTGGTACGATCCCAAACTCGAATAACCAACAATGAACTGAATTTTTTAACCGTGTCGGTTCTCGTATCTCTTTCACCCTTTTTTGAGCGACCGACCATTCCACAGGCACAAAAGTATTCGCATTGCAAGTGAGTCGTATCCTCTATTCAACGGCAGGGGTAGCGACTCACTTTTTTGTGGGTATCAGGGTGGGTAAGTGCCTGATTTTAGGTAGGTGTTTATACCTATTTTCCAAATTTAGTGTTGTTCGTATGAGAGAAAATCAGAGAAATCGAACCAGAATAGGAAAAAAAGAACTATTTTTGTCATATTATATTAAGTATTTGATTGCCGCAAATACCAATAATTAATTTAATTAACTGCTACTTTTTGCTGTTGTAGCAATTTGTAGCAAAAAATGTTAGCACCAATGAAGGAACAACTTGAAGCACTTAACTCCTTGACTATCAACTTCGGTGAAGGAGGTATGACGATTGTCAACATTATCCTCGCCTTTGTTATGTTTGGCGTGGCACTCGGTATCAAACTCGATACCTTCAAGGAGATTTTCAAAAAACCTAAATCGGTCATCTTGGGTGTATGCCTGCAATGGATTGGTTTGCCCGCTGTTACTTTCCTGGCAGCTCTTCTGCTTAGCCCCTGGATTACACCTATGGTGGCACTCGGTATGATTCTCGTGGCATCTTGTCCGGGCGGTAATATGAGTAACTTTATGTCCTCGTTTGCTAAGGGCAATATCGAGCTTTCGGTGTCGATGACAGCAATCACCACCGCTTTTGCTCCCTTTATTACCCCTCTCAACTTCTTCTTTTGGGGTTCAATGTACAGCAATATCATCAGCGTTCACGGTGATATCCCCCGATTGGTAATACCTTTCCTGCCTATGTTGGAGCAGATTTTGCTCTTGCTCGGTTTGCCGATCGAGCTTGGTCTGCTCTGCACTCACAAACTACCCAAGCTGCCACAGAAGATTGAGAAACCTGCACACAGGATCTCAATCGCGCTCTT
>JAGBTK010000019.1 GCA_017631375.1 Tidjanibacter sp. | reverse complement strand
AGACGAATTTTCTCTTCAAGGAATGCTTTATGTTCAATTGTGTTCCATCCTGCATTTGAGGTAATTGCATTTACGGCATCGGGAACAAGTGTAACCTGACTAGGCACCACTTCCATCACCAGATTCGTAAACGAATCAATAGGATTTCCCTCGATATTCAATTCGGTGGAGAGCACCTTTTTGAGCTCTCTTACATCGTCATATCGGATATGGCGGCCATCGGGACGGGGATGAACAGTGATACCTTCCGAGCCAAAACGCTCGATATTAAGAGCCGCGCCAATCACATTGGGCATATTTCCGCCACGCGAATTGCGAATCACGGCAATCTTATTTATATTTACACTTAGTTTTGTCATTATTTTAACCTACATTTGCAGTTGCAAAGTTACCATATTTTTTGGAAATGAAAATAGTAATCTATTCGCGAATTGCACACAAAGTTAGCGCAGAGGAGTTTTCGGCAATGATTAAGAGTGTTACCAATGCCGGATTTGACTATGCACTCAATCGTGATGCTGCACGCAAACTCTACGGAGCAGAGCAGACCGTAATCCCCGAAGAGGCTCTATACGATGAGATAACATCCTCACTTGCAACCGATTCCATAATATTGGTCTATGGTGGTGACGGCTCACTACTCGAAGCGGCAAGACAGGCCATTGAGTATGGCATACCTGTCCTGGGCGTAAACTCGGGAAGGCTGGGTTTCCTGACAAATGTACCTCGCAGCGAGATTGACACGGCTATCGAGATGCTCTCGCGCGGTGAATACACCATCGAGCGTCGCTCACTGTTGAAGGTAGAGGGTGATTTTGGTCGCAAGGTCTATCCCTACGCGCTCAACGAGTTCTCCGTACAGCGTCATCATATGGGAATGCTTGGCATTGATGTTGAGATCAACGGCAAGCAGACCGTGACCTATCACAGCGACGGTGCGCTCATTGCAACCCCCACAGGTTCAACAGCTTACTCACTTAGTGCCGGAGGTCCTATTGTTGCTCCGGAGTGTGGATGTTTTGTGGTTACACCTATCGCTCCGCACAATTTGTCAATGCGTCCGTTGGTGATTCCCGAGAGTTCAACCGTACGCATCAGAGTAGATTCAAGAGAGAGTTATGCAATGGTCGGACTCGACAATCAGAACTACACGGTCAACAGCGGCGCGACTTTTACGATAACTCGAGCCGAAAAAGAGTTTTTTTTCGTAAAACTGCAAAATATATCTTTCTACGATACGTTAAGAGAGAAGATGATGTGGGGTGTTGATACACGCAACAGATAGAAGTTTTTGACCACCCAAAAGGAAGAAATTTTTATTTTATAAAAATAACCGACAAAAATTCTGAATTATCCGGCAGAAATTACTATATTTGTCGCTTGTATTTAAGAAATGAAGAGTAATCGAAACATACCTCAGCATATTGCCATCATCATGGACGGCAATGGCAGATGGGCAAAGGCTCGTGGATTGGAGCGCACCGAGGGACACATTGCAGGTGTCGAGAGTGTGCGTCGAGCGATCTCTTCTGCTGCTGAGTTGGGTATTAAGTATCTGACTCTCTACACCTTCTCTACCGAAAATTGGGGTCGCCCCAAAGAGGAGGTTGATGCACTGATGGCACTTATGTGCAAATGTGTGCAGAACGAAGAGCCCGAACTCGTAAAGCAGGGCGTGCAGATGCGTTTTATCGGCTTGCGCTCCGGACTTCCCGAGGAGGTGAGGGAGAGCATTACCCATATAGAGGCAGCAACTGCCAACTGCAACACCCTGACGGTTATTCTTGCTCTTAATTACAGCTCTCGCAGCGAGATTACCGAAGCAGCCAAGGAGTTGGCTCGCAAGGCAGTCAGTGGCGAGATTAACCCCGAAGAGATTGACAGCCGTATGGTTGATGACGCACTCTTCACCCAATCTTTCCCCGATCCGGATTTGATTATCCGCACCGGTGGAGAGTATCGACTCAGCAACTTTCTGCTTTGGCAGGGGGCGTATGCCGAGTTATACTTCACCCCCACCCTCTGGCCCGACTTCGGCAAGAAGTCGCTCGCGGAGGCTATTGATGCTTTTGGCGGCAGAGATCGTCGCTATGGCAAACTGAGTGAACAGGAGGAGTAGAATTAGATTGAATTAGAAACTGTTAACAAAGATAATGAGAAAGAGACTCTATCAGATTCTTGCCGTGGTGGCGATGCTCTGCACCCCCACCCTTTCGGCACAGACACCCGAAGCAGAGGTGCAAAGTGATTCGTTGAAGGTGAACGCACCGCTGATTGACTACAACAATAGTAAGGACTATATCATTCGCAATATCGAGGTATATGGTGCGAATTTCGTAAACCATCGTATGCTGCTCGGTACTGCAGGTCTGACTGAGGGCGATGTAATCACGCTCCCCGGCAGTACCATCTCCAATGCTATCAGCAAGATCTGGAGTATGCGCCGTTTTACCGATGTTGATATTCAGGCAGAGCCTATTGCCGACAGCGTAGATCTGCATATCTATCTGACAGAGCATCCTCAGGTATATCAGTGGGGCTTCGAGGGTATCCGTAAAGGTGAAATGACCACCTTGAAGGATAAAATGAAACTCAAATCGAACACTGAGCTTTCGGACTATATCCTTGAGAAGAACAGCAACTTCATCAAGGATCACTACATTCAGAAAGGTTTCCGTAATGTAACCGTTGACACCCGCATCACCAACGATACCATTTACGAGAATGCAGTGAATGTAACCTTCCTTATCAATAAGGGTGATAAGGTAAAAATTGAGGAGATTATCTTTGAGGACAACACCCAGTTTACCGATAAGCGTCTGCGTCGTGCGATGAAGAAGATTCACCAGAGAAGCGTCAACTTCTTCCAGAACTCCAAACTCAAAGAGAAGGAGTATGAGGAGGACAAGACCAATCTGCTCGACTTCTATAACTCGCGCGGTTATCGTAACGCAACCATCGTAAGCGACTCGGTATATGTAATCAACCCCGAGCGTATCGGTTTGGTTATTAAGATTGACGAGGGTAAGCAGTACTTCTATCGCAATATCACATTCGTAGGAAACAGCAAATATCCCACAGAGTATCTGAGCCAGTTGCTTGGTATCAAACCTGGTGATATCTATGACAAGAAGACCCTCTACAAGCGTATCGGCTACGGTTCGGAGGACAATGCTCAGGATATGTCAACCATCAACTCGCTCTATCAAAACGATGGTTATCTGGCATCACAGGTAACTCCTACCGAGATTATCATTGGTGCAGACTCTATCGACCTTGAGATTCGTATCTTCGAGGGCGAGCAGTACACCATCAACAAGGTAGATATTAGCGGTAACGGCAAGGTAAATGACGAGGTTATCCGTCGTGAGGTATATACCCGTCCGGGCGAGCTTTACAACCGTTCGATGGTTATGCGTACCATCACTCAGCTGGCAGCAATGGGTCACTTCGACGAGATGGCTTTGCAGCCCAATATGCAGATTGTTCAGGGCGCAAACAAGGTTGATATCGGTTGGCCCTTACAGGAGAAGGCGAGCGACCAGTTTGCTATCTCTGGTGGTTGGGGTGCAGGTATGTTTATCGGCTCGGCAAGTATATCGTTGACCAACTTCTCGATCAAGGATACTTTCAAGAAGGGTGCTTGGCGTCCCTATCCTCACGGACAGAACCAGCGTCTGACCCTTAGCGCACAGAGTAACGGTACATATTATAGTGCAGTATCGCTTGGCTTTACCGAGCCTTGGCTTGGTGGCAAGAAGCCCAACTCGCTCTCCGTTTCGGCATACTGGTCGGAGGAGACAACCAACTATTACAACACCAACACCAATGATCAGTACTTCCGCGCGATGGGTGTAACAGCAGGTCTTGGCCGTCGTTTGGAGTGGCCCGACCAGTACTTTACCCTCTACAACGAGCTGGGATATCAGGCATATCAGATGCGTGATTGGGACTACTTCCTCTTCCAGAACGGATGGTCAAACATCATCACACTACGCTCCGTATTGAGCCGTAGTTCGGTTGACTCGTCGATCTTCCCCACCAGCGGTTCGTCGTTCACCCTCTCGCTGTCGCTCACTCCCCCCTACTCGCTCTTCACAAAGAAAGATTACAGCAATATGTCAGATCAGGACAAGTATCGCTGGATCGAGTACCACAAGTGGGGTCTGAATGCAGAATGGTACTACCCCTTGACCAACAACAACAAGCTTATCTTTATGGCTAAGATGGGTATGGGTTACCTCGGTGCCTATAATAAATATAAGGTATCGCCTTTCGAGGGCTTTGATGTCGGTGGTGACGGTATGTCGGGATATAATGTATATGGTGTAGATATTATCTCAATGCGTGGTTACGATGATGGTAGTCTGACTCCCACAAGCGGCAACAACTACGCACGCGCTTACAACAAATATACCGCCGAGTTGCGCTATCCGCTCCTTATGGAGACCAACACCAACATTTTTGGTTTGATCTTTGCCGAGGCAGGTAATGCATTCACCTCTTGGGAGTCGTTCAACCCCTTCGAGGTTAAGCGTTCGGCAGGTGTGGGTGTTCGCCTCTTCCTCTCGGCTATCGGTCAGTTGGGTATTGACTGGGGTTGGGGTTTCGACCGCGCCTACGGTAGTAGCGAGCGAAGTGGCAGTCACTTCCACTTCGTAATCGGTCAGCAGTTCTAAAAGACTGCCACACCGAGCAGATAACTAATAAAGAAACACAAAAACAGAGAAAGATATGAAGAGATTTTTGATACTGCTTGCTACAGTTTTGATTGCAAGCGCATCCACTCTATCGGCACAAAACTATATGGTAGTAAACTCTCAGAAGATTTTTCAGTCGATGAAGGAGTACAACAATACCATCGAGGAGCTCAACGCACTCTCGGAGCAATATCAGCAGAAGGTTGATGAGGCTTACGCTCAGATTGAGGAGATGTACAATGCCTACCAGCAGGAGAGAGCGAACATGAGCGCAGCAGTGCGTCAGACTCGCGAGGATGCAATTATCTCCAACGAGAAGAAGGTCGCTGAGTATCAGGAGCAGGTTTTCGGCACAGGCGGTACTCTGATGCAAACCCGTATTGAGAAGCTGAAACCCATTCAGGATAAGGTATTTGAGGCTATCGAGAAGTATGCGAAGGCTAACGGTTTTGACCTGGTATTGGATATCGCGTCGAACCCCACTATTCTCTACTACACTCCCTCGGCAGACCGCACAGAACAGATTATTAACCAATTAAAATAATAACAAATTAAAGTAAAATGATGAAACGTATTTTGAAACTAACCCTCGTAGTTGCTGCTTTGTTTGCTGCATCGACTGCTTATGGTCAGAAGTTTGCCTACATTAACTCGCAGGAGTTGATCTTCACTATGCCTGAGGTTGATTCGGTAAACGCTAAGTTGGAGTTGTTGGAGAAGGATTTTGTGGATAACTTGGAACTGATGCAGGTTGAGTTTAACAACAAGCTCAACGACTATCAGAAGAACGCTGCAACCTACACCGATGCTGTTCGTCAGTTGAAGGAGCAGGAGCTCACCGAGATTAACCAGCGCTACGAGCAGTTCCAGCAGAGCGCATCACAGGAGATGCAGGCACAGCAGTCAGTCTTGATGCAGCCCGTATATGAGAAGGCTAACAACGCAATCCAGAAGGTGGCAAAGGCAAACGGTTTTGCAGGTGTATTCGACCTCTCGGCAGGTCCCCTGGTATACTTCGACGAGACCCTGATGACCGACCTTATGCCTTTGGTATACACAGAGTTGGGTATCGACCCCGCAACCGCTGCTGCTAAGATTGAGGCAGCTAACGCACAGCCCGCTCAGTAAGAGTTTAGCACAATAGATTTCGTCGGTCTTTTATAACGACCACGAACCAAGCACAAAGCAAGAGGACTTTCTCCATCAAGATAGTCCTCTATTTTTTTGCAATAATTTGGCGAAAAATAGTATCTTTGTCTTATCTGAGCACTTAAACCAAACAACCATTATGAAATACGCACTTATCTCAACTGAAAAGGGTGATATGAAGGTGGAACTCTACGAGAAGGAGACACCGATCACTGTGGATAACTTTGTAAAACTTGCTGGTGAGCGTTTCTACGATGGTCTTACCTTCCATCGCGTGATTCCCGACTTCGTAATCCAGGGCGGTTGCCCTATCGGCAATGGCGCAGGAGGTCCCGGCTACTGCATCCCTTGCGAAACATCAGCAGAGCGTCAGTACCACGACCGAGGAGTACTATCGATGGCACATCGTGGCAAGAATACAGGTGGTTCGCAGTTCTTCATCTGCCACAATCGCCACAACACACAACACCTTGATGGTGTACACACCTGCTTCGGCAAGGTAATCGACGGCGAGGATGTAATCGACGATATTCGCCCCGGCGACCTGATTCTCTCTATTACCATCAGCGAAGAGTAAATTTAATTTGTCGCTTTTCTTCGCTTTTTGTAAAAAGCGGAACCAAAAACTTTTGTAGTCGCTTTTTGTAAAAAGCTCCGCAAAAACTTTTGTACTATTGAGTTTGCGGGTTTAGGAATAACTTTATAGTTATTACGACAAAAAAGAGATATGGAGTTTGTTCAAGTAAACTTGACAACTCCATATCTCTTTCTCATCGTACCCTCTACGAGGGT
>JAGBTK010000018.1 GCA_017631375.1 Tidjanibacter sp. | reverse complement strand
TTTAATTCAAAATTCAAGATTCAAAATTCAAAATGATACAACCGAGAGATATTCGATATATCTCTCGGTTGTTTGTTTTTGTGAATTATGGGAGAACTATTTATACTCTTTGAGTAATAATTGGGTTTTTCGGGTTTAGGGGATACTCTCGAAGAGAGTACAAATGAAATATAGGTAGGATTAGTCAAGCTTGCTTGAACTAAATCTTACCTATATTTTGTTTGTAATAACTGCAAAGTTATTCCTAAATCCGCAAACTAATAGTACAAAAGTTTTTGGGGAGCCTTTTTACAAAAAGGCTCGAAATAAAAAGCTTTTTACAAAAAGCGACCAGAACAAAAAACTCTACTTATCATATTTTCCTTGCCAGAGGTAGGAGATTCTTTTGCTGAGTTCTTGTTCTTTGGGGTTATCTGCGGGGTGGTAGAAGGTGTGTCCTTCGAGTCCTTCGGGCATAAATTCGAGGTTTGCGAAGTGTCCTTCGTAGTCGTGTGCGTACTTATAGTTTTTGCCGTAGTCTAGTTTCTCCATCAGTTTTGTGGGTGCGTTGCGCAGGTGGAGTGGTACGGGGCGGTTGTTTGTGTCGTGTTCTACGGCTCTAAGTGCCTCGTTTATAGCCATATATGCCGAGTTGCTTTTGGGGCTTGTGGCCAGATATATTGTTGTTTCGGCGAGTGGGATGCGTGCTTCGGGCATACCTATTTTCTGCACTGTGTCGAAGCAGGCGTTTGCCAGCAGCAGGCCGTTGGGGTTTGCCAGTCCTATATCTTCGCTTGCCAGGATCACGAGTCGTCGTGCTATGAACTTGGGGTCTTCGCCTCCGGCGAGCATACGCGCCAGATAGTATATTGCAGCGTTGGGGTCGCTGCCGCGCACGCTCTTTATGAAGGCAGATATTACGTCGTAGTGTTGCTCGCCATTTTTGTCGTAGAGGGCGATGTTCTGCTGTAATGACTCGGTCACGAGTTCGTCGGTTATCGTGATGTCGCCCTCGTGCGCGCCTGTTATTATGTCAAGTATGTTGAGCAGCTTGCGTGCGTCGCCTCCGGCAAAGCCAAATAGTGCGCCCGTCTGCTCAACGGTTATCTTCCTCTGTTTCAGCTCAGTGTCCTCAGTGATCGCTCTGTCAAGCAGCTCTTGCAGCTCGGTGTCGGTCATTGCTTTGAGGACATATACCTGACAGCGCGAGAGGAGTGGCGAGATCACCTCGAATGAGGGGTTCTCGGTTGTTGCGCCGATAAGCGTCACTATGCCTTGCTCCACAGCTCCGAGCAGTGAGTCTTGCTGGCTTTTGTTGAAGCGGTGTATCTCGTCGATAAAGAGGAATGGTGGGGGTGTGTTGAAGAAGTGTGCTTTGCGTGCCTGCTCTATCACTTCGCGCACATCCTTCACGCCGGAGGTGACTGCCGAGAGGGTGAACATACGCCTGTCGAGTGCTGTTGCTACGAGTCGTGCAAGTGTTGTTTTACCTACTCCGGGAGGTCCCCAGAGGATAAAGGAGGGCACATTGCCACTCTCGATGAAGCGACGGAACACGCCCTGCTCGCCGATCAGATGGCTCTGACCGATATACTCCTTCAGCCTTTGTGGTCGGAGTCGTTCTGCGAGTGGTATGTTGCTGCGTAGGTTGCTCATCGTCTGTTGTATTATCCACGACAAATGTATAAAAAAATTTGCAATCGGTGGCGGAAAATAATACTTTTGTATAGCACTCATCGCCCTAAGATGGTTGCACCAGGAGAGGATGGAGAAAAAATCGCCCAGAAACAAAACGATCACACTTTCGGCTGCCGACCGCGAGCGACTGCAACCCCGCGTGTTGCGCCCCGCTGCGCTCTGCTCGGAGGCGGATGTTGAGAACAGGGTGGTTGGTGGCGACCTCTACGAGATGCTCGACAGAGTGCCCGATGGCGTGGCGGATCTTATCATTGCCGACCCTCCCTATAATCTTGATAAACAGTTTGGTACCAATTCTTTCTCTGCTCGTTCTCGTGCCGAGTATGTGGGGTATCTTCGCAGTTGGTTGCCGGCACTTTGTAAAAAGTTAGCCCCTTATGGCAGCCTTTATGTCTGTTGTGATTGGGGCTCTTCGTCGGCTGTTGAGGAGGTGCTTGGCGAGAATCTCACCATCCTGAACCGCATCACCTGGCAGCGCGAGAAGGGGCGTGGTGCTGCCCATAATTGGAAGAACGGCATGGAGGATATCTGGTTTGCCGTCAAGGATCCGGGCAACTATACCTTCAACCTCGATGCGGTGAAGCAGAAGAGGCGTGTGCTTGCTCCCTACCGCGACAAGAGCGGTCCGCGCGATTGGCAGCAGGAGGGTGATGTGAAGTATCGCGCAACCTGTCCCTCCAATTTGTGGGACGATATCACTATTCCCTATTGGTCGATGGCGGAGAACACCCCGCACCCCACCCAGAAACCCGAAAAGCTCATTGCCAAACTCATCCTCGCCTCCTCCAACGAGGGCGATATGGTCTTCGACCCCTTTGGCGGCAGTGGCACTACTGCTGTGGTTGCCAAGAAGTTAGGTCGTAGATTTTGTACTGTGGAGATTGACGATGAGTACTGTCTGCTCGCCCTGCGCAGATTGGAGATGGCTGAGGAGGATGCCTCGATTCAGGGCTATACCGATGGTTGTTTCTGGGAGCGCAACTCGACAGTGGCGCAGATTAGCGCGAAACGCAAAAAGGCGAACAAACGATGAGGCGAATTGGTATAATCTCCGACACTCACGGCACTTTTCCGGAGGATGTGCGTCGATTTCTTGCAGAGGTCGATGAGATTTGGCACGCGGGAGATATCGGTTCGTTGGAGTTGGCTGCCGAGATTGCCGATTTCAAGCCGCTCAGGGGCGTGCACGGCAATATCGACGACTATTCGATGCGCTACTCATACCCCACTTTCCAGTGTTTCGAGTGCGAGGAGAGGCGCGTGCTGCTCACCCATATCGGTATGCAGGGCGGGCGTTATATCCCTGCCGTTGCGGAGAAGATTCGTAGCCTGAAACCCGATATTTTTGTCTGTGGTCACTCACATATTCTGAAAATTTTTTACGACCAAAAATTCGACCTTTTGAACATTAACCCCGGTGCTTGCGGGTTGTATGGTTTTCACCGAGTTAGGACTGCGGTGAGGTTTGAAATCGACGGCAGAGATGTGCGTAACCTCGAAGTTGTCGATTGGAAGCGGTAAAATAATTCTTTGTCCTGTGGCGTTATCTCTGCGACACCAATAAGGACAAAAAATGAAAATCAAACAGTCTGAGATATTAGAATCCCTCATTGTCAAGGGGGTTGAACTCCATCGTCGCTCTCGTGGCGGGGGCGTGGTGGATGCAGTCTTTCTCGCCACAATTCTGAGTGAGCAGTGCCACGCTACGCGCTTGTTGCGTAGCGAGCTGAAGGAGTGGGAGCTCTACCAACTCCGCGTGCGCCTGGAAAATGGTCTGATGCGCTATCCGCGCACTGCTTCTCTTCCCGAAACAGATGTCACCACCACCCTTGAAAATCTCTACGAGGGTATGGCTCACCTGTGCCGTGCAACCCTTACTATGAGCAAGGAGGAGCGACTCAACACGGGTCACCTGCTCCTCTATGTGATGCGCGAAACAGGGCTGCTTTGTTCCCGCATTTTGTCGGACTATGCGCTTGATGGTGAGCGTGTTGAGGCTGAGGTGCGTGCGCTGCCTGCCGATGAGGATTTCTATTCGGATATGGCGTTGCGCCCTGTCGAGTTGCGCCCGATACATATCACCTCAGCCACCGACAGCGAGTCGAAGGAGCGGGAGCGACAGGAACTTCTGGAGCGATTTGGCACCGACCTGACTGCGGCTGCCCGTCGTGGTGACCTCGACCCCGTTGTGGCGCGTGAGCGCGAGGTGGAGCGCGTGATGCAGGTTCTCGCTCGCCGCCGCAAGAACAACCCGATACTTATCGGTGAGGCGGGGGTTGGCAAGAGTGCCATCGTTGAGGGGCTTGCCCTACTCCTTACCTCGGGTCGTGTCCCCACTCAGCTAAGTGGAAAAAAAATTTTCTCGCTCGATGTGGCGAGGTTAGTGGCAGGCACCAAGTATCGCGGCGAGTTTGAGGAGAGGGTGAGCAAGTTGGTGAAGTATCTGACTGAAAATCAAGACATCATACTCTTCATTGATGAGATACACAACATTGTAGGTGCGGGCTCTTCTCAGGGGTCGCTCGACGCTGCCAACATCCTCAAGCCCGCCCTTGCGCGCGGTGAGGTGCAGTGTATTGGTGCGACCACGCTTGCCGAGTACCGCGAGCACTTTGAGCGCGATGCCGCTCTCGACCGCCGCTTCCAGCGCGTGATGGTGGAGCAGACATCCCCCGAGCAGACTCTCCAGATCCTCCACAACCTGCGCCCCCGATATGAAAAACACCACTCGGTGCGCTACACCGATGAGGCTCTGGCGTGTTGTGTGAGCCTTGCCGAGCGATATATTACCGACCGTCACTTCCCCGACAAGGCGATAGACCTTCTCGATGAGGTGGGTGCGCTCTGTGCGCTCAGTGCCGACGAGGGTGGAGTGGTTGGTGGCGAGCAGGTGCGCTCTGTTATCGCTCTGGCGACGGGTATCCCTGCCGAGAGCCTCTCGCTGGGCGAGCGTCAGCGACTCTCCGGACTTGCCGAGCGGCTGGCTTGCCGTGTGGTGGGGCAGCAGGGGGCTGTGGAGCGATTGGCGCGCTCGGTTGTGCGCTCGCGGGCAGGGCTGGCAGAGAGGGGCAGACCGATGGGGGTATTTCTCTTTGTGGGGCCTACGGGAGTGGGTAAGACACTGTTGGCTAAGGAGTTGGCAAAGGCACTCTTCGATCGTGGCGATGCGCTGCTGAGGCTCGATATGAGCGAGTATGCCGAGCGACACAATATGAGCCGTATGATTGGCTCGCCACCCGGCTATGTAGGCTATGGCGAGGGTGGTCGGCTCACGGAGGCGGTGCGTCGCCAGCCCTACTCGGTGATACTCCTCGATGAGATTGAGAAGGCACACCCCGATATCTATAATCTGCTCCTCCAACTCTTTGACGAGGGACACCTCACCGATGGTGTGGGGCGCAGGGTAGATTTCCGTAACACGGTGATTATTATGACCTCCAATCTCGGCAGTGGCGACCGACAGATGCACCGAGGGCTGGGATACCACCTCCCCTCCGACTCGGAGATCTCGCGCTCGGACGGCAAGGCGTACAGAGATGCTGTTGAGAGGCACTTTACCCCAGAATTTATCAACCGACTGGACGATGTTATATGCTTCGATTCACTTACCGAGGAGGCTGTCGGCAGGATTGTAGATTTGGAGTTGCAGACTCTCTTTGACCGCCTTGCCGAGTCGGGTGTGAGTGGCGAGATTACCCCCGCTGCGCGAGGGTGGCTGGCTGCCGAGGGCTACGATGGTCGCTATGGTGCCAGAGCCTTGAAAAGGCTGATTGCCGAAAGGGTGGAAAACCCTATTGCTCAGATGATTGTGAGTGGCGATGTCGCACCTCGGGACAGGATTGTGATCGATGCCGACAAGGAGCTTAAAATAACCCTCCCCACCAAACAACCTGCCTGAAAAAAAATGTAAAAAATGCTACTTAAACAAATGCTTCATAAAAAGAACTTTTTTCGTAATGGTAAATTGTTAGTGTTAGGGTATTTGGTGCTTAACCCAAAGCCAAATACCGAATGAAAAAACCTTGTTGAAGAATTTTTTGTGTTGGAGATATGGTTACTCGCGAGAGTCGCCATATTTTTTCTTTTAAATCGCTAACTTTGTAGGATAAATTTTTTCCGAAAATGGATAAGGCAAAGTATAGCGAAATTGTAAACAAGAGCTTCGCCGGAGAGAGGCTCTCAAAGGAGGATGTGTTGGCTCTCTGGTATGAGGCTCCACTCACAGAACTAATGGAGTCGGCCGACAGGCTGCGACAGCAGAAAGTAGCAGACCCTGAGGTGGTTACCTGGCAGATAGATCGCAATGTGAATATCACGAATGTCTGCATCTCGGGTTGTAAGTTCTGCAACTTCCACTGCCGACTCTCTGAGCGCGACAAGTCCTATATCACCTCGCTCGAGGAGTATTACACCAAGATTGACGAGACCCGCGCTCTGGGTGGCGACCAGCTCCTCTTGCAGGGCGGACTCCACCCCCACCTCGATATTGAGTACTACGAAAACCTCTTCCGTTCACTCAAAGAGCATTACCCCTGGCTGAGGCTCAACGCCCTTGGTGCTCCTGAGGTGTCGCACATCGCCCGCATCAGCGGGATAACCCCTACCGAGGCACTCTCGCGTCTTCGTGCGGCGGGACTCGACACCCTCCCCGGAGCAGGTGCGGAGATACTCTCGCCCCGTGTGCGCAAGGCTATCTCCCCTGCCAAACCGACGGTTGAGGAGTGGGCTGCGGTGATGCGCGAGGCACATCGACAGGATATCCCATCGACCGCTACGATGATGTACGGCCATATCGAGACCATCGAGGAGCGTATCGACCACCTGCTGCTGCTGCGCGATATTCAGGCGGACAAACCGGAGGGTGCGCGAGGCTTCACGGCATTTATCCCCTGGATATTTTGCAGCACCGGCACACGCTTGGAGGAGGAGGGTGTGGTGTCGCACTTCTCGGCCGATGAGTACCTCCGACTTGTGGCGGTTAGTCGTCTGACACTCAATAATATAGACAATATCCAAGCCTCGTGGCTCACTGTCGGCAAAGAGGTGGCACAGCGCGCCCTGAGGGGTGGTGCCAACGATATGGGCTCGATAATGATTGAGGAGAATGTGGTCTCCTCGGCAGGGGCGAAAAACCGCTTCTCGGCCGATGGAATCCGCGCTGCAATTCGTGAGGCAGGTTTCACACCCCGACTTCGCGACCAGCTCTACAACTACCGCGATGAGAGTTTTCTCTCGGAGCAGACGAGCCAACCCCTATAAAAATAGGTATAAAGGGCAAAAAAGAGGTCTAAAACTTATGTTCTTTCAAAAAGAAAAAGTACCTTTGCGATGTTTTTAGCCCAATATCAATTATTTTGAACAATAATTATATTTAACAATTTCAATACCAAAAAGTTAACTACTATGGACATTTCGCACATCGAACATCTCGGTATCGCAGTGAAGAGCCTTGAGGAGGCTATTCCTTACTACGAGCAGGTTCTGGGCCTCAAATGTTACAACATTGAGGAGGTTGCAGATCAGAAAGTAAAGACCGCTTTCTTCAAAGTTGGTCAGACCAAAATCGAACTCTTGGAGCCTACTTGCCCTGAGAGCACCATCGCTAAGTTTATCGAGAACCGTGGCGAGGGCGTTCACCACGTGGCATTTGCAGTAAATGGCATTGAGGGCGCACTTGCTGAGGCAGCAGAGAAGGGTGTTCGCCTTATTGACCAGACTCCCCGCGCAGGTGCAGAGGGTCTTACCATCGCTTTCTTGCACCCCAAGTCGACCAAGGGTGTGCTTACCGAACTTTGTGAGGACAAAAACTAATTATATCTGATAGATTATGAGTAATATTCAGGAAAAAGTTAAGGAATTGATTAACCTCCGCGAGGAGGCAAGACTGGGTGGCGGTCAGAAACGCATCGACGCTCAGCACGCAAAGGGTAAATATACCGCTCGTGAGCGTATCGCTATGTTGCTCGACGAGGGTAGCTTCGAGGAGTTCGATATGTTCGTAACTCACCGTTGCACCGACTTCGGTATGGAGAAGAGCCACACTCTTGGTGATGGCGTTGTAACCGGTTACGGTTCGATCGACGGCCGTCTGGTTTATGTATTTGCTCAGGACTTCACCGTAACCGCAGGCTCGCTCTCGCTGACTATGTCGGAGAAGATCTGCAAGGTGATGGATATGGCGATGCGCAACGGTGCTCCCGTTATCGGTCTGAACGACTCGGGTGGTGCTCGTATCCAGGAGGGTGTTAACGCTCTGGCTGGTTACGCTGAGATTTTCCAGCGCAACGTAATGGCTTCGGGTGTTGTTCCTCAGATTTCGGCTATCTTTGGTCCTTGCGCAGGTGGTGCAGTTTACTCGCCCGCACTGACTGACTTTACCTTGATGAAGCGCGACACCAGCTATATGTTCCTTACCGGTCCTAAGGTTGTTAAGACCGTTACCGGCGAGGTTGTAACTCAGGAGCAGCTCGGTGGTGCATCGGTACACTCGTCGAAGAGTGGTGTTGCTCACTTTGCAGTTGACACCGAGGAGGAGGGTATCGCACTCATCCGCAAACTCGTTTCGTACCTCCCCCAGAACAATATGGAGGATGCACCTTTGGCAGTTTGCACCGACTCGATCGACCGTTTGGAGGATTCGCTCAACGAGATTATCCCCGACAACCCCAACAAGGCTTACGATATGTACGATGTTATCCGCGCTATCGTTGATAACGGCGACTTCTTGGAGGTTCACGAGGCATACGCTCGCAACATCATCACCTGCTTCGCTCGCTTCAATGGTCAGAGCGTAGGTATCATCGCTAACCAGCCTAAGTTTATGGCAGGTGTATTGGATATCAAGGCTTCGTGCAAGGCTGCTCGCTTTGTTCGTTTCTGCGACGCATTCAACATTCCTCTCGTAACTCTCGTTGACGTTCCCGGCTTCTTGCCCGGTACCGGTCAGGAGTATGGTGGTGTTATCAACCACGGTGCTAAGTTGCTCTTCGCTTACTGCGAGGCTACTGTACCTAAGGTTACCGTTACTCTCCGTAAGGCATACGGTGGTGCATATATCGTGATGTCGTCGAAGCACATCCGTGGTGATATCAACTACGCTTGGCCTTCGGCAGAGATTGCAGTTATGGGTGCAAGTGGTGCTGTTGAGGTACTCGCTGCTAAGGAGATTGCAGCTTGCGAGAGCGACGAGGCTAAGGCTAAGTTGATCGCTGAGAAGGAGAAAGAGTACACCGACAAGTTCTCGAACCCCTACAATGCAGCTAAGTATGGCTACATCGACGACGTTATCGAGCCCCGCAACACTCGTTTCCGCGTGATCCGTGCTCTCCAGTCGTTGACTACCAAACGTTTGACTAACCCTGCAAAGAAGCACAGCAATATTCCTTTGTAGTCTATGAAAAAAATTCTTAATATTATCGCATTGGGGGTTGCTATGTTTGTGGGTGTGAATACCGCATCCGCACAGGGCATCAACAATGTAAAGATTAACGAGATTCTCGTTGTAAACCAGAACAACTACGTTGACGACTACGGCAATCACGAGTCGTGGATTGAGTTGATGAACACTGGTTACGAGAATGTCAACATCGGCGGTTGCTACCTCGGTGTAGTACTCAAAGATGGTCAGGAGATAAAGTACTTTATCCCTGCCTCCGACAACCGTATGAAGCTCTCGCCGCAGACCTATGTAGTATTCTTCTGCGAAGGCACCGACACTAAGGGTGCTTTACACACTAACTTCACTCTCGACAATGCCGAGAAGGTTATTTTCTATAATGCAAATGGTAAGGATGTAATCGACGAGATGGTTATCACCGCCGAAGCTCTCACCCCCGATGTATCCTACGGTCGTTACACTAACGCCGAGGGCGACATCACTATCGGTGTGCTGAGCAGCACCACACCCAACGCTTCGAACGAAAACACAATCACTACTCCTCGCCACGAGGTGTTCCGTCAGCGCGACAAGTCGGGTATCGTTATGACCCTGACCGCGATGAGCGTTGTGTTCTTTGCACTGATTCTTATCTTCCTCGTGTTGAAGGCTTTCACCTTCTTGATGAACAACGATTTCAGCAAGAAGAAAAAGCAGGCAGCTACCGCAGGTGCTCCTGCAGCTGCTGAGAAGAAGGCTTCGGCTGAGAACGACGAGGTGGTTGCAGCTATCGCAACAGCCCTCGACCTCTACCGTCAGGACCTGCACGACAGAGAGGATATGGTTATCACCATCCAGAACGTTGGTCGTCGCTACTCGCCCTGGAGCTCTAAGATCCACGGCTTAACCGCATTACCTAATAAGAAATAAATAATCGCGTAAATAAGAGATGAAAGAGTATAATTTCAAAATTAACGGTAACGAGTACAAAGTTACCATCGACACCGTTGAGGGTGGCAAGGCCGCTGTTAATGTAAACGGTACCGACTACAATGTCGAGATTGGCGAGCAGCTCACTCCCAAGATGAAGAAACCCGTTCAGGTTGCTCCCGCAACTTATCAGGCAACCCCCACTATTGCAACTCCCAGCCAGCCCGTATCGGCTCCCGCTGCTGGTGGTGCAGGTATGCCTTTGAAGAGCCCTCTGCCCGGCGTTATCCTCGAGATGAAGGTGAACGTAGGCGACAGCGTAACCGAGGGTCAGACTCTGCTCGTGTTGGAGGCTATGAAGATGGAGAACAACATCGACGCTCCCAAGAGTGGTGTTATCAAGAGTATTTCCAAGAGCAAGGGCGACTCTGTATTGGAGGGCGACTTGCTGTTAACCATCGAGTAGTATAACGAGTAGAAATTATGTTTGACTTCTTATTCTCAGGCGGTTTCGGCTCGTTCATTGTCGAAAACCTCCAGCAGTTCTGGAGTTTTACGGGAATCCACAACGCCACCAGCGGTCACCTTATTATGATCGCGGTAGGTTTGATCTTCCTCTACCTCGGAATTGCCAAGAAATTCGAGCCTATGCTGCTCGTGCCTATCGGCTTCGGTATCCTGATTGGTAACATTCCCTTCTCGCCCGGTATGCAGATTGGTATCTATGAGAACGGTTCGGTTCTCAACTACCTCTACTTCGGTGTGGTTCAGGGTGTCTATCCTCCTCTGATCTTCTTGGGCATCGGCGCAATGACCGACTTCTCGGCGCTGCTCTCGAACCCCAAGCTGATGACTATCGGTGCCGCTGCCCAGTTCGGTATCTTCGGTGCATACATCGCTGCACTCGCACTCGGCTTTACCGCTGCTGAGGCAGGTGCTATCGGTATCATCGGTGGTGCTGACGGTCCTACCGCTATCTTCCTTGCGTCGAAGCTGGCTCCCGATTTGATGGGTGCTATCGCTGTGTCGGCATACTCCTATATGGCTCTTGTGCCTGTGATCCAGCCTCCTATCATGAAGCTGCTCACCACCGAGAAGGAGCGTACTATCCGTATGCGTCCTCCCCGTGCCGTTACTCAGCGCGAGAAGATCCTCTTCCCCATCATCGGTCTGTTGCTCACCTGCTTCCTCGTTCCTTCGGGTCTGCCCCTGTTGGGTATGCTCTTCTTTGGTAACTTGTTGAAGGAGAGTGGTGTTACCAAGCGTTTGGCAAACACTGCATCGAACCAGTTGATGGATATCGTAACCATCTTGTTGGGTGTAACCGTAGGTGCTTCGACTCAGGCAACCACCTTCCTCACCCCCAAGTCGATTATGATTTTCGGTCTGGGTGCTGCTTCGTTCATCGTAGCAACCACCGCTGGTGTATGCTTCGTGAAGTTCCTCAACCTCTTCCTCAAGGAGGGTAACAAGATTAATCCTCTTATCGGTAACGCAGGCGTATCGGCAGTGCCCGATGCAGCTCGTATCTCGCAGGAGGTTGGTCTGCACTACGACCGTAGCAACTATCTGCTGATGCACGCAATGGGTCCCAATGTGGCAGGTGTGATCGGCTCGGCGGTTGCGGCTGGTCTTTTGTTGGGCTTCCTCGGATAATAAAAAAAGCCGTAGAATCGGTGAATTTGGTGTTAGAGCCGCCTTGCCAAGTCCTCACATACGACAAGTATGCTCCGGGCTGGCAAGACGGCTCTGCCTAAAATTCCCTCGATTCTACGACTTTTTTGGCTAAGAACATTTTCAACCATACGACTTTTAAAGGCATCGCAGATGCGTTTCTATTGAGGAACGTTTGTGGGGATTGTGAGGTGGTTGGCTCCGTACTAATGTTATTGGGGGCTGTGGTGTGATGGGAATAATTGGAATTATGGGAATAATAGGAGTAATAGGAATTTTCCTTAATCTCCTTAAACTCCCTATCAATATTATACAAACCAAACTATGAAAAAAATAATGATTATATGTGCTGCTGTGGCTATGTGTAGTTGCGGTGGTGGTGTGCAGAAGCCCGCTGAGGCAGAGGCTGATGCTGCAACCAAAGTTGATGTGTCGAACAAGTCGTTTGAGGAGCTCTTTGTTGAGGTTGCTCCTGCCGATTTCGACCAGAATATTTTTAAACTTGTAAATCAGGACTTCACCGTTATCACTGCGGGTGAGATTCCTGCTCACAACTCGATGATTGCAAGTTGGGGTGGCTATGGTATCCTCTTCAACAAGCCCGCAAGTTGGTGTTTCCTGCGTGCAAATCGCTACACTCTGGAGAAGATGCGCGAGGGCGAGAAGTACACTCTCTGCTACTTCCCCGAGGCCTATAAGCAGGACATTATGCCTTTTGGCACTGTGTCGGGTCGCGATAGCAACAAGATGGAGCAGACCACTCTGACCGCAGTAAACACTCCCGACGGTCTTCCCGCGTGGAAGGAGGCAGCGGTAATCTTCGAGTGTACTCTCTCGGCTGTTACCACCGTGAGCAAGAGTGACTTCTACACTGAGGAGGGTCAGAACTTTGTACAGGAGGGTTTTGACGATGCTAAGGATTGGCACAAGTTTGTCTTTGGCGAGATTACCCATCTCTGGGTAGCGAAGTAGCCTATATAATAATAGGTATATAAAAATCAGCGACCGTTATGGCCGCTGATTTTTTTAATACTTATGCACCCATAGGGTGTTGTTGGCTGTCGATAGCTCCCGACGACGCACATTTGCCTCCTCCGGAGTCTCAAATACTCCCACACCCACCAATATCTTACCGCCTGCGTAGGAGTGTTTCGTATATGCCGCACGACCGATGCCCAAGGCATCTTCAGCGATGAACTTATCGGCATTCTCGTTGGTGCTGAACACACCACCAACCACCACATATCTCTCCGTTGCGACTGCCTTTACATCCTTTTTTGCTGCCTCTTGTGGCTCTTCGGCAGCCGCCTCAGCCACAACATCTAACTCTTCGGCATACTTCTCCAGGCTTGCCACAATTGTCTCCTCGGTCATATCGCTCTCCACCTCTTCAGCAATCTCTGCTACGACCTCTTCTGCTCTCTGCTCTGCGCCTTCGAACCACCACCACGCGCCTGCCGCGCCTGCCGCCAGGAGTGCTACAACTATGAATGGCAGGGGTGAGCGACGACGATGCAGGGTGACGGGGGCGGGTTGCCACGGGTTGAGTGCCTCGCGCTCAAACTCCTCTGTCGGCTTAAAGAAGCCCTTGCTCACCTTACCTACGCCCTCGATGTTGAGTTCCGAGCCGCTGCGCGCTATGCGCAACCACTCGCCATACGCCTCGCTCGCCAGCTCGGCAGTGAGCTCATACTCCTGAGTCATCACCTCTACCAGCGTGCGCACACTCTTGTCGGCACGCGATGAGAAGCGCACACGACGCGATGCGTAGGTCACCTCCTTACCACTCAGGGTGGTCGGTTTTTGCTCTACGCACAGTGTCCCCACCTCGGGCAGCACTACACTCTCGCCCGAGGAGAGCAGGTTGTAAAGGAGTTTGTCAATAGCCTCCATACTCTATTTCTGTTTGGCTCTCGGAGCCTCCACCTTTGCAGCTTTGGGCTTGGGAGGGGTGATGCCGCGTGCCTCATCAATGTTGAGCGGCTTGCTGTGCAAACCCTTGACAATAAAGATAATACCTACAATCACAAAGGGTATGCTCAACCACTGACCCATCACGAGAGTCATCTCATTCTCGAATGCCACCTGCGGATTTTTCACAAACTCGATGAGGAATCGCGAGAGGAAGATACCAATCATACCCACACCGAACATCAGACCTGGGTGCTTGATACCTGCGTCGCGACGATAGTAGAACCAGATCATCACCGCGAAGGTCACCATATAGCAGAGTGCCTCATAAATCTGGGTGGGGTGCATAGGCACGGTCTCGCCCACGCGCTCGAAGATAAAGCCCCAGGGCAGGTCGGTCTGCACGCCATAGATCTCGGAGTTCATCAGATTGCCGATGCGCACACCTGCGCCACCGATAGCCACCGGTATCATCACTCGGTCCAGAGCCCAGATGTAGGGTAGCTTATTCTTGCGCGAGAACATCCACAAGCCGAACAGCATACCGATAGCTGCGCCGTGGCTCGCCATACCGCCCTCGCGGATATTGAGGATGCGGATCGGGTTGGCAAGGTAGATCTCAGGCTGATAGAAGAGGCAGTGGCCGAGACGAGCACCAATAATGCAGCTCAGTGCGCCCCACCAGAAGATGGAGTCGAGCACCTTCTCGGGCAGTCCCTCGCGCTGTATGAACTTCTGGAAATACCAGACGCCCCACATCATTGCAAGTGCCCAAAACAGACCATAGTAGCGGATATCGAGCGAGCCGATACTAAACATTGTCGGATCTACATTCCAACGGATTGATAGCAAGTGTTCCATATTCTTTTTTATCTCTTATTTCTCGTTTGGATTACAAATATACTAATTTTATTAGACGAAAAAAATAATTACCTTTGTGGGTATGATTGATAGGGCAACAGTTGATAGAATTTATGCCGCCGCCGATGTCGTAGATATCGTCAGCGACTTTGTCACACTCAAACGCGCGGGTGTGAACTATAAGGCGTGTTGCCCCTTCCACGACGAGGATACTCCCTCGTTTATCGTATCGCCTGCCAAGGGTCTGTACAAGTGTTTCGGTTGCGGAAAGGGTGGCAATGCCGTCACCTTTGTTATGGAGCACGAGAAGATGACCTATGTCGAGGCTCTAAAATTTGTTGCCAAGAAGTATGGCATACAGGTCGAGGAGCGCGAGCTCTCCGACGAGGAGAAGCAGCACAACGACGACCGCGAGAGTATGATGGTCGCAAACAGCTGGGCGTACGACTATTTCAAACAGCAACTCAATGACACCGACGAGGGTTTGAGTGTGGGCAAGAGCTACCTGCGCCAGCGCGGATTTACCGATGCCACCATCGCCCGCTTTGGGTTGGGCTACTGCCCCTCCAAGGGCGACCAGATGACTCAGGCAGCCCTCGCGGCAGGCTATAAGGAGCAATTCCTGACGGGTACGGGTCTGAGTATCAAGCGCGAGACGGGTGGTTGGTATGACCGATTCTGTGGTCGCGTGATCTTCCCCATCCACTCCATCAGTGGTCGTGTGATTGCCTTTGGTGGTCGTGTGATGCGCAAGGACGACCGCACTGCCAAGTATCTCAACTCCCCCGAGAGCCCCGTTTACAGCAAGACAAACAGCCTCTACGGCCTCTACTTCGCCAAGGCTGCCATCACCAAGCACAACTACTGTATCCTTGTCGAGGGCTACACCGATGTTATCCAGATGCACCAGAAGGGTATCGAAAATGTCGTTGCCTCGTCGGGAACATCGCTCACCACCGAGCAGATACGCCTAATTGGTCGTTTCACACGCGACATCACTGTCATCTACGATGGCGACTCGGCAGGTATCAAGGCGTCGCTCAGAGGTATCGATATGATTCTGCGCGAGGGTATGAACGTGCGTATCGTTCTGCTCCCCGCCCCCGAGGACCCCGACTCCTTTGCGCGTAACCACACAGCCGAGGAGGTGCGCGACTACATTGACACCCACTCTGAGGATTTCATCTCGTTCAAGGCCAACCTTCTGATGGAGGAGGCCAAGGGCGACCCTATTCGCAAGGCGGAGCTTATTCAGGATATCGTGCAGTCCATCTCCGAGGTGCCCGACAAAATTCAGAGGTCGGTCTTTGTGCAGGATTGCGCCAAGAGGATGGAGATCTCCGAGCAGGTGCTGCTTGACGAGGTGGCTCGTCGTCGTATGCTGGGTGTCGATAAGGGTGCTGTCGAGTTTGTCAACAATTTTCGTCGTGGTCAGCAGTTTGCCGAGCGCACAACCCCCGTTGCGGAGGAACAGTATGGCAAGGTGCAGCCGGGTAGCGGTGTAGCCGAGGTGGAGAAGGAGCTTGTGTCGTGCCTCTTGCTCTACGGTCACCAGAACTTCGAGATGCGCGAGAGTGGCGGTTCGCGACTGTTGCTCAATGTGGCAGACACCATCTTCCGTAGCATTGAGATTCCTCCCTGCACCCCCGTCTATCGCACGATTTATGAGGAGTACTACCGTCAGTGGGAGATTCGTGGTGTGGGTGAGAAGGTGCCTGAGGATATCTTTATCTCATATAACGACCCTGAGGTGTGCAATGTGACGGTGGATATGCTCACTGCCGACAGCAACTACTCGCTGAGCGACATTTGGAAAAAACACGATATCTATCACGATAGCGAGGAGGCACTGCTCTCCTCCCGTATCCCCCGACTGATCTTCCTCTACCAATTCAAGGCGTTGGACAGTACAGTTGACG
>JAGBTK010000017.1 GCA_017631375.1 Tidjanibacter sp. | reverse complement strand
ATTGAGGGAATTTTGGGCTTCGTGCCGAAAGACAAAGCGGAGTTTACTCGAAGTAAATGAGCATTTGGCTTTCAAGGGAAGTGCAAAATTCACCAATTATACGGCTTTTACTACAAGCCCCACAATCCGAAACCCTAAAAGTCGAAGAATTGAGGGAATTTTGGGCTTCGTGCCGAAAGACAAAGCGGAGTTTACTCGAAGTAAATGAGCATTTGGCTTTCAAGGGAAGTGCAAAATTCACCAATTATACGGCTTTTACTACAAGCCCCAAAGATTGGGGCTACATATAGCCTCAATCTCCTCCTCAATCTCGTCGGGAAGATTAACGAAGAAGTCTAACCCTAATTTTTCCTCCAATGCATCGATACTCATTATCTCGTCATCGGTAAGACGGTTGTTGGCGGGTCGGTCAGTGTGTGGGAGGAGAATGGCGATAGCCTTGTAGTGGGGCTGGCCATCTACGGTGGTTAGCTTCAGACACGCCTTGTAGAAGTAGTTGGGTATCGAGGAGGTCTTTTCGGAGTTGGCATAGGAGCCCACGCGCTCTACCGTTTCGTTGCCACCTATGGTCTGCAAAACAGAGCCCGTAACCACATACAATGTATCTGCACCACTACCCTTCCAGGTGCGCAGGCGGTTTTCGAGATCTACCCACTTGCCTGTATTGAAGCCGTTGAGCTGAGGTGCGATATTGGTGTAGTAGAAAGTCTGAGCATTTGCGACCTCGCTCGACTGACGCGAGCCCGAAGGGAGCATATGACCACGGTCATACCATCCACGATAGGAGCGACTCAGATCGGGCTGTCCATCGGCAGGCACCTTGGGGTCGTACTCCCAGGTATCGGCACGCCCCGCATTGCCGTTCACCGAGGAGGTGTGGAGGGTGTAGGCCACCCAGAGAGGCAGACGGTGCTTGGTGTCGTAGAGCACGGTGTAGTTGCGCTCGGATTTGTTGTATGCCGTTGAGTAGTAGTGCGTTGCCACTATCTGTGTCGCACTCTCGTCGTAGGCAGGGAGTTCGATGTAGGGGAGCCTTGCGCCACGCGGCTGTTGGGTAAGGGTGAGGGTTACGGTGTGTGAAGGGAAGTGAACGAGAAAATCGACACTGCGCTCATCGCCACTCTCGTTGCGCGCCACAGCAATTGCCACTGCGGTATAGCTCTGATCGGTGCTGCCTCCGGAGGCAGGCGTGAGTCGGCACCACTCCTCGGAGGTGGAGTACTCTGCCTCAATGCTCCACGGAGCGGAAGAGTAGATGTTTATCCACTGCGTCTGCTCCACCCACGATATGCGGTCGGAATAGGCGAACTCGGCAGATGCCAGCCCGTCATCATCGGGCTTGCAACCAACTGCCACACAGAGCAGAAGCAGAAGTATAATCTCTTTAACTCTCATCCTGTTTATCGTACCCACAAAGGTATAAATTTGCTCAAAGATAAAAAAAGGCACTGCAAAATTTACAGTGCCTTTTATTAATTAACGGTATGGATTACTCGGTAACCTTGCGGAAAATCATAGCATCAGCCTGATTGCTAGAGCTCTTATAAGCCGAGAAACGGGTATTGTTTGCATTCCACTGGAAGAAACGGTCATTACCTGAGGTATCCTGACCATTAAGTGTAATAGTCATAGCATTATCTGCACCTGCTGCAATGCTCCACTCATCAATCACATCATCACCTGCATCATAAGTGATATAGTTACCATTTCCTTTATAACCAAGGTACTTGCCCTGCTCAGCAGATTTAAACTTGAAGAAAGTTCCGCTAGCCTCTACCGCAAACACATCAATCTTCTCACCAGTGATTGTAATTACATTATCGGTAGGAGCGTCAACAATGATGGTTTTCAGATAAGTAGTACCCGAAGCATAGTTAGGATCTGCTGCTACGTGATAAACACCACTGCTCTTAATCAAACCAACAAAGATAATCTCATCACCCTCAGCAAGAGTAGCAGCGTCGGTTACCAACTCGTACTTAACGGGCTCACCTGCGCTTGCACCCTCCTGCTTGATAGTAACAACCACATCCTCAACACCCTCAGCCGAGATAGTAACGGTAGCGGTGCGACCCTCTGCAGCGGTATTCTCGGGAACGGTTACGGTAACCTTACCCTCAGCCATAGTCTTAGTCCACTCCTCCGAAACGGTAGCAGTCCAATTCTCAATATTGGTATTAACAGCAATCTCTACATCGCCACCGGCAGCAGCAACCTCATACACGGTAGTTGCTACATTCAGATAAGGAGTAGCGTCAACATCCATCTTAACAGCGTGAATATTTACATACTTACCATTGTTGTAACCAACTAGGTAACCCTCAACAACAACTGGAGTACCGCTCTGGATATCACCAATAACCGATGCGGGAGTCTGGTAGAAGCTACCACCCTTAGCAACACTTACACCATCAACAACAAGGTTGTAGTAAGTACCCGAAACCGAGTAGGTACCTGCAATCTTCACCAACTTGGTGGTGGGGTTGTCGATATATGCATCCAGCTTAGCAGCGTCATACTCCTCAGCGGTGGGAAGTGCAACAGCAGCACCCTCGCGAGCAGTAACAACAGGCTCGTTGAGCTGTGCAGCGCTCTGGTACTCACCACGAACGCCCTCAACGGTAACATTGTCACCAACCTTCAACTCAGCATCGCCAGCCTTGGGAGTGCCATTAGAATAGATATTGAGCGCACCGGTAGCGTCAACAAGGATGAACGACTTCTTGGTTACAGCACCTACAGTACCCTCTACCTTGAAAGCGTCGCCATTGGTACCTGCCAATACATCAGCGATGGTAGCAGTAGTAGCCTCAGGCTTCTCAGGCTCTACATAGCCCTCGTCAATAGTCATCTTCACAAGAGCAATCTGAGTATAGTTGCTGGTATTAACACCAATCAGATAACCCTCAACGATTACATTGCTGTTGTTCTCAAAACCAGCAACAAGATTGTCGGGAGTATAGGAGAAACTACCCTTAGCCGACGAACCGGTCATATTGAAGTTGTAGTAGTTGTAACCCTTGCCCGAGTCGGAGAAGGAGTACTTACCTGCCATCTTCACATACTTAACCGAAAGATTCTCAGCGTATGCGGTAAACTCATCTGCGGTAATCTCTGTGGGAGTAGGAGCCCAAGTAGCATCAGTACCGGTCTTAGTAACCTCTACACCATCCTTAGCAATCTGGGGCAGACCGTTGTAAGCATCGGTTTTACCCTTAACGGTAACCTTATCGCCAATAGCAACAGTAACGGTTGACTCTGTGCCGAGATAGATCAAGATAGCACCTGTATTGTCAGCCATCACAAAGCTCTGGGTGGTAACAGCAGCAACAGTACCCTTCAGGGTAACCTGCGAGCCCTTCTCCATAGCAGCAACATCCTTGATAGCAGTTGCACCCTCGCCCTCCTGAGCCACATTGATAATGATAGGATCAGTCATTGCAGGCGATGCGATGGTCAGAGTTGCGTTACGGGGACCGCCCTCATTTGCAGTTGCGGTAATAGTAACGGTAGATCTCTTCTCAACGCCGGTCTTGTTGTCATCAGAAGCGGGCGAAGCAACCAACCAAGTCTCAGAAGCGGTGATAGTCCACGAGCGGTTAGCGTCAATCTCGAAGGTAGCAGTACCACCATCCTTAGTGAAGCTCACATTACGATTACCCACTGTAAGATAGGGGTTCGAGTAGCTGGGGTCGTCATCGTTACACGACACCATTACCATAGCCAACGGAAGAACGAAGGCCAGCAGTTTTCTAAACGAAAATTTCATTTTTTTAAACTTTATGTAATTAATAATTTTAGAGAATATGTCTTCAACCTAATTTGAGGGTAAAATTAACCATTTTTAACAAAGTTCGCAACTTTAGTTTAGATTTTTACGATTTTTTTTACATACGGCATACGGGCTAAAAGTGATGGTGAGAGTGTTGATATTCACCAAAAAAGAGTATATTTGTACTTTACAAACACACCGCATGGGCATCAGAGAGGCATATAGATTGATTTCCCCCGCTATCCGTAAGAAAATTCCTGCGGTGGTGGTGGCAAGTATTGTGGCAGCACTGCTCGACCTTATTGGCATCGCAGCACTAATCTCGGTGTTGCTGCTAGTGCTCGACGAGAAGGCTGTGGTGGCTCATCCCGCCATCGGAGCGATCTATGATTGGTGCGGCTTCACCTCAACGGGATCGTTTGTGACAGCCGTTGCCCTATGTGTTCTGGGAGTTATCATTGTCAAGAGTCTGCTGGCTGTGGTTATCGGCGACCGCCTGCACCGTTTCTCAATCAGCCTCTACCACGACCTCTCGCGTCGTATGTTCAATAACTACCTGGGCAGGGGGCTGCTCTTTATCCGCGGGCACAACACCACAACCCTTGTCAACAATGTCAATGCTCTCTGCTACCGCTTTGCGCTCTATGTGGTTGGCACTCTGCTCACCGTGCTGACCGAGTCGATATTGTTGGTCGTGCTGCTCGGCGCGCTCACAATCTACAACCCGACCATTATGTTGCTTGCAGCAGCCGTCTTTATCCCCACCGCTCTGATCTACTCGCGAGTGGTGCGAAAGCGAATGATCGAGAACGGCACGGGCGAAAATCGTGAGCAGGTGGCACAAAACAAGGCTATGTTCGAGACGCTGCGTGGCTATGGCGATATGGTCATCGGCAACGCCCGTCCCTATGTCAGCCGTCGTTTTGCCGACAATCTCAAAAGGCTCGGTCGATACTCCGTAAAGGCAAACCGTATGCGCACCATCTCGCGTTACACCACCGAGTTATCGCTCGTGGCGGCTGTGGTACTCATCATCACCGTAGGTCTTGCCTCAGGTAGCAATCTGAGCGATCTGAAGATAGTGCTCGGCATCTTTGCGATGGCAGCCTACCGAATGATTCCCGCGATCAACCGCATACTCGCATCCTGGACCGAGTATAAACGCCACGCCTATGTCATCGAGACTCTCACCACCGAACTCTCAGGTGATGAGGAGATTATTACCGACGATAGCACCGAGCGACTCCCCTTCGAGCGCGAAATCAGACTCAACAACATCACCTTTGGCTATACAGATGAAGCAGAGCCCGTCATCAGAAATCTCTCGCTTGCCATCGGCAAAGGCGAGCGCATCGGCATCAAAGGTCCATCGGGTGCGGGAAAGAGTACGCTGTTCAACATCATTGCCGCACTTATCGAGCCTCAGAGCGGCACTCTGAGCGTGGATGGAGTGGAGATTACGGTCACAAATCGCCGCAAGTGGCAAAACAATATAGCCTATGTTTCACAGGACCTCTTCCTGCCCGACCAATCGATAGCAGAGAATGTTGCCTTTGGCATTGAGCCTTCTCAGATTGACCGTGCGCGTCTGGCTGAGGCACTCCGAGCGGCTTCACTTGACGAGTTTGTCGCATCGCTTCCCGAGGGGGCAGACACGATAACGGGCGAGGCAGGATGCCGTCTGTCGGGCGGTCAGCGTCAGCGCATCGGAATTGCCCGCGCTCTCTACAAACAAGCATCGGTATTGCTTTTTGACGAGGCGACCTCATCTCTCGACCACCAGACGGCTGAGGAGATTGTGGAGTCTATCGAGCGTTTGTCGGCAGCCGACAGTTCGCTGACGATACTGTTCATATCGCACAACGACCAGACACTCGACTTCTGCGAGCGCATATTTAACCTTGATGCACAGTAAGTTATGAGCCTTGACAGAAAACAAATAACAATCGACAACGACATCTTCTTCCAATCGGTGGAGGAGATGTTGGAGCAGGGGCTATCTGTCGATATCAAGGTAAAAGGGTTCAGTATGCGCCCATTCTTGCGCGACGGTATAGAGAGCGTAAGGCTTGTGCGGATATCGGCCGAGGAGTTGAAGCGTGGTGATGTGGTACTTTTTCGCCACAATGGCCGCCACACTCTCCACCGTTATTTTGGTATCAGGGAGGGCAAACTCATCTTCAAAGGTGACGGAAATTGCTGTCTGACAGAGCAGACAGAGCCTGCGGAGGTAGTTGCACGAGTTGCCCGTATAATACACCCCGACGGAATGGTAACAGACTATGGCACAAAGGCTTGGCGCAGAAAATCACGCCACAGTCTGATGTGCAAGGCACTCCGTACCCCCATATTTATTGCAAAGCAAATAGTTAAAAGAGTTATAAGACGATGAGAATCAAAAGTGAGTACAAAATCCGCAAAATTGCGGGCGAGAATGTCATTGTGGCAGTTGGTGCTACCAATGTAAACACCACCTCCATCATCTCCTTCAACGCAACCAGCGTAGAGTTGTGGAATGCTCTCTCGGAACGCGACTTTACCGTGGCAGATGTTGTGGCTATAATCAAGAACGACTATGGTCAGAGCGAGGAGATTGCCACCCGCGATGCAGCGGCTTGGATAGAGAAATTGCGTGAAGCAAAACTCATTGAGGAATAAGGATTTATGGTAAGGTTGAGTATTGCCGACCACATTATTGAGTGGCAGGGCGAGGGTGTCAGAGAGTTGGCAGATCAGACGCCCAACTACCCCCGTTTCTATACTGCCGACAGCAGTGAGCCGCCCCGTATGCGCCTCTGTTTCGACGGTAAGGTAACACCTCCCGCCACCGACCCACTCCGCACACTCGACTACGATCTGGCGGAAGGTCGCTGCACACTGCGCTACTATGAGGAGTGCTATCTGCTCACTCTGTGGTCGGGCAACGAAAGTTTCTCGGCATCGCTACTCTGCCCCCTCGGCGAGGGCGCAACAGGCGAGCCACTCCACACCTACCACACCGATTTCCCCACCTCTGCCCCCGAGTGGAGATACCTGCTCGACCACCTCATGGTCTTTGCCTATTCGCTCGCCACAATCGGCGCACGCACACTGATCATCCACTCATCGACAATTGTTCACGCCGAGCGCGGAGCGATGTTCCTCGGTGAGTCGGGCACAGGTAAATCCACACATACTCGCTTGTGGCTCAAGCACATAGAAGATTGCCATCTTCTCAACGACGACGGTCCTATCATCCGTACCGACCGCTCCTCTCCGCTGGTCTATGGTTCACCGTGGAGCGGCAAGACACACTGCTACAACAATCAATCGGTGGAACTGGCAGCAATGGTGCGTCTGCGTCAGGCACCCTACAACCGCATCACCCGCCAATCAACAATCACGGCATTCGGCGCTCTGCTGCCCTCCTGCCTGCCCACACTCCAAAAGCGCGAGCGCGACCTTGACGAGATCTGCACTACCCTCTCGGAGTTGCTGTCGAAAGTGCCTATCTACCTATTGGAGTGCCTTCCCGACGAGGCGGCAGCCCACACTTCGCACGACGCTATTTTCCAATAGCCACTCCCCGCAACGACATCTAAGCACAAAAAAAAGCCCGACCACTAATGTAGTCGGGCTTCCCTGTTTGTTATGAAAAACATATAGCCGTCGGCAATGCAGCTATATCTCTCTACTCTGCAAGTTTTGCTGCATCGGGATAGAGATAGCGACGGATACTGCGCTTGGGAGTCTTTGCGAACTCCTCAGTGCAGACCTTAATCTCGCTAACCTTCTCGTAGGGAGCAACCAGAGTATTTAATTTTGCAAGGTTTGCCTGCATCAGCTCTTTAACATCTGAGGGAGAGAGCTTATTTGTGCGAACAAAGTCGGGATCGGCAACCACAAGTGCAGTCATACGACCACCCTGCTCATATACAAGGCTCTCCAACACACCTGTCAGTGCATTGAGCTTAGCCTCAATCTCCTCAGGGTAGATATTCTGACCGTTAGCGGTAAGAATCATAGTCTTGCTACGACCACGGATATAGATAGTGCCATCGGGATCGGTGATACCCACATCGCCTGTGTGGAGCCAGCCCTCTTTGTCGAATACTGCATTGGTAGCATCCTCATTCTTGTAGTAGCCGAGCATCACATTCTCGCCACGCACGCAAATCTCTCCGGGGATATTCTGTGCATCGGGCGAATCGATACGCACCTCCATACCGGGCAGGATTCTACCACACGAGGTGAGCTTGTACTGACGCCAGGGGGTGTAACTGATCAGAGGAGCACACTCGGTCATACCGTAGCCAACGGTGAAGGGGAAGCGCACCTTTTTGAGCAACTTCTCCACATCGGGAGCCACAGCCGCACCACCCATATTCACCTCGGAGATGCAGCCACCAAACGAAGCGAGCATAGTATCGCGCACCTTATTATAAATCACACGGTTCAGACCGGGGATAGCGGTCAGGATCTTCATCACGGGCTTGTTGAGCTTAGGCATAACCTGCTTGCGCACCACCTTCTCCATAACCAGAGGTACGGTGCAAAGCAGGCTGGGCTTAACCTCCTTCATCGCCTTAATCAGGACAGCGGGAGCGGGAGTCTTACCGAGCAAGTGAATCTCCGAGCCGGCAGCCAGCGGAGTGAGCATATCAAACGCACAGCCATAAGCGTGAGCCAAAGGCAGAAGTCCCAATACACGCGAACCGCGAACATGGAACTTGTAATCGAGAGCGAACTTCACATTTGCGCTCAAGTTGTTGATAGTGAGCATAACACCCTTGCTATAACCTGTTGTACCGGAGGTGTAGCTGATGATTGCGAGCTTCTCGTTGGGCACCTCAGGATACTTAATATCGACAGTGGTGAAGCCATTGGGATAGCGCGATGCGAAGATCTCGTTGCGCGCTGCCTGGAAGTCGGTTACCACACTACCCTCACGCTCGTAGGAACAGTGGAAGTCATCGAGATCGACAGCCGCCTCAATCTTCTTGCAAGCAGACAAGTCGATATTCTCAAGGATATTGGCAGTCACAAAAAGAAGACGCGAGTCGGAGTGATCGATGATATTGGTCATATCAACGGGGTTGAAGTCCTGGAGGATAGGCACCAAGACAGCACCATATGTGATGGTTGCCACATAGGTCATCACCCAGCGGGGGTTGTTGCGACCAATAAGGGCAATCTTATCTTCAGGCTGAATACCCACCTTCTCAAAAAGGAGGTGCAGTTTAGCAATCTCGGTAGCGAGCTCCATATAGCTCATCTTCTCGCCACTGAAATAGTCGTTGAGAGCAGGCAGTTCGGCATTTGCTGCAAAACTCTCGGCATACATCTTAACCAGATTCTCTTTTATCATTTTTGTCCTATTTGGATGATTAAACACACAAAAGTAGTTTTTTGACTTTTTCCGCAATCGGGCAAGCCGATTATCGCTACGACGCCCAAACAAAACATCAACACCTCAACAAAGGCAATAACGCCACACAATAAGGTATGTATAAATAAAATGGCTACCGTATAACTACGATAGCCAAACCATATATTTCACTCCGCCATCCTCTTCTATTTTGGGGCTTTGCGATAGAGCACAACGGCAATTACGGCAAAGACGATATCGGGAATCCACACCAGCACTCCCGGCATCGTGCCGCTACCTTTGGCAATCTCCTCAGCCACTCGGGCAATCATAATATAGGTAAAGCAGAGGCCGATACCCAGACCGATATGCAGACCAGTGCCGCCACGCACCTTGCGCGAAGAGAGCGACACACCAATAATCGTAAGGATAAATGTTGCCAGCGGGTAGGAGTAGCGTTTCTGACGCTCCACCTCAAAGTAGGCAAGCATATCGGAACCCTTAGCCTGCTGTTGTTCAATAAATTCGCTGAGTTCGCCAATCTTCATCGTGGTAACGACATCGGTGAGCTTACCCATCTCCACAAGCGAGAGGTTGAGCATAGTATCGAGGTCCTTAAACTTCTCCAACTGCTCTTCCTCGCCATTGTAGGTGCGGATGATATAGTTCGGAGCACTCCATCGCATACTCTCCTCGTCAAATTTCACATTGCGCGCCTCAAGCGACGATACAATACTGTTGTCCACATAAGTCTCTACCGAGAGGAAGGTTGCCGAATTGCCTCCCGTAAAGTTGCGGATATAGACAAATGTTCCGTCATCTATCTGGCGATAAATTTGTGGCTCGTAGCGCAGCGAACGGTTCTTTTTAAGGTACAGACGCTCAAACTCCACAACGTGACCCTGTGCAACGGGGATAACCCACAAGTTGAGCACCAACGACAGAATAGTGATCACAATCGAGGAGATAAAGTAGGGCCACATCAGTCGGCGGAAACTCATACCGCCACTCAGCATAGCCACAATCTCGGTCTGATATGCCATCTTCGAGGTAAAAAAGATTACAGCGATAAAGGTGAACAGACCGCAGAAAAGATTGATGAAATAGGGGATAAAATTGAGGTAGTAGTCGCCAAGAATTGCCGACAGAGGAGCCTTCATCTCGATAAAGTCATCCACCTTCTCGGCAGCGTCAAAGACCGCCACCACAACCACAATCAGAGCAATGGCAAAGAGGAATGTACCCAAAAACTTTCGGGTAATATAGCGGTCGAGAATCTTAAAACCAAGACTCTCGCGCTTGCCTGTATATATATTTTTCTCCTGTTCCATTGTCTTCTGAACACCTTGTTATCAATCACTTATAAGCGTCGGGCAAGTTTCACGACCATCTCGGCCTTCCACTCGGCAAATGTACCGTCAAGAATCCTGCGACGAGCCTCCTTGACCAGCCACAAGTAGAAACCGATGTTGTGCAGCGAGGCAATCTGCGCCGCCATCATCTCGCCCGAAATATTAAGGTGGCGAAGGTAAGCCTTCGAGTAGAGCGTATCGACAAAGGCTGTACCCGCAGGGTCGATGGGCGAAAAATCGTTTTTCCACTTCTCGTTGCGGATGTTGATGATACCCTCGCTCGTAAAGAGCATACCGTTACGGCCGTTGCGGGTAGGCATCACGCAGTCAAACATATCCACTCCGCGCTCGATATTCTCAAGCAGATTTACAGGAGTACCCACACCCATCAGATAGCGAGGACGGTCGGTGGGGAGGACATCATTGACAATCTCCACCATCTCGTACATCTTATCCGTAGGCTCGCCAACCGCCAGACCGCCAATAGCATAGCCGTCGGCATTGAACTGCTGCACAAACTCTGCCGAGCGCACGCGAAGTTCGGGATAGACGCAGCCCTGCACAATCGGGAAAAGCGACTGGTGATAACCATATTTTGGTGCGGTGGAGTGGTAGCGATTAAAGCAACGCTCCAACCAGCGATGAGTCAAATCGAGTGAGCGTGCAGCATAGCGATAGTCCGAATCTCCGGGAGGACACTCGTCAAAAGCCATCATAATATCTGCACCGATACTGCGCTGAGTATCAATAACATTCTCAGGGGTAAAGAGGTGTTTTGAGCCGTCAATATGCGAACTAAAACGGCAGCCCTCCTCCGTCAGTTTACGGCAAGCGGCCAGTGAGAACACCTGAAAACCGCCACTATCGGTCAACACGGGTCGCTGCCAGGTGCTGAAACCGTGGATACCTCCTGCAGCCTCCAACACCTGAGTTCCGGGACGGAGGTAGAGATGGTAGGTGTTTGCCAAAATAATCTGCGCACCAACATCCTCCAAATCGCGATGGAAGATACCCTTCACGCTTGCTGCAGTGCCCACAGGCATAAAAATAGGGGTCTCGATCACTCCGTTATCGGTAGTAATCAGACCTGCTCTTGCCCTCGACGAGGGGTCGGTATGTAATAATTCGAACTTCATTTTCTCCACAAAAATACCTATTATTCCGTTTTTCACAAATTTTAGTTAAATTTGTGGGTTAAATAAGCAATTAAAAAGAAAATGGAATCATTTATCACCGCCATTGAGTGGATTACAGAATATCTCGGAGAGTGGGGACTACCCATCGCATTGGTTGCTCTGGTGACCTTTGTGGCACAAATCATCTACTATGCTCGTCGCTACGGACGCATTGCGACCTATCGTCGTCGCCGTCGTTCGGTGCAGGGCACTGAGCCACCGGCAGTATCTGTCATCATTCCCTTCTTCGATCCCGATTTCAGCTATTTTGAGAGAGTCATCCCCAAACTGAAACAGCAGACCCACCCCCGATTTGAGGTTATCTTTGTCGTGAACACCCCCGACGAGGAGTTCAACGCACAACTCAGCACCATCTGCGACAACGACTACCGTCTGTCGGTTACCAAGATGGTTTATAACCCCCGCATCGGCATCGGCAACAAACTCGCGCTGAACATCGGCATCAAAGCCGCACACTACGATAATGTCATCCTCTCCACCCAAAGTGCCGAGCCCGCATCGCCTCGTTGGCTGGAGCTGATGGCGAGAGGCTTTGAGAGCGCAGAGGTGGTCATCGGCTACTGCGGCATCGTTCCGGGCAAGGGTTTGGCAAACAAACTCATCCGTTGCGACAACCTTTACGCCTCGGCACGCTGGCTCTCCTCGGCAATGCGCCACAACCCATATCGCGGCTCAATCCACAATCTCGGCATTCGCAAGTCGCTATATTTCAGCACGGGAGGCTTCAACCACCTCAGCCTTAATATGGGCGAGGATGACCTCTATGTAATGACCATCGCCTCGGCAGAGAACACAACTGTCGTAGCTGGTCCCTCATCGGTGGTGCGTCGCAAGGCGTGGGGCGGCATCGGCTGGTGGCAGCAGGAGCGCAAGCGTCTGCGCCAGACTTTTAAACATTATGCGCCTGCACTTAGGATTGGCATCGCAATAGAGTATTGGCTGAGAACCATATTCTTTGCTGCAATCATCTTCCTGCTCATCACCGCACCCCTCTACGGCAAACTTTTTGCCGCAGTTCTGTTGCTGATTCGTGCCAACTGTCTGATGTTCCAGACCCATCGTCTGGGCAGAAGACTTGGTGAGCGTGGTCTGATGTGGATATACCTCATCTACGACCTCCTCTCCCCCATATACGAAACACAACTCGCACTCTTGTCGCTTAGCGTACGCAAAAAGAAGAGATGGAAATAGGCAGTTACATAATCCTCACCGACCAGCAGTTGGTATCTCTCATATCGGACGGCGACTCCTCAGCTTTTGAGGTGCTCTTCAACCGATACAAAGATGCCATCTACAAATTCTATGTGCAGCGTTGCGGAGGGGGTAGTAACGAAGATATCGAAGATCTGATGCAGGAGACCTTTGTAAAAGTCTTCCTCAACATTGACAAATACAATCCTGCCTACACCTTCGGGCAGTGGATATACACCATAGCACGCAACACACTTATTGACTGGTCACGCAAGCGTCACGACGAACTCTCCATCGACTCCCTGCGCGGGGCAAGCGATGTAATGCAGTCGGCATCGACAGAGATTCTGCCCGACGAGCGCATCATCAACTCACAGCGTCGCACCGAGCTTGAACGCCACCTTTCGCAGATGGACGAGCGATACCGCAAACTCATCGAGCTCCGCTTCTTCAAGGAGTATTCATACGAGGAGATTGCAGAGGCTCTCTCTCTGCCACTCGGCACGGTCAAGACCCAGATTCATCGTGCACGCGAAAGGATTTGCAAACTGATTACAACCGAATTCTAAGATATGGAAAAGATATACAACAAAATAGAACTTGGCGAGCGCATCACTACCGACGAAGCACTTAGACTGATGGAGGAGGCACCCCTCGAGGAACTGTCCCGCCTCTCCACACTCTGTCGTGTGCGCACCTGTGGCGATGCACTCTACTACAACCGCAACTTCCACATCGAGCCGACAAACATCTGTCGTTTCAACTGCCTCTTCTGCTCCTACCGTCGTCCGCGCGGCTCGGCAGAGGCGTGGAACTACTCGCTCGACGAGATTGAGCAGATAGCACTCTCGAAGGCAGACAGCGGTGCCACGGAAGTTCATATTGTTGGCGGTGTCCATCCCGACCACGACCTTGACCACTATATCGAGATGATTTCGCGTGTCAAGCGTGCCGTACCTGGTGCTACTGTCAAGGCATTTACCGCTATCGAACTCGCCTATATGATTGAGAAAGCGGGACTTACCTACACCGAAGGTCTTACCCGCTTGCGTGAGGCAGGCATGGAGGCTATCCCTGGCGGTGGTGCCGAGATTTTCGATGAAGAACTTCGCGCCAAGATTTGCCCCGACAAGGGCAGCACAGCGCAGTGGCTGGCACTCCACGAGGCGGCACACTCAATCGGCATACCCACCAACGCCACAATCCTCTACGGACATATGGAGAGTCGTGCTCAGCGCATTGACCACCTCAACCGTCTGCGCGAGTTGCAGGACCGCACGGGTGGTTTCAACGCCTTCATCCCCCTCAAATATCGCAGTGCGGGCAACAAGATGGAGTCGCTGGGTGAGGTGAGCCTCGAAGAGGACTTGCGCACCTTGGCACTCTCACGCATATTCCTCGACAACATCCCCCACATCAAGGCCTATTGGGTGATGTATGGCAAGCAGACGACAGAGATGGCTCTCGCCTATGGTGCCGACGATATTGACGGCACAATCGACGACAGCACAAAGATATACTCGATGGCAGGTGCTGAGGACCAGCGTCCGCGTCTGACGATTGCCGAGATTGAGGCGATGGCAGCCCGCAACGGTCGCACACCCATCGAGCGTGACACCTTCTACAACCCTGTAAAATAAAACGAAGAAAAAATATGGAACAGAGAAAACCTACCCCCAAACGCCCCGCGGCAAACAAGCCTACCTCACAAAAGGCGAGCGCACCCGCTGAGCGCACAATGAAGCAGACCGTCATCCGCCACCTGGTATTGGCTGCGAGCCTACTGATTATCGGTGTCTTTGTGGTACAGGTACTTCTTGGCATCTTCACCCGACACGGTCACTACCGCGAGGTGCCCGATATGGTCGGCCTCTTGCTTGACGACGCTATGGCAGTAGCAGAGAGCAGTGGCAACCTGCGTATCGAGGTGAGCGATTCGCTCTTTGTACCCATCTACGATGGCGGCATTGTTTTGGAGCAGAATCCCAAAGCAGGCACTGAGGTAAAGAAGGGGCGTCGCGTCTTTGTCACCGTCAACTCCTACCGTCAGAAGATGGTTGAGATACCCTATGTCACAGGCTACTCACTGCGTCAGGCAAAGAACAACCTTGAGAATGTAGGTCTTGAGATCGAAAAACTTGAATATGTAGAGGATATTGCCGCCAACTACATCCTTTCGCAGAAGTTCAATGGTCGCACCATCAAGGAGGGTGACAAGGTAGAGGCTGAAGTTGGTTCGGGCATAACCCTTGTTGTGGGTCGTGGCGAAGATGAGGAGAAGAGCCGCGTATCGGTGCCCCGTCTGGTGGGTATGACCCTCTACGAGGCTAAGAGCCGTCTGTGGGACTCGGGTCTGAATGTAGGAAGAATTACTTCCGACGAGGGTGTCAACCAGCTCAACGAGCGCAACGCACGCGTATATGCGCAGTCGCCCGCGCAGGGTTCGGTGGCAAACCTCGGTAGCAGTGTAGCACTCTCGCTGTCACTCGACGAGGAACGCGTAAATCGAGGCGTGACCGCAGCAGACGAAGAGGCTCGTCGCCGCGAGGAGGCAGAGGCCAAGGCACGCGAAGAGGCGGCCGAGGCTGAGGCACGAGAGAAACTGATGGAGGCAGCCGGTATGCCTGCCGACTACGAAGAGGAGGATTTTTTCTGATTTTGGTCGTGCAAGTAATACCGTCAGGAAGGTAGAATCAGGAAGGTAAAAACATATTGAGAAAAAATGGAGTATAAAGAGATATTGGAGGAGCAGACAAGCGCACTTACCGACCCCGAACTCGAAGAGGGTGAGGAGCAGGATGAGTTATACGAGCACTTCTCGGTAACGGTCGATAAGGGGCAATCGATGTTGCGCATCGACAAATACCTGGTAGACCGATTGGAGCACTGCTCGCGCTCGCGTGTGCAGGCGGCTGCCGATAGTGGCTCTATACTTGTCAATGGCAAGGCTGTCAAGTCAAGCTATAAGGTAAAGCCGCTCGACCGCATCTCTATTGTGATGCCATACCCCAAGCGTGAGATTGAGATTATCCCGCAGAACATACCTCTCGAAATACTCTACGAGGACGACAGCCTGTTGATTGTCAACAAACACGCAGGTATGGTCGTTCACCCCGGCCACGGCAACTATGAGGGTACGCTGGTCAATGCGCTGGCTTGGCACTTGAAAGATGCACCCGGATTTGCCGAGGGCGATATGAGGGCAGGGCTTGTGCATCGTATCGACAAGGACACCTCCGGACTCTTGGTGGTTGCCAAGAACGAGAAGGCTCACGCACACCTCGCACGCCAATTCTTCGACCACTCCATCACCCGCCGCTATCTGGCACTTGTCTGGGGCGACTTTGCTGAGGACGAGGGCAGGATTGAGGGCCACATCGGCCGTAGCCTGAAAGACAGGTTGAAGATGGCGGTATTCCCCGACGGCAGTCAGGGCAAGGAGGCGGTGACCCACTGGCGCGTAGTGAAACGCTTTGGTTATGTGACACTTGTAGAGTGCCGCCTCGAAACGGGCCGCACACACCAGATTAGGGTGCATATGGAGTATATCGGCCACCCGCTCTTCAACGATGCGCGCTATGGTGGAGATAGGATTCTGAAGGGAACAACTTTTGCAAAGTATAAGCAGTTTGTGGAGAACTGCTTCGAATTATTGCCCCGCCAGGCACTCCACGCAAGGTGTCTGGGCTTTGTACACCCCACAACGCACAAGGAGATCTATTTTGAGACTCCTCTGCCTGCCGATATGGAGGCCGCAATCGCCAAGTGGGAGAACTACACCTCGGCCCGCCCTTTGGAGGAGGAGTAGTCCGCACTCGCCCAAGACCTAACTACCTAAATACCTGATACTATGAGCAGAACATTCACCATTATCAAGCCGGACTCGATGCGCAAAAAAGCAGAGGGGAAAATTATCGACATCCTTCTCTCGCACGGTTTCCGCATTGCCGCTATGCGTGCCACACGCCTCTCACAGGAGAAGGCTGGCGAGTTCTACGCAATACACAAGGAGAAGGTTTTCTTCGATGAGTTGATGGAGTATATGACCTCCGGTCCTGTCATCGTTGCGGTCTTGGAGCGCGACGACGCAGTGGCTGAGTTGCGCAGAGTGGTTGGCGCGACCAACCCCCAAAAGGCCGAGCCCGGCACTATCCGCGCTATGTTTGGCAAGGATGTTACCGAGAACGCCATCCACGCCTCCGACAGCGACGAAAATGCAAGGATAGAAGCCGCACATTTCTTCTCGGAAGAGGATTATTGTTTGTAAGGTATAAGAGTACATAACACCGCCAAGTAGTTAAAAATACTTGGCGGTGTTGGTATTTAGGGAGTATAGGGAATTTAGTGAGGAGTTGGTGTTCACTCATTGCCTCCTCTGAACTTCAAAAGTCGTATGATTGAGGAAATTTTAGGCGCAGATGTTTTTGGGGAAGCGAGCATACTTAGGTGTATGTGAGCGAGACAAAAATAGCTGCAACACCAAATTTACCAATCAGACGGCTTTTCACCATTAACACGGGAAACGTTATGTGTAAATGAGCATTTGGTCTACAAGGGAAGTGCAGAATTTACCGGCCAGATGGCTTCGTACAATAATGCCCACATAATAAAACGAAGGCTTTTTCCAATCGCCATAAACAGCGCCGTACGACCGAAGTGCACCTTATAGAATCCCAAGGCAATAGCCATCAGGTCGCCCACAACGGGTAGCCAAGTGAGAAAGGCGAGCAGGCTGCCCCACTTATCGACCTTTGCTTTTTGGGCTTCGAGTCGTTCGCGTGTCACCTTGAACCACCGCTCAATCCACTCCCACTTGCCGAGTCGGCCAAGCCAATAGGTAGTCAGTCCACCCGTCCAATTGCCGAGGCTCGCCATAACCACCGTCATCACAGGGCTGCCACCGAGTGCCAATATACCCACCAGCAGCACATCGCTACTGAACGGCACGACAGTCGCTGCCAGAAATGCCCCCAGAAAGAGGCCGAGGTATCCGAGTTCGAGCAGTCCCTCCATCGGCTACATAAACTTTTTGAGCAGGCCGAGTGGCGGAAAGGGAGGATAGCGCAGAGGCAGGTCGATATGGCGACCCGAAACCAGCACCGCACGGCGATTTGAGAAGGTCAAGAAGGAGTCCTCCCCGTGGTACTTGCCCATACCGCTCTCGCCCACGCCACCAAAGGGGGCGTTCAGCGCAGCAAAGTGCATCACTACATCGTTGATGCAAGCACCGCCCGACGAGGTACGAGCAATCACCTCTCGGCCATCACTCTTGCGCCCAAAGTAGTAGAGTGCCAGCGGCTTAGGATTGTTGTTGACATACTCGATTACATCCTCTATCTTATCATATTCGAGCACAGGTATCACAGGGCCGAAAATCTCATCCTGCATAACGGGGCTATCAATCGGCACCTCTCTGAGCACCGTAGGGGCCAACGCAAGTCGCTCGTTATCAACACTGCCACCATAAACCACCCTGCCCGACGAGCCATCTGTATAGCCCACAAGTCGGTCAAGAGCGCGGCGGGTGATGATATGAGGATATTGTGCACTCTCCATCGCGGGCATACCATATATATTATCCAACGCCTCGGCAAGATACTCCACAAATCTATCGGCCACCGAACGCTCTACCCATACATGGTCGGGAGCGATGCAGGTCTGCCCCGCATTAAAGGTCTTGCCCCACGCCACCCTGCGTGCCGCCACGCGAAGGTCGGCATCCGCCGCAATGATGCAGGGGCTTTTGCCGCCCAACTCCAAGGTTACGGGGGTGAGGTGGCGTGCCGCCTTAGCCATCACCTCGCGCCCAATACGGGCACTGCCGGTAAAGAGGATATGATCGAACTTCTCATCCAACAGCCTGTCTGTCTGCTCGTGATCGAGGCACATCATAGCGACGTGTGCGGGATTGAAGGCCTCGGCAACAATCCTCTCCATCACCGCGCGCGTAGCAGCCGAGGTCTGCGAGGGCTTGATCACCACACAGTTACCTGCCGCCACAGCACCTGCCAGAGGTGCGAAGGTAAGGTTTACGGGGTAGTTCCAGGGGGAAACAATCAGCACCAGACCCAACGGCTCAGCCACCACGCGGCAGCGCGAGGGAAAGATGGTGAGCGAGCCACGCACCTTGCGCGAGCGCATAAGCCTACGCAGATGTCGGCTGAGGTGGTCGATCTCGGCAAGTGCCACACCAACCTCACTCATATAGCTCTCCCTGTCGGACTTGCCGAGATCGGTGCGGAGTGCTTCAAAGAGTTCGTCGGTGTGTGCCACAATGCTCTTGCGAAGTGCGGCAAGTGCCTTGCGCCTTGCATCGAGCGAGCGGGTATGTCCCGCTGCATAGTAGGCTCTGAGGGGTGCTAATCTCTCTTTCATAATTACAATTTCTTACTGCAAAGATACAAAAATCGGGAGAGCAAATGTTTTGCCCTCCCGATATTTTACTCCAAATAAGGATTATTTACGATTACTTTTCTGCTGTATGCTTGTATTTGAAACAAATTGCAAACACCACAGCCACCACCAAAGCGTAAGCCGCAAAGATATACCAAGCACTGCTCCATCCTGCAATCTGCGCTACGGGCTCGGTCTGCGAGTATACAAACTTATCAACGATAGCCTGCGCACCGAGAGTACCGATAGTAGCACCGATACCGTTAGTCATCATCATAAAGACACCCTGCGCGCTGGAACGGATATTCTCGTCGGTCTCGTTATCCACAAAGAGCGAGCCGGAGATATTGAAGAAGTCGAATGCCACACCATAGACAATCATCGAGAGGATGAAGAGCCATACACCGCCACCGGGGTTACCCAGACCGAAGAGGCCAAAGCGGAGCACCCATGCGAACATAGCAATCAGCATAACCTTCTTGATACCAAACTTACGCAAGCAGAAGGGAATCAGCAGGATACAGAGGGTCTCCGACACCTGCGAGAGCGAGATAAGCATATTTGCGTGCTGTGCGCCGAAGGTGTTTGCATACTCTGCAATCTCCTGGAAACTTGTAATAAAGGGGTTAGCAAAACCATTGGTAATCTGCAACGACACACCCATCAACATCGAGAAGATGAAGAACAAGGCCATCTTCTTCTGCTTGAAGAGCGAGAAGGCTCTCAGACCGAGAGCATCGACCAGCGACTGCTTAGCCACATTTTTCTGCACGGGGCAGTTGGGCAGAGTGAAGGCGTAGATTGCCAAGATGATACCGAAGATGCCCGAGAGCATAAACTGGTTGGAGGTCGACTGCCAGCCGAGCACATCAGTCAGCAACATTGCGCAGATAAAGCCCACGGTGCCGAAAACTCTGATGGGCGGGAAGTGCTTAACAGTATCCAAGCCCTTGCTTTTCAGAGCGGTATATGCCACCGAGTTCGACAGTGCGATAGTCGGCATATAGAAAAGCATACTGAGTGCGTAGAGGGTAAAGAGCGGGCCGAACTCCACAGTGGCAGCAGTTGAGCCATAGTAACTTGCGCCAATCATAAAGAGTGCTGCCAAGCCGTGGCACACACCGAGCAGACGCTGTGCCTGCACCCAACGGTCGGCAATAATACCGATGATGGCGGGCATAAAGAGCGACACGATACCCTGGGTTGCATAGAAGATACCGATATTGGAGCTAAGGCCAGCACCTACCAAAAAGGTACCCATAGAGGTGAGATACGATCCCCAAATGGCATATTGGAGAAAGTTCATCACGATAAGTCTAAGTTTCATATTCATAGTTTATCTGTTTTATATAGTTTTCATCAGCTGGCAAATCATCCGCTTCGGCGAACAATTTATAGGCAAATGTACGCTTTTTTTGTCTTATTGTGCTTTATGCAATACAAAATTTGCCCAAATTACATAAATTTGTATTCTGAAACATATGTACCTATGTTACGAAAAGTCCTGTTCACCACTCTTGCTTCGCTACTCTGCGCACTCCTGACGCTGAGCGCCGCACCGCGTGAGTGGACCATCCAGACCATCCCCAATGTGCAAAAAGCCGACCGCACACAGCTCGTCACCAACCCCGACGAGGTATTGAGCCGCAGTGCTGTCGATTCGCTCAACGCACTCCTCGTGCCCCTCAAAGAGCAGGGGCTCGCCGAGGTGGCGGTAGTGGCGGTAACCTCGATTGGCGACGCGGATCCCGTGGATTTTCGCCACCAACTATTCAACTATTGGGGGCTTGGTAACGAGGAGGTCGACAATGGTCTGCTGGTGTTGCTCGTAGTGGAGCAGGGAGCGATAGAGATTGAGACAGGCTACGGAGTGGAGGGTCTGCTCCCCGATGCGATCTGCAAGCGAATAATCGAAAACCTGATGATACCTCACTTCAGCAGTGGCGATTTCGATAGGGGAATGATTGATGGCGTAGGAGCAATGGCACTCATATTGCAAGGTGCCGACCCTGCCGAAGTGACTGAGCCTGAGGATGATCTATTGGCAATAGCCATAGTGGCCATTCTGTTTGGTGCCATACCGCTTGCCATAATCATACTCCTTGTGCGTCGTCAGAGTCGCTGTCCGAACTGCAAGAAGCACACGCTCCGTCGCTCGGGACGCGTACTCATCAGCAAGACACCCTTCCAGAAGAGTTACAATGTCACCTACATCTGCACCGAGTGCGGCAAGATAGTGAACCGTCGCGAGGTGGAGAGCACAGCCGTAGCAGCAGGCACAGCGATGGGTGGCGGCTCACATCGCGGTGGCTTCGGAGGCGGAGGCTTTGGTGGTGGCTTCGGTGGCGGCTTCGGTGGCGGTATGTCCGGAGGAGGTGGCGCAGGAGGTAGATTTTAGCATCGTAGATGCGTTTCTATTGAGGAGCGTAGTTGAAGAAATTAATGTGGTTGCCTCCGTACAGATATAGTTGGGGCTATATATAAGAAAGGTATTAATATTTAAACAGATAAAAAGATGAAAAAGAGCACTATTATTTTATTGGCAGTCATCGCATTGGTGGCTATTTGGGGTGTTAGTGGTTACAACGGCCTGGTAACAGCCGATGAGTCGGTAAAGACCGCGTGGAGTCAGGTAGAGAACCAGTATCAGCGTCGCAGCGACCTGATACCCAATCTGGTCAACACCGTGAAGGGTTACGCAGCACACGAGAGCCAGACCCTGGAAGGTGTAGTGGCAGCACGCGCCAAAGCAACACAGGTGAGCGTAGATGCGGAGAACCTCACCTCGGAGTCGCTCGCAGCATACATGTCGGCACAGGACGAGGTGGGCAGCGCACTCGGCCGTCTGATGATGATCCGCGAGGCATACCCCGATCTGAAAGCAAACCAGAACTTCATTGAGCTCCAGGCACAGCTCGAAGGTACCGAGAACCGCATTGCCGTAGAGCGCAACCGCTTCAACGAGGTAGCACGCACATTCAACACACAAATCCGCAAGTTCCCCAAGAGCATCATCGCCTCACTGGGCGGCTTTGAGGCAAAACCATACTTCGAGGCTAACGAAGGCGCAGAGGTAGCACCCGTAGTTGAGTTCTAAACCTCTTCTCCACTTTTGTAAAAAGCAAGACCAAAAACTTTGTCGCTTTTTGCAAAAAGTTCCGCAAAAACTTTTCTCCGCTTTTTGTAAAAAGCGGAACCAAAAACTTTTGTACTATTTAGGTTGCGGATTTAGGAGTTACTTTGCAGTAACTACAAACAAAATAGAGATATAAGATTAGTTCAAGTGACCTTGACTATCTTATATCTCTATTTTCTTTGTACCCTCTACGATGGTATCCCCAAACCCGAGAAACATTTTTATTCAAATAGACAGGCGAGTGAGAAGGGAGAGATTGAGGAAGGTGGAAGAAAAAAATGAGGTGATGTGTGGTGGAGTCAAAAAGAATTTTTACCTTTGCCTTTGCAAACGGCGCCGTGAGTGACAAGCATCACAAGCGGTGAAAAGGGAATTTGGTGAAAAACCAAGACAATACCAGTTGCTGTAAATCCCATCCTGCAAGGCGATTATTTCTCTAATCGACCCTCTGCCCAAAGGATGAATGTTGTTCGCACTCTTTGCCACTGATAATAATCGGGAAGGCGCGACAATGGGACAAGTCAGAAAACCTGCCTTTGCATTATTGTTTCTTTGCCTGCTGGGATACGGGCTGGGAGCGACGATGAATTTAATCGTTTACATTTTGTCCAAAAAGCACCAAGAGCAGGGCGTATTGTACCTTGTTTGTTGCTTCGTTGTTGGTCGTGTAGTGTAGGCGGTTAATGTCGGATAAAACCCTTACAATACATCCATTAGGAGTATGGATTCGGTCCAAACCCAAACCCACAAGGGGGAGAACTATATTCTCAAAACCAACTTGTGGAAGTTTTTTAAGGCCCTGCGCGCCCAGGCAAATCCTCTTTATTGTTTGCTTGTTGCGAGCACCATTGATGTCGCTTTTGTCGAGATAGTCGGCAGAGGGGATGGTGTGCGTCATCGCAGAGTCTCGATTGCGCAGTTCATTGCGCAACTCGGCAAACTGCCAACCAAGCAGGTTGCCTATCACATTAACATAAAGGTATGGGGAGATGATGGCGAGGTCCTCTGGTCTGCCACCACTCGTGATCACCTCTCGGTGGAGGATGTTACCGAACTTCTTCCTGCAATGATTATGCACCTCTGTCGCACCTCGGCGGTTCAGGGGCACACCTTTGTGCTCACCCCCGAGGCAATCAGCCACTACCACTTCCGCCAACGCTATGTCGAGGAGTTGGAACTCCTTGTTTCAAACTGCAATGCACGGATAACGAGCGAAAACAATCAACAAAACAAATAAATCTTCAAAAGCTATGCAAAAAACTATTTACCAATCTCCAGAAGTAGAGATTATTGATGTGGCAATTGAGGCTGGTATAGCCTTATCTGACTTACAACAAAAACCTTCACCATGGGAAGATATGTAACATTAAAAGATATACTATTATGAAAAGAAGTCTATTAGTTGCGATAGTAGCAACATTGTTTGTTGCTTGTCAAAAGGAAGAATCGTTTGTATCATCGACGGATGAAAGTTTAATCGTAACCGGAAGTTGCAATGTCGGGACCCGTACCGCTTTTGGCACGCCCGACAATTCTACAATTCCATATAAGTGGAGCGCAAACGACTATATTTGGTTGGGGGACAACCAGAGTGAGGCTATTACAGAGGAGGGTACGCTGGCTCAATTCGAATTTAAGGGTGGTACGGCAATAGTTGGTACAGGTCATATATTCTATAATATGACAGACCAGGCCAAAAATGCCAAGGTGCTATCTTCGCAGTCGGCAGACGGAAATCTCGGCAATGATGGCGACTTCGGTTATGCAATACTCGACGAGTACAATTCGTTCTACCTGGAGCACAAGACCGCTTATGTTTGGTTTGACACCAAGAGTGACGACGCGGATATGCCAAAACTTCTCTCTATTACCCTAACCACCGAGGGCGCAGAAATTGCGGGCGAGCGCATCTTTGACTTTGCAAATAACGAGTGGGATAGCACAACCACAAACGGCAGTTCCACTATTACGCTCAACTTTGAAGGGGGCAAGCAGTTGCAATCAGCAAACGAGGGCGTTATGGCTGCTATGGTAGTTCTTCCGGCGAAGGTTAGTGGCACAAAACTCACTATCACCTATACCTTCGAAGATGAGAGCACCTTTACCGAGGTGAAGACTCCATCCAAGAATTTTGAGAGCGGTGCAACACAGCGTATTAGCACCACCATTGCATTGGCCGATTTGACAAAGCCGGAACCAGAACTCCCTTACGAGTTGCGTATCTTGACCTTCGAGGACGATGAAAATAAAAAGTTTGAGTCGTTTGTATTAGAATATCAAGGATTGGAAGAGGGCTATTGGGAGATCAATACTTGGAGCGATTTGATTGATACCAAGCAACAAGACGGCGACAAGCTCTATGCTATGGCATGGTATCAAGGAGACCAAGCTCTCTATCGCTGGTGGGATCAAAATCATACGGATCTCTCGCATGCATTTTATGATAGCGGTTGGACCACATTTGCCGGTGGAGGTCATGCCATTTCCGATTATACCGAGCCGGAATACCACGGCGACTATCTGAGATCTTACCTTGAGAAGTATTACGACAATCCGAGCGAATATTGGGGTTGGCAGTATCTGCAGCTGATGACTCCTATCGGTGCGCACTCGGGCAAGAATTTCGCGGTACACTATGGCTACAAAGATTTCATGTCGATGATAGAGGTGCTTCCCAGTCTTGAATTTGCCGAAACAGGTCCCCATATCATTGACCACATGTATGTCACCTGCACCAACTATATGCTCAATCAGACGATTGAGGGTGTGAGCCGCGAAGATACGGACTCAGGCGATCAGTTTGGTGGCAACTGGGACGGTCTGGACAAATACGACGATGCATGGTTGAAGATTGTCGCTAGGGGCTATGCGTCGAAAGATGACACCGAGCCTTGCTCCTCTTCGGAGTTCTATCTGGTAAATGGCAAAGATGTCGTTCTGGATTGGCGAAAGTGGGATTTGACCGAGCTGGGCAAGGTAGAGAAAGTGGAGTTCGACTTCGCGTATTCGGAGCAGATGGGGGGCATCTATGGCTTTACCATTCCTGCCTACTTCGCCTATGATGATGTAGCTGTTCGATTTGAAAAATAGAATATGAAGCGATTTTTAGGATATTTAGTTTTAGGATATTTTTTGTTGGTATCCTCGTCTTGCAATATAGACGAGGATATCACCACAGATTTGGGTAAAGGCGAGTTTTATCGTGCCAGAACAGCAGAGTCGAAGGCGGACTGGAACAAGGTCTACGAATACACGCCTGCCCCCGGGCAGTTTATCAATGAACTGAAAACGGGCGGTTTCGATGGCACGCAAACCACCCCTGAGGCTGCTATTATCTATGCTGAGTCGCGCATGTCGCAGACCAAAGAGGATGGCACACCCAATCCGATTTGGGTATCGCTGGGTGGCTTCGGAGGCTACATCGTCGTGGGTTTCGATCACAGTATCGACAATTCGGGAGGTTACGATATCGGGATTATGGGCAACTCGTTTAGAGGCTCTTCGGAGCCGGGTGTTGTCTGGGTTATGCAAGACGAGAATGGCAATGGTCTGCCCGATGATACTTGGTATGAATTGGCAGGCTCGGAGACCGGAAAGCCCGAAACCATTCAGAACTATGCCGTCACATACTATCGTCCGACAGAGGCTCAAAAACCCGTACAGTGGACGGATAACCAGGGGAATAGTGGTGAAATCGATTATCTGAAAATCTTCCACTCGCAGGATTATTACTATCCGGCGTGGATCAAGGAAGATAGCTACACCCTTACGGGCACTTGTTTAAAAGCGCGGAACTACGACACATCGGGAAAGGGGACCTATTGGGTAAACGAGGAGTACGATTGGGGGTATGTGGACAATTTTAGCTCGATCGACCGCCTGACCGATGATGCGAATGCCAGTGCTGAGGCAAATGCCAACCATTTCAGAATTTCGGATGCGATAGATGCCGATGGCAAGCACAAGGAGTTGGAGTACATCGACTTTGTGAAAGTGCAGGTGGCTGTCAATACCAAGAGTGGCTGGCTTGGAGAGGTATCGACCGAGGTGCTCGGATTCTACGATTACAATATCAAAAAGGAGTTGTAGTAGATGAGAGGTGTTGTCAAATATATAGTATTCGCTTTGCTCCTGCTTCAAACTGCGTGTATGAAGTGGGAGTATGGCTTGGCAGAGGAGTTAGACTACTCTGGCTCAAAGGGATTGTTTGTCTGCAATGAGGGAAATTTCCAGTACGGCAATGCAACGCTCTCGTACTACGATCCTGCGACCAAGAAGGTGGAAAACGAGGTATTCTATCGTGCTAATGCAATGAAACTCGGCGATGTATGCCAATCGATGATTGTCCGCAATGGCGTAGGTTGGGTTGTGGTCAATAACTCGCACGTTGTCTTTGCCATCGACCCTCACACATTCAAGGAGGTGGGACGCATCGTAAATCTCACCTCGCCACGCTATATCCACTTCATCTCCGACGAGAAGGCTTACATCACGCAGATTTGGGATAACCGCATCTTTATAGTAAACCCCAAACTATATAAGATTACGGGCTATATCGAAGTGCCAAATATGACAATGGAGTCGGGCTCAACGGAGCAGATGGTGCAGTATGGCAAATATGTATATGTAAACTGTTGGTCGTACCAAAATCGTATTATAAAAATAGATACCGAGACCGACAAAGTTGTTGACGAACTTGTTGTAGGCATTCAACCCACTTCGCTTGTTATGGACTGCAACAACAAACTATGGACCGTAACCGATGGTGGCTACGAGGGATCACCCTATGGACACGAAGCCCCATCGCTCTATCGCATTGATGCCGAAACCTTCACCATCGAAAAGCAGTTTAGATTCAAATTTGGCGATTGGCCCTCGGAGGTGCAACTTAATGGTACGAAGGACAAACTCTATTGGCTCAACGATGATGTATGGATGTTGGATTTGACCAAAGAAAATGCACAACCCGAGATCTTTTTGCCCTACGACGGCACCTTATATTATGGTCTGACCATCTGCCCGCATACGGGCGATGTCTACATTGCCGATGCCATCGACTATGTGCAGCAGGGAATGGTATATCGCTACTCGAAGGATAAGGAACTTCTGGATAGTTTCTATGTCGGTATTATCCCGGGGGCTTTTTGTTGGAAATAAAGATATTTTGCGATGAAGAGAATTATATTTATACTCTGCCTATTTGCTCCTGCACTTTTGTCGGCACAGGAGTCCAATACTCACGATTGGGTTCGCAAAGGAATCAATATCAAAGAGATTACCGTCTATGGGCAGCGACCAATGAAAGAAATTGGCACACAGCAGACGAAGTTTGACACCGTGATTCTCAAAGAGAACATTGCCCTCTCGATGGCCGATGTGCTCACCTTCAACTCCTCTATCTTTGTTAAGAACTATGGTCGTGCCACGCTCTCGACGGTATCATTCCGAGGTACCTCGCCTTCGCATACACAGGTGTCGTGGAATGGAATGAAGATAAACAATCCGATGCTCGGAATGGCCGACTTCTCGATGATTCCCTCCTACTTTATCGACGATGCCTCGCTACTGCACGGCACCTCTTCGGTAAATGAAACGGGTGGAGGCCTGGGTGGCTCGGTGAAGTTGTCGACCAAACCTGCAGATGCAGATGGCTTTGGCGTGCAATATATTCAGGGCATAGGCTCGTTCAAAACCTTCGACGAGTTCCTCCGTTTAACCTATGGCAACGACCATTGGCAGACCTCTACTCGTGCGGTCTTCTCGTCGTCGCCAAACGACTATAAATATCGCAACCACGACAAGAAGGAGAATGTTTACGATGAGTATATGAATATCATCGACCAATACTACCCCGTAGAGCGAAACCGCAGCGGTGCGTATAAAGATTTCCATCTTCTGCAAGAGGTCTACTACAATACGGGCAAGGGT
>JAGBTK010000016.1 GCA_017631375.1 Tidjanibacter sp. | reverse complement strand
GCCTGAGCAGTGAGATACTCCTCCTTGTGCTCGGCGAACCACTCGCGATTGTCATTCTCGCGCAGGTCGGAGAGAAAATTTAATACTTGACGCATACAGAATTCAAAATGCAAAATTCAAAATTCAAAATGATTTAGGGAGTGTAGGGAGAGTTCCTTAAACTCCTTAAACTCCTTAAACTCCTTAAAGTCCTTAAAGTCCTTAAAGTCACTAAAGTCACTAACGCCGAGAAGTCACTAACGCCGAGAAGTCACTATGGCTTAGGAAATTTTGGGCTTCGCGAAGAAAGGCGAGCCGAAGTTTACTGAGTGTAAATGAGGCGAAGCCTTTCGAGGGAAGTGCAAAATTTACAGACCAGATGACTTCGTGAGCCCCCCCCCAAAAAAAATCGTAGAATTAGGGGAATTTTAGGCGGGCTGGTTTCTGAGGTTGCGCGCATACTTATCGTATGTGAGGCGTCACAGACGCTTTCCTATTTCCGCCACATCACCCCAGACACCCACCACCAAAAAAAAGTCATATGATTGAGGGATTTTTAGGCAGAGGGGTTTGGCGAGCCGCGAAGCATACTTATCGTATGTGAGCGGTTCACCAAGCCCCTCTAACACCAAAATCACCAATCAGATGGCTTTTTTACCACGCGAAGAGCGGATAATTCGCCATCATATCATTAACCTCCGAACGTACTGCGGCAATCACCTCTGGATTCTCGGGGTCGGAGAGCACACGGTCGATAAGGTCAACTATATAGGCCATCTTGTCCTCCTTCACACCACGGGTGGTAATTGCGGGAGTACCCACACGGATACCCGAAGTCTGGAAGGGCGAGCGGCTATCAAAGGGAACCATATTCTTGTTGGTAGTGATATCAGCCTCAACCAATACGCGCTCAGCCACCTTACCTGTCAAGTCGGGGAACTTAGTGCGCAGGTCGATGAGCATCAGGTGGTTATCGGTACCGCCCGAAACAACCTTGTAGCCCTTAGCGGCAAATGCCTCAGCCATGGCATCAGCATTTTTGCGCACCTGCTGCTGATACTCCTTATAGGCGGGCGAGAGTGCCTCACCGAAAGCTACAGCCTTAGCAGCGATAACGTGCTCCAGCGGGCCACCCTGAATACCGGGGAATACTGCCGAGTTGAGCACTGCAGACATCTTCTTCACCTCACCCTTAGGAGTGGTCAAGCCCCAAGGATTGGGGAAGTCCTCGCCCATCAGGATAATACCGCCACGAGGACCACGGAGGGTCTTATGGGTGGTCGAGGTTACGATGTGTGCATACTTAACGGGGTTGTCGAGCAGACCTGCAGCAATCAGACCTGCAGTGTGAGCCATATCGATAAGCAGAATTGCACCCACCTTGTCAGCAATCTCACGCATACGCTTGTAGTCCCACTCGCGCGAGTAAGCCGAAGCACCACCCACAATCAGTTTGGGCTTGTGCTCCAATGCCAGACGCTCCATCTCATCGTAATCGATAAGACCGGTCTCCTCGTTGAGTTTGTAGCCTACTGCCTTGTAGAACATACCCGACATATTTACGGGCGAGCCGTGCGAGAGGTGGCCACCGTGCGAGAGGTCAAGACCCATAAAGGTATCGCCGGGCTTGAGGCACGCGAAGAAGACTGCCATATTAGCCTGTGCGCCCGAGTGAGGCTGTACGTTAGCCCAAGCAGCACCGTAGAGTTCGCAGATACGGTCGATAGCGAGCTGCTCAACCTTATCCACCACGCCGCAACCGCCATAGTAGCGAGCGTTAGGATAGCCCTCTGCATATTTGTTGGTCAATACGGAGCCCATAGCCTCCATTACCTGATCGCTCACGAAGTTCTCCGAAGCAATCAGCTCAATGCCACCCATCTGACGAGCACGCTCGGCAGCGATTAGCTCAAACAAAGTGTTGTCTTTCTGCATCTTTTAATCTATTTTATGTTGTAATTATTTGCGAACGAATTTCGGCAAGTAAAACCGAGCCTCAAAGGTAACTCTTTTTTGCGAACTTTCCTACCCAAAAACGCTACTCAGGCATTGTTTCAGTGGGACGGTCGATAGTTTTGAAGTAGAATCGCGAGCCAAAGCGACGCACCAACTTCATAACTGCCCAGGGCGAATAGATACCGATAGTTACGATCGAAAGCAGAATCTGCCCCCAGCAGTATGCCCAATCCTTCCAAGGGGTGAGCGAGAGGCCACCGCGTGCCTCAATCTTCTCGCGTCCTGCCACTATCTCGCGCGCAACAGCACGATAGATGCGCAGGAAGGCCATCGGGGCATATATTCCGAATGTGATGACTGCCAAAATTCCCTCGCCAATCATAGTCCAGAAGAGGGCTCCGGGCTTACAGCCAAGCACCACACGCTGACTACCATACTCTATATTCACATACCACTTGTAGAGGTAGAATTGGTAGAAAGTACCCGTTACAATCATCACCAGAGCACCAATCAGAATTGCCAGCAGAGCAAAACCGCCATCATCGGCAGCAGCACCGATAGTACCCACCGAGAAAAGTGCCGAGCAAAGTGCCATAGGCAGCAGGAAGCCAAGAACGGTGATGGCGAAGAATCGACCACCCTTGCCACGGAAAGCAATACGATTGTAGCCGTGCGAAGAGCCGTCGGCAAAGAATCTCAGCATAGATGCCACCCACCAGGGAGCGTAGATGCCAAAGGTGATAAAACTAAGCAGAAGACCTTTCAGCGAGAGCCTCATCCAAGCACGGAAATCGCACTCTACCTCAATTTTCTGATCCTTATATACAATTGAAGATAAGAGGTTTACGATAACAGGGAAGTATAATGCCATAATACCCGCCACCATAACCATACTAATCAAAGTAGATACCAGCCAAGTAGTCAAAAAACCACCATCAATAACAGCCATAGGGCTCTTTGTCGCGCCACCATAAACGATATCAATGGTCACACCTGCAACAATCAACAATATCATTCCGAACACATACGGAACGAACTGTTTTGCTTTAATTGTGAAATTGAAATAGTTCTTCATATCTACACTCAATTATTATTAATAATTCTGGCTACGAATATAGTGTTTTTTGGAGAGAATTTTGTAAATTTGCAACCGATTTTTCAATGGTGACTAAATTATAACAAAAATATGAGCAATATCAATCCTAACGCAAACCTCTCCGAGCAGGAGATCCTCCGCCGTGAGTCGCTCGGCAAGTTGCGCGAGTTGGGTATCGAGCCCTACCCCGCAGCACTCTACCCTGTAAATGCACAGGCAGCCGAGATTAAGGAGAAATACTCCGCTGAGGAGGGTAACTATGCCGAGGTCTGCATTGCAGGCCGTATGATGAGCCGCCGTATTATGGGTAGCGCATCTTTCTTCGAGTTGCAGGACAACTCGGGCCGTATTCAGGTCTATCTCCGTCGTGACGAGATTTGCCCCGAGGGCGACACCACACTCTACAACACCGTATTCAAAAAGCTGATGGATATCGGCGATATCGTGGGTGTTAAGGGTTTTGCCTTCATCACTCAGACCGGCGAGATTTCGGTACACTGCAAGGAGTTGACTATGCTCAGCAAGTCGCTCCGCCCCCTGCCTATCGTTAAGGAGAAGGACGGACAGACCTTTGATGCATTTACCGACCCCGAGTTGCGCTATCGTCAGCGTTATGTGGATCTCGTGGTTAATCCCCACGTTAAAGAGGTATTCGCAAAGCGTGCAAAGATTGTGCAGACTATGCGCCAATTCTTTGATTCGCACGGCTACCTGGAGGTTGACACCCCCATTTTGCAGCCTATCCCCGGTGGTGCAGCGGCTCGCCCCTTCATCACCCACCACAACACTCTCGATACAGACCTTTATCTCCGTATCGCAAACGAATTGTATCTGAAACGACTCATCGTGGGTGGCTTTGATGGTGTATATGAGTTCTCGCGTAACTTCCGTAACGAGGGTATGGACCGCACTCACAACCCCGAGTTTACTTGTATGGAGATTTATGTAGCCTACAAGGACTACCTCTGGATGATGGAGTTCACCGAGCAGATGTTGGAGCGCGTAGCGATGGCTACCAACGGCACTACCGAACTCACCATTGGCGACCGCCAGGTAAGTTTCAAGGCCCCCTTCCGCCGTCTGTCGATGACCGACGCTATCCGCGAGAAGACCGGCTACGATATCACCGGTCGCAGCGAGGAGGAACTTCGCGAGGCTTGCAAGGAGCTCAAGGTTGAGATTGACGACACTATGGGTAAGGGCAAGCTGATTGACGCTATCTTCGGCACCTATTGCGAGGAGGAGCTTATCCAGCCCACCTTCATCACCGACTATCCTATCGAGATGTCGCCTCTGTGCAAGCGTCACCGTAGCAACCCCGACCTGACTGAGCGTTTCGAGCTGTTCGTGAACGGTAAGGAGTTGTGTAACGCATACTCGGAGCTCAACGACCCCATCGACCAGTACGAGCGATTCCAGGAGCAGTTGCGTCTGAGCGAGAAGGGCGACGATGAGGCAATGTTTATTGATATGGACTTTGTGCGCGCTCTCGAATATGGTATGCCCACCTGCTCGGGTATGGGTATCGGTATCGACCGCCTCACTATGTTTATGACCGGCCAGCAGACTATTCAGGATGTGCTCTTCTTCCCCCAGATGCGCCCCGAGAAGGGTCAGCAGAACGACTCGGTGGAGAAGTACGCTGAGAAGGGTATTCCCGAGGAGTGGGTTCCCGTGTTGCAGAAGATGGGCTTTGTCAAAGTCGAGATGCTCAAAAAGCTCTCGGGTGGCAAACTCTTCAACGACCTCTGTGGCTTCAACAAGAAGAACAAACTTGGTCTTGCAAACCCCACTATCGACCAGGTAAAGGGTTGGTGTGAGTAAAAATAGGCGAAAGTTATTAACAGTTTTATTAACTTTTTATTAACAATCGCAGTTATTTTTAAGAAATTTTACAAAACAATATATAATTATTAAAATATTTTAGAAATGAGAAAGAAAATTGTAGCGGGTAACTGGAAGATGAACACCACTCCCGCAGAGGGCGTTGAGTTGGCAAAGGGTGTTGCCGAGGGTAAGAAAGAGGTTTGCGAGTGCGTTAACTTCATCGTATGTCCTCCCTTCACTCACCTTTCGGAGGTAGTTAAGGTAACCCGTGGCACCGGCATCGCAGTTGGTGCACAGGATTGCGCAACTGAGGCTAAGGGTGCTTACACCGGTGAGGTAGCAGCATCGATGATTGCTTCGCTGGGCGTTGAGTATGTTATCCTTGGTCACTCGGAGCGTCGTCAGTACTACGGCGAGACCAGCGAGACCCTCAACAAGAAGATGGCTCAGGCATACGCTAACAACCTCACTCCTATCTACTGCGTAGGTGAGAGCCTCGAGGAGCGTAAGGCTGGCAAGCACTTTGACGTTTGCAAGGCTCAGATTGAGGAGGTAGTATTCAACCTCACTCCCGAGCAGTACTCGAAGCTCGTTATTGCTTACGAGCCCGTATGGGCTATCGGTACCGGCGAGACCGCTACCGCAGAGCAGGCACAGGAGATTCACGCTTACATCCGCGAGGTGTTGGCATCGAAGTTCGGTGAGGCTGCTGCTGAGACTCCCATCCTCTACGGTGGTAGCTGCAAGCCTTCGAACGCTGCTGAGATCTTCGCTAAGGAGGATGTTGACGGTGGTCTGATTGGTGGTGCTGCACTGAAGGCTGAGGACTTCCTCGCAATTGGTAAAGGCTTCTAAAAAATAGTCCTCTGATTGGTAAATTTTACACTTCCATTATAAGGCGTCGCCTCACATACGACAAAGTATGCTTCGACTAACCTTACTGCACGAAGCATAAAATTTCCTCAATCATAAAACTATTTAGTTAATAAGAGCGATCTTTCGAGGTCGCTCTATTCTTTTTCTGAAATTTAATTGCTCATATATTTAAAAGTATAGAAAAAAAGAGATATCTTTGACTTCGACACACATTATTTACAAACTAACCGAAAAAATTATGAAGAAAATTTTTCTTTTGGCAGCCGTTGCGCTTGTTGCGTTGAGTGGTTGCAATGCACCTAAGGATGGTTACGAGTTGGTTTGGGCAGATGAGTTCGAGCAGGACGGTGCCCCCAACCCCGAGAATTGGACCTATGAGTTGATGCGCAAAGGTCAGGTAAACAATGAGGAACAGGAGTATGTTGAGAGCCTCGACAACGCTTGGGTAGAGGATGGTATCCTCCACATCAAAGCTATCAAGGATGGCGACCGCATCACTTCGGCACGCCTTATCAGCCAGGGCAAGCAGTCGTGGACTTATGGTCGCGTAGAGGCACGCCTCAAAGTGCCCGCAGGTCTTGGCGTATGGCCCGCATTCTGGATGCTTCCCAACAAGAGCCAGTATGGTGGTTGGCCTCGTTGTGGCGAGATTGATATTATGGAGTTTGTTGGCTATCAGCCCACTACCATCCACGGTACAATCCACACCGGCAAATACAACCATATGATTGGCACCCAGAAGGGTACCAACACCCAGGTCCCCACCTGCACCGAAGACTACCACATCTACACCCTCGACTGGACTCCCGAGAACATCACCATCTCCGTTGACGGCAATGCATACTTCTCGTTCGACAACGACGGTGCTGGCGATCCCGGTACCTGGCCCTTCGATCAACCCTTCTATATCATTATGAATGTTGCCTTCGGCGGTGGCTGGGGCGGCGCAGAAGGCGTTGACTACAATGTACTTCCCGCAGAGATGTTGGTTGATTGGGTACGCGTTTACCAGAAGACCGCTGAGTAAATATCTCTTTTCGGGCAAAAGAGCCTATAATAACAACCGCCAAGTGAGTAAATACCACTTGGCGGTTGTTCGTTTCAACCAGGTTAGTAAAAGCAGATAAGGGAGCTTTGGGCTCTACAAGGCTTGTATTTTTGTGGTTAATGAGATAGGCAGGGTTATCAAGCAAAATAGAGGGGCTGTATGTTAGCCCCTCTATTTATTTTCAGAATGAATATAGAATGTGGATTATAATACATAACCCTCTTCCCTTAAAAACTTTATAAAGTCCTCTCTTCGCTTCATATAAGGCTCATAATCAGATAATTTATCGAATGATATATAGGCTGAATAGTCTTCGTTGTAAGCGTAAAATGTGTGGTCGGGGTTAAAATTGCCATTTGAAAATCTCATTATTTCTTTTGGGGTAAGGTCACCAAATGCTTCATCAAAATCATCCATTTTATAGATGTTCCAAGAGCCATTTATTTCATCCATATAATCATCCCAAATGTCAAATAAAAAATCATCATTATCCCTCTCTAACAGCTCTACTTTTTTTCTCATATTTTCCATAGCCATATAATTTTATGTTGTTTGTGTAATGCAAATATAATAAAAAAAATCGACTCTCTACCTCACAGCAGTAAGGGTTGAGATAAGATAGTCACCCACCAACTCATATTTTCGTACTGCTGTTGGTTTATGTGTTAGTGTTATATGGTTAATATACTCCTCCAATAATTTCTTTATGGTTAGGGATTTTGTGCCACCTGTTTTTAAGTAGTCCCTTAGTGTTGCTGAGGTGATAGGCATACCATCGCTCATTAAGTCCGCACACACCTCATTTATCTTTATGCGATAGGTATTGAGGAGGTCTTCAATATAAGCGGGTCTTCTCTTCCTGTTAAACTCCGCAGGGTTTAATTTAGAATGTAGGTTGAGAAATAATCGCTCACCATTTACGATGATAGATAACTCCAAAGGGGCTAAGCCCTGCTTATTTACTTTACTACCTCTGCAATAGAATGTAGTTGAGAATGTTGCTCTTGCCATATTGATACACAATTAGTTGGTTAAACTTGTGTAGCCGAAAAGAGCCTTGAAATAAACAGGACTACAAGATTAAAAAAGAAAAAGGCTATTAAGTGGTGTACTCATAGCCTTGTAGTGCAGATTGTGATAATTTTAGGTTCTTTTGTGGGAGTTGACGGAGTCGAACGGTCGCAGAAGGCAAGAGCAGAGTAGAAACAGATTTGTGGCGAGAGTTTACTCTAATGCTTTTTGTTGATAGGCTGCAAGTCTAATTGCAAGCCTTATCGACAAAAAGGATTAAGCATTGCAAGGCAATCGCCACAAATCGAAAAAGAGTATGCCGAGCCGCTACCGACCGAAACGGGCAATATACCTATATAAAAAAGCGACATATAGATTGTCGCTTTCATCAAAGCAATATTGCCCGTAACCGCTAATAAATCTTCGCAACTCACAGAAACAAAAAGACCCCTGCCCAGATTTGGGCGGGGTTTGTTTTGGGTATTTGTCTGCTTGGGAGCTGGCTCACAAAAGCAGACAGAGATACAAAACAAAAGCCACTCATTTCTGAGTGGCTTCTCGTTTGTGGGAGTTGACGGAGTCGAACCGCCGACCCTCTGCTTGTAAGGCAGATGCTCTAAACCAACTGAGCTAAACTCCCTTTGGAATTGCGATGCAAAGGTACTGCATTTTTTTTATTCTCCAAATTTTTCCGCAAAAATTTTTCACATTTTTTTCTTGCAAAATCGCCCTGCAACATCTAATCATTTGATTACCCGACCTTTGACACGAAAAATATTTTTTAATCTTTTTTCATAATTTTATGGTCAACTCCACACCTCAACGCCCAAGACCTCCATTTCGGTCCCACATAGCACAGCAAAAACCACAACTAATAATATAATCTCTCCAATCGACTTGTCACCAAGCGAGGAAACACTGCTCTAAAAAGAACGGAAACTGCTGAAAAAGAGCGAAAAAAACCTAAAAAAGTGTGCTAAATCCGAGGAAAATGATTATATTTGCGCGCTTATTCCGCTAAGGAATACTATAAATAAAGTCTAACTTTTTAATTAACAAACTTTTACACAAATGAGTGAAGTATTAAAAACAAACGAGGCATTCGATTGGAATGCATTCGAGAACGATCTCGACCTCTATGGTGGTTCGAAAGAGAGCGTTGCTGACAAGTACAATGAGTCGATGCTCAACGTCCAGATGGGCGAGGTTATCGAGGGTACCGTTATCTCGGTTGGCAAGCGCGAGGTTGTAGTTAATATTGGCTACAAGTCGGATGGTATCATCCCCGTAGGTGAGTTCCGTTACAACCCCGAGTTGGCTATCGGCGAGAAGGTAGAGGTATATGTTGAGAGCGTAGAGGACAAGAAGGGTCAGCTCCTTTTGTCGCACAAGAAGGCTCGTCAGCTTAAGAGCTGGGATCGCGTTAACCAGGCATTGGATAACGACGAGATCATTAAGGGTTACATCAAATGCCGCACTAAGGGCGGTATGATCGTTGACGTATTCGGCATCGAGGCATTCTTGCCCGGTTCGCAGATTGACGTTAAGCCCATCCGTGACTACGATGTATACGTAGACAAGACTATGGAGTTCAAGGTTGTTAAGATCAACCAGGAGTTCCGCAACGTTGTTGTTTCGCACAAGGCTCTTATCGAGGCTGAGTTGGAGCAGCAGAAGAAGGAGATTATGTCGAAGCTCGAGAAGGGTCAGATCCTCGAGGGTACCGTTAAGAACATCACCACCTACGGTGTATTCGTTGACCTTGGCGGTGTTGACGGTCTCATCCACATCACTGACCTCAGCTGGGGTCGCGTAAATCACCCCGAGGAGGTTGTTGAGCTCGATCAGAAACTCAATGTTGTTATCCTTGACTTCGATGACACCAAGAAGCGTATCGCTCTCGGTTTGAAGCAGCTCACTGCTCATCCTTGGGACAACCTCAGCCAGGAGTTGAAGGTTGGTGACAAGGTTACCGGTAAGGTTGTTGTTATGTACGACTACGGTGCATTCATCGAGATTGCTCCCGGCGTAGAGGGTCTTGTACACGTATCGGAGATGTCGTGGAATCAGCACCTCCGCTCGGCTCAGGAGTTCTTGAAGGTAGGTGACGATGTAGAGGCAGTAGTTCTGACTCTCGATCGTGAGGAGCGCAAGATGTCGCTTGGTATCAAGCAGCTCACCTCGGATCCTTGGGAGGGCATCGACGAGAAGTATCCTATCGGTTCGAAGCAGACCGCTAAGGTTCGCAACTTCACCAACTTCGGTATCTTCGTAGAGATCGCTGACGGTATCGACGGTCTTATCCACATCTCGGATCTGAGCTGGACCAAGAAGATCAAACACCCCGCAGAGCTCACTCAGATTGGCGCTGCTATCGATGTAGTAGTTCTCGGTATCGACAAGGAGAATCGTCGTCTCAGCCTTGGTCACAAGCAGCTCGAGGAGAATCCTTGGAACGAGTTCGAGGCTCAGTTTGCAGTTGACACCGTACACGAGGGTACTGTAACCGAGGTTAACGAGAAGGGCGCAGTTGTTGCTCTGAACGACCAGATTGAGGGCTTCGCTTCGGCTAAGCAGTGCGTTAAGGAGGATGGCACCACCGTTAAGGTAGGTGAGAAGCTCCCCTTCAAGGTTATCGAGTTCTCGAAGGTGACCAAGCACATCAGCCTCTCGCACACTCGTATCTTCGAGGAGGCAAAGCGCGCTGAGGAGAAGGCAGAGAAGGCAGAGCGTCGCGCTGCTGCTGATGCTACCAAGTCGTCGGTTAAGAAGATCAACGCTTCGATCGAGAAGACTACCCTTGGTGACATCACCGCTCTGGCTGACCTGAAGGCTCAGATGGAGGCTGCTGCAAAGCCCAAGGCAAAGAAGGACGCTGAGTAATCAGACACCTTTAAATAAGACTATCACTCCGGCAAGGTCGGCAGACGAGTAACAAGGGGACTAAAAAGGTTTATACAGATGACTTTTAAGGTAACCATACTCGGAAGCAGTTCGGCCAAGCCGTCAGTAAAAAAACACCACTCTGCTCATACGCTAAATGCGTATGAGCAGTTTTATTTAATAGACTGTGGCGAGGGGACTCAGCGACGACTGATGGAGTGTGGCATAAACCCCATGCGCATAAATGCCGTATTCATATCACACCTCCACGGCGACCACGTATTCGGCCTCTTCCCCCTACTCTCCACCCTCGGGCTACAAGGCCGCAAGGTGCCACTCGACATCTACGCGCCACACCCCATGGAGGAGATACTCGAAAGTCACTATCGTTGGTTTGACACCAAGCTACCCTTCGAGGTACGATTCCACGAGGTGGACACACGCCAGCACGCCCTCATATACGAGAACAACGTGATGGAGGTATGGACAGTGCCCCTGCGACATCGCACACCCTGCTGTGGTTATATGTTCCGCGAGAAAGAGCCCGGACTGAACGTGCACAAGGAGGCAATAGCCAAGTACAACCTC
>JAGBTK010000015.1 GCA_017631375.1 Tidjanibacter sp. | reverse complement strand
TTTTCGGGTTTAGGGAATACCCTCGTAGAGGGTACGATGAAAAATAGATATAGGGAAGCCAAGTTTACTTGAACTTCCCTATATCTATTTTTTGTCGTAGTTACTAATAGGTAACTCCTAAACCCGCAAACTAAATAGCACAAAAGTTTTTGCGGAGCTTTTTACAAAAAGCGACAGAAAAAAACTACTTCACGTACTCAGCGTTGCGGAGGTAGAGTGCGCTTTCGCGGAGGCCTTTGAGGATGTTGGGTGTACTTGCGTACTCCATTTCTACCACGAATGCTTGTACTCCTGCTTTGCGGAAGTTGCGGAAGATTGGCTCGAAGCCAACCATACCGCTTTGGCCGATTTCGTATTTATCTTTGATGTGTATCATCTCGAATCGTCCGGCATATTTCTGCATATATTCCACGGGGCTTACTCCTGCCATCACTGTCCAATATACATCCAGCTCGTAGAACACCTTTTTGGGGTCGGTGTTTGTGATGAGGTAGTCGAGCATTGTTGTTTTGCCTATGCGCTCGAGCTCCACGCTATGGTTGTGGTATCCGAAGCGTATTCCTGCGGCATTACATTTCTCGCCTATGGCGTTGAGGTATTCGGCCATCACTTTGAGTCCTGCCTCATTGTCAATCTTGTTGGCGTAGGACATTATCAGACGGGTTATTCCTGCCTCTTTGTGGGCGGCGATGCACTCCTCCCACCAGCTGAGTGCCTCGGAGTAGTCGCCTGATGCGAGCTCTGCACGGGTCAGGGGTCGTGTGGTGTGGGATGAGGATATCTCAAGTCCGGCACTGTTTATCACGTTGCGGAACTCCTTGGGGCTGAGGCCTGAGAACTTGCCACCCTCGTAGCTTGCGGGCTCAACGAAGGTATATCCCATCTGCACGAGGCGGTTGAGGACATATTTGTGGTTTTGTGCGAAGAGCTCGGGTGTGCCAATGAGTGTGCGGAGGGAGTAGAGCTGTACGCCCATCTCCTTTTTGGGTGCTGTCATCTCCTCTGTGAGGCGGTAGCTGACATAGGCAAACTGCTTGCTGTCGGGGCTCCACGAGTTAACATTTATTGTGCCCTGACCGCCGAAGAGCTCTGTGAGCACCTCAGGCTCGCCGCCCTCTGCGGGTATCATTCGGAGCTGCACATTGAGGTTTGCCAGGTGGTCGCCCGGATCTATCTCGTAGTCGTGGTAAGCGATATATACCACCTTTTCGCCATCGGGCGAGATGTGGGGAAACCACGAGTTCATATCCTCATCGAAGGTCATCTGTGTCTGGTGCTTGCCGTTTTTGTCCATACGCCAAACCTGCATACGACCTGTGCGCACACTATTGAACCAGATGTGCTTACCGTCCATACTGTACTCGGGGCCGTCGTCAAGTCCGGGGGCGTCGGTGAGGCGCACCTCTTTGCCGCCCTTGATAGGCATCACATAGACATCCTGCTCGCTGTCGGGGCCTCGGAATGCGCAGTAGGCAACATTCTTACCGTCGGGGCTTATGCCGTGCAGGTAGCTCGGACCCTCAGGGGTTATGCGGCGGGGCTCGCCACCCTCAAAGGGAAGGATATAGACATAGGAAGAGTAGCTCTTTGCGTTGGGCTCGTTGCTACTGATGCTGAGCCACTTGCCGTCTGCCGAGATAACGTGGTCGTTGTTGCACTGGTTGATAGAGCCAGTGTTGATCTCTATAAGGTCTGTCGAGCCGTCTGCGGCTATCTTGTAGATCTTGCCGCCACGATTCACTACCAACCACTCTCCGTCGGGAGTCCAGTTGGGTGCCTCGATCAAGAAGGGGAACTCCTTGATCACCTTGTGTTCACGACTCTCCACATCATAGATTTCCAGATAGCTGGTCACCTGTGTAGAGTACTGGGCAGAAGCACTATAAGCACCGAACAGTGCTATGGCGCAGAACAAAAATTTACTCTTCATAATCGTTTAGGTGTTGTGTTTAAGGGAAAATGTGGTGTGGTTAGAAAAGGTAGAAAGCACCAACCTCTATGGACTGGCTTGCTACATTATCCACCGTCTTGAAAACATTTGTAAAGCCGTAGTTGTAGCGAATCTGCGCACCGATATTGTCCTTCACAACATAGGAAGCACCGACACTCGCACCGAGTTGTACGGTGTTTACACTGCTGCGGATCGACTCCTTGACTCTGCTTCTATCGCCATCGATGACAGTTTTGTTCTTCACCTTGCCACCCACGCAGAAGCCCATCATCGGGCCTACCTCCACCGAAATACCACTGCCGGGGAAGGGAGCCAATTTGAGGAGTACGGGGATATCGAGGTAGGTCAGACGGGTGGCGGTAGTGGATTTTGCGCCATCCATCTTGATCTTGCTGCGACCACCCTGACCGCTGATAATCAACTCGGGCTGTACCGACCAAATCTCATCAATATAGTACTCCGCCGCGCCACCAATATAGAAAGCAAGGCGCGAATTGGTATTACACAACTTGGCGATACTGATACCTGTCTTGGCCGAGTAGTCGAACTGACCAAAGAAGGGACCCTGTGCCGACGCATTGGCTACAAAGCCTAAGGCACACATACTCAGTAAGATATGCTTAATGCTTTTCATAATTTTTATTCGGTTTCTTCGTTTGTGGCTTGTTATTTGACGGGCTTGATATCCTTAATTCGCAACTGCGGAGTCACCATACCGCGGAAGTGGTTCTCGGCAATGGCGTAGCATACATCCACTGCACCGCCCGCACGAATCCAGCCATAGTGCTCAGGCTGCTGGAAGGCGATAGCGGCAATCTGGGTGTTGGGTTTCTGCTGCTGTGTGAGATCCATACGGAGGTGCTCCTGCTCTGCACCCACCAGCTTGGCATCGTTGCCACACACACCTCGCGAGGCGAAGATGGGTGCCGAGTTACCGGGACCGAAGGGCTGGAAACGCGACAGAGTGGCGCGGAAGGCGGGAGTGATGGTGCTGAACGATATCTCGGCATCAACATCGACCTGAGGCACAAGCAGTGCGGGGTCGATGTGCTCCTCAACATAGGCGTGGAATCTGCGGGTGAACTCCTCCACATTCTCAGGCTTCATAGTCAGACCTGCGGCGTACATATGACCACCGAAGTTCTCGAGCAGGTCGGCACACGACTCCACAGCCTGGTAGAGGTCGAAGCCGGGCACGCTGCGAGCCGAGCCTGTCGCCAGACCGTTGCTCATTGTGAGTACCACAGTAGGCTTGTAGTATGTCTCGATGAGGCGCGATGCTACAATACCCACGATACCCTTCACCCACTTGGGGTTGTAGATTACGGTACTCTTGTGAGCCTTCATCTCGGGGTTGTTCTCGATGATCTCGTGTGCTTCGAGGGTGACTGTACGGTCGATATCCTTGCGCTTCTGGTTGCTACTCTCGATATCGTTGCCGAAGTGTGCCGCAGCATCCTCGTCGCGCTCGATGAGGAGGTTCACGGCAGCGTGACCACCCGAAGGTGCGGAGTTCTCGTCGTTGTGGTCAACAGCCATACGGCCTGCCGCATTGATGCGGGGACCAATCTTGAAGACGATGTCATCAATGGTGATTTGGTGTTTGTCCAGACCACAAATCTTGATAATCGATTTCAGACCCTTGCGAGGATTCTCGTTGAGCATCTTCAAGCCGTAGTATGCCAGCACACGGTTCTCGCCCGTGAGCGGCACAATGTCGGCAGCGGTACTCACCACCACCAGGTCGAGCAGTCGCTCTACCTTACGGAAGTCGACATTTTTCTTCTGGGCGTAGCCCTGAACAAGTTTGAATCCCACGCCGCAACCCGAGAGTTCGTCAAAGGGGTAGTGGCACTCATCGACCTTGGGGTCGAGGACAGCCACTGCCGCCGGAATCTCGTCACCGGGCAAGTGGTGGTCGCAGATGATAAAATCGATACCTTTCTGCTTGGCATACTCGACTTTCTCGACAGCCTTGATTCCGCAGTCAAGGGCAATCACCAAAGTGACACCCTGCTTTGCTGCTATGTCGATACTCCTAACCGATACTCCATACCCCTCCGTATAACGGTCGGGGATATAGAAGGTCAGGTTGTTGTGACCAATCTGGCGGAGGAAGGTATACACCAATGCCACCGCTGTTGTGCCATCAACATCGTAATCGCCATACACCATAATCTTCTCGCCGTTTCTGACCGCCTCATCGACACGCTCCACAGCCTTGTCCATATCCTTCATCAGGAAGGGGTCGTGCAGATCGGAGAGCTTCGGATTGAAGAATCGTGTAGCTTCGTTACTTGTCGTTATGCCTCTTTGTACTAACAGGTTGGCAAGCTCGTTGGGGATGCCCATTGAGAAGGCGAGTGATTCGACCATCTCTTTGTCCCCTTGGGGCTTGATTACCCAACGTTTTTCAATTGGCATAATCTAATATTTTTATTTTAACATTAATATTTTCAGCAAAATGTGCCACCAATCGGCTCTTCACCTCCGCCATATCGACCTCCCTGCCCAACTCCTTGGCTATGCTGGTCACTCCTCGGTCGGTAAATCCACAGGGATTTATCAACTCAAACCAGTCGAGGTTGGTATTGACATTCAGCGCGAATCCGTGCATCGTCACATAGCGACTGCTACGCACCCCGATAGCACAAATTTTGCGCAACGGCCTCCCTCTGTGGGGAGCGAGCCACACCCCTGCCGCGCCCTGGGAGCGTCCGGCAACGATGCCATAGTCGGCGAGAGTATCTATCACTGTCTGCTCAACAGCCTCAATATAGGCCCTCAGACCTATACCCTCTCGCTCCAAGTCGAGAATCGGGTATCCCACAATTTGACCCGGACCGTGAAAGGTGATATCACCCCCTCGGTCGGTCTGGTGGAAGGTGGCACCCAGACTCTCCAAATGTGCGGTGTTGACAAGTAGGTTGGCCTCCTTGCCGCTCTTGCCGAGCGTATAGACAGGAGGATGCTCAACCAGCAACAACCTCTGCGGCGGCATCCCAAGCGTGGGCTCTGCCTTTGCCGCGAGCAACTCGTCGAAGAGGCTCTGTTGCAAGTGACGGCAACTGTCGTACTCCATCACTCCTAAATCCATCAACAACACCTCTTCCATAACGACTAACTCTCTCTATTTATTATCATTGGCTCCTTCGGATTCCGCTTTTTGCTCCGCCTTCTGCTGAGTGAAAAACTGCTCGGCAAGGTAGGAGGAGCGCACAAGTGGTCCGCTGGCCACAAACTCAAAACCCTTCTGGCGAGCCGCACGAGCATACTCGGCAAACTTCGCAGGGGTTACATATCGCTCCACAGGCAGGTGCTTCAGCGTGGGGCGGAGGTATTGGCCGATGGTCACAATGCGGCAACCGGCCTCCCTCAAATCGTCGAGCGTGGTGAGCACCTCTTCGTCGCTCTCGCCCAGACCCACCATCAGACCACTCTTGGCAACCGCACCACTCTCGGCTATATGACGAATCGTCGCAAGCGAGGTACGATACTTTGCACGCGAGCGCACCGAGGGTGTCAAACGCTCCACCGTCTCGATGTTGTGGCCGACAATGTCGGGCTTCGACGCGAGGACTATATCAATCAACTCCGGCTTTGCATCAAAGTCGGGTATCAAGACCTCCACGGTCGTAGTATGGTTAATAGCTTTTACTGCCTCCACGACTCTACGCCAATGCTCTGCGCCACCATCCGCCAGGTCGTCCCTGGTCACAGATGTCAGCACGGCATGACGCAATCCCATCAACTTGACGGAATCGGCGATCCTTTGCGGCTCGCTCTCTTCGGGCGGTAACGGTTTACCCGACGCGGTCGCACAAAAACGACACGCCCTTGTACAGATATCGCCTAAAATCATCATAGTCGCCGTGCCACGCTCCCAGCACTCAGCCTGGTTCGGACACTTGCCACTACTGCAAATGGTGTGGAGTCCATTACGCTCCACTATCTGCGCCGTAGCGACATACTTTTCGCTGTGGCGAAGGTTGATTTTAAGCCAATCGGGTTTTCTGAGTATCGTTACCTTGTCATAGACATTAGGCATTTAAATTCACTATTTTTCCAATTGATGCAAAAATAGAAATTTTTTCTCGGAAAACAAACAAAGTTTTTTGATTTTTTCACCTCCGAAGTGCATTTCTTTCAGAGGCATTACAGAAAAGACCAAAATTGCAAAAACTACCGCCACTTTCGACACTCCAACAAGCCTAATCGGAACAAACCAAAGATAACCGACAACGCCCGTTTTTACCCACCCCACTCTGCCTCTTTGTGCCGCCCCAATCCGCCCCAATCCGCCCCGTTCCCCCACAGGCAAAATGAAAAAAAAATTGAAAAATGAAACTTTTTTACTACTTGGTATTGCATAGTACTGAAATTTTGCATTATATTTGCAAAGTAAAACAACTTGACATTACAAACAACCCTATAATTTTTGAGTGAAAAAATGAAAAAAACTCTGAACGTACGCATTGGAAATGTGGCATTTACCATTGACGAGGATGCTTTTGCAGCCCTCAACGCCTATCTCGAAGACATTCGCAATTGTTGCGAGGAGTCGGTGGCTGAGGAGACGATCGTTGATGTGGAGAGCCGAATTGGCGACCTTCTCGCCGAGAGGGTTGGCGAAAACGAAGTGGTGACCATCGCCGTGGTGAATGAGGTAAGGTCGATCATCGGTCCTGCCGACAATTTTGGCGAACGACGCATCCCCAAGACACCTCAGGTGGAGAGCAAGCGACGACTCTATCGCTCGCGCGACAAGGTGATTGGCGGTGTTTGTGCCGGTTTGGCGGATTATTTTGGCGTGAACCTCACCGCGCTCCGACTTATTGTCTTTTTCTGCACCTTCTTTGGTGGTCTGAGCCTCTGGGTATATATCATTCTCTGGGCACTTATCCCCCTCAATCCTAACAATTAAACGACAGGGAACGGGTAAGTCCTCCCTCGCAAAAAAAACTTACCCACCTTACAATTTGTAACCAGCTAAAAAGTGTAAAAAAATGGAAGTATATAATGATAATAATGGTGCGCCTCGTCGCCTTTATCGCTCGCACGACAAGATGCTGGGCGGAGTGTGTGCAGGTGTTGCCGAGTATCTCAATATGGATCCCACGGTAGTAAGAGTTTTGGCGGTGGTGCTCTTCTTTGTACCCCTAATCCCTATGTTGCTTATCTATCTGTTTATGTGTTTGTTAATTCCCAACAAGCCAATCTAAAAAAAGGTGTCCTATGGCAGAGATTAATGTAGAAAACATCAAGACGCAGATGCGTAAGGGTGTGATTGAGTACTGTGTACTCTCCATCCTTTCGCGTGGCGACAGTTATACACCGGAGATTATCGCCGCGCTCAAAGATTCGGAGATGATTGTGGTGGAGGGAACACTCTACCCCATCCTCACCCGTCAGAAAAACCAGGGACTGCTCTCCTACCGCTGGGAGGAGTCGCCGCAGGGTCCGCCCCGCAAGTACTATATGCTCACCGACAAGGGGCGTGCGGCCCTTGCCGAACTCGACCACTCGTGGGAGGAGATGAGCGAACAGATCAGAAAAATTAGAGGGCTGTAACATTTACCCTCCCCAACCAAAAAATCCCCAAAAAGTAAAATGAACAAAATAGTTAAAGTTAGTATAGCGAGTGTGGCGTTTACCTTTGATGCTGAGGCATTTGAGGTAATGAAGAACTATCTGGACACACTCGAAAAAGCCTACTCGGCGACCAATGAGGGTCGCGAGGTGGTGACCGATATTGAGGCTCGCATTGCCGAGCTGATACTCAACCAGCAGGAGGCAACCAAAATTGTCGATCTCGCCTTTGCGCAGAGGATTGTCGAGCAGCTCGGCTATCCTGAGGATATGCCCAAAGAGGAGGAGGCGACAGCCAAACTTGAGCGACGACTCTATCGCAACAGCGAGGGGGCGAAGTTGGGTGGCGTGTGCAGTGGTCTGGGCACCTATTTTGGTGTTGACCCCTCGTTCCTGCGCATCGGTATCTTTATGCCGATGGTGCTATGGATTGTGCTGAATGCTATGGACTTGGAGGGCTTAGGCAACTGCTTCGGCTCGATATTCCTGATGTGTATATTGCTCTACTTCACGCTGCTGATTGCAGTGCCTATGGCCAAGACTCCGCGACAGAAGATGGAGATGCGCGGGGCGAAAATTACCGCCTCGACAATCCATCAGATCTTCAAGGACGATGCTGCGGCAAGCGGTGCGGCTGCAGGTGAGAAGGGCGAACGCTCGGCATCGGTTTGGGCTGATGTGACCTACGGTATTGGCAGGGTTATTATGTTCTGTATCAAGGCGATGCTGATACTCTTTGCGGTATGTATCTGCCTGGTGGGCGTGGGACTGCTGATCGCGCTCTTTGCAGTGCTGTTTGGTGGCGCAGCCATTGAGTTAGCGTTGCTCCCGTTTGCGGGGTTGATCGGTATCTCCGGCACGGGGTATATCGCTTTAGGATTGGTTGTCGGATTACTCTTTGTAGGGCTTTTGGGCTTTGTCCTGCTCTCGATTGCCGTTGGCAATAAGCCTGAGCGCAGGGCGGTAACCATCATCTCGACACTCCTCGGCATCAGCCTGCTCTTCTTCTGTATTATTACCGCCCGCAACCTCGGCACACTCACCAATCCGCAGCATTGGGATAGGATGGAGAGGTCTATCGAGTATTTCGAGGATGTGGCAGATGAGTTGGAAGATGCGATTGAGGAGGGCAACAAGGTGAGTATCGACTATGACGATAATTCAGGCAACGCCCTGATCACGATACGCAACCGATATACGGGCGAAGAGTTGGTGATGGAGCTCCACGAAAACGGAATGTGGGTGGAGAAGAACGCCGCAAAGTGGAACGAAAAGGAGGTTGAGCAGTTAGAGATTGTAACCGACACCCTTCCCGCTACCACCGTAATCACCGAGTAGAGAGGAAAAAAGAGATTAAAATTTGCAGATAAAAGAGAAAAAATTATACATTTGTAGCCTATAATATGCCACTTTAGGATATTGTTGATGAGGTTTTTATTGATTTTCCGCTGAAAAAAGTTAGGATTAGGTTACAAATTATTATCTCTAAAAGTTATCATTATGAAGAACTTGAAGCAAACCATCGCTCTTCTGCTTATGCTCGCAGCTACCCCCGCTGTGGCACAGGAGTACACAACACCGTTCAACCATTCGCTGATGACCGAACACATCTACGACCTTATTGTGGGCGAGTCGTCAGGCGACAGAGCATACCAATACATTCTCGACATTGCCCCCTACGAGCGTGACCGTGCGCACGAGGATTATGCGGGACTGTTTATGGAGTCGCGCTATGTGGTCGATAAGCTCAAAAGCTATGGTTTTGCCGATGCTACCACCGAGATTGTTGGCGAGAGTTCGTCGTGGGATGGCGTGAGTGCCGAGGTGTGGGAGGTATCGCCCAACCTGAGCAAACTTGCTGACTATCGCGACCTTGCGGCTGTTCTGGCACAGGGCAGCAAGCCCACACACCTGACCGCCGACCTTGTGTGGGTTGGTCGTGGCTCGCAGAGCGAGATTGATGCCGCAGGTGTGGAGGGCAAAATTGTAGTTACTGAGGCTTCGCCCAGCCGAGTGCATAATCTGGCGGTGAGGGCAGGTGCTGTGGGTGTGATTAGCTACTACTCTCCCCGCCCGCTTGTTGACCCCCTGCAGATTCCGAATAACAGTATCAGTGGTGCAAATGCCACCTTCTGCATAAACCTCACTCCCAGAGATGGTTACGCACTGAGGGATAGGCTTATGGGTGGTGAGAAAATCACCGTGAAGGTAGATATCGAGAGCACCACCGAGCGCAGTAATATTGAGGTGCCCACCTGCCTGATTAAGGGTACTGACGAGAATGCCGAGGAGATTATCCTCTGCGCACACCTCTTTGAGGGCTATGTGAAACTTGGCGCAAACGACAACACTTCGGGCTCGGCGGCTCTGATTGAGGTTGCCCGCACACTCAACCATCTGATTGAGAGTGGTCAACTCCCCCGCCCTAAACGCTCGATCCGCTTCTTGTGGGTGCCTGAGTTCTCCGGCTCTATGCCTTGGGCTGCTCAGAACAAAGAGATTCTTTCGCGCGCACTGTGCAACATAAATCTGGATATGGTTGGTCTATGGCTGAGCAAGAGCGAGTCCTACTACTGTATGCACCGTACCACAATGGGTAACCCCCACTATCTCAACGATGTAGCCGAGAGTTTCTTCCACTATGTCGGTGCGACCAACAAAGGCTTTGTGGCAACCGGTGTCGGTCGTCCCAACGCCTTGAAGCCGATATATAGCGTGACGGGCTCGCACGACCCCTTCTACTACGCTATCAACGCCCACTACGGCTCGTCGGACCACGAGGTGTTCAACGATTGGGGTGTGCAGGTGCCGGGCGTGATTATGATCACCTGGCCCGATAACTACTACCACACCTCGGGTGACCGTCCCGAGATTTGCGACCCCACACAGCTGCATAGAGCAATCGTGATTGCTGCCGCTACCGCCTATACTATTGCCGAGTCGGGCGATCAGGACGCGGTGAAGATTGCTTCGGAGGTGGCTGCTAACAGCGCTAAGCGTATGTCTATCAAGATGAAACAAGACCTCGCCGCACTTGCTGAGGCATCGGCTGGGGAGTTTGCGGCACTCTACCGCGCAGCACGCTTCAACCAGGATGCACTGCGCCAAAATGAGGTGGCAACAATCAATAGCGTAGCCGAACTCGCACCCGCCTCGAAGGTGCTTGCCGACTATCTCGCATCGCTCACCGAGAGTGTGGATGCGGCTCTGGCGGCAAACAGCAAGAGCATAGATGCGGCAATGAGAGCCAAGGCGGCAGAGCTGGGCGTTGCACCCCTCAAACTCACCCTCACAGCAGATGAGAAGGCGGCATCCAAGATCTACCCCAAGGCTACGGCAAAGGTTACCGAGTATGGTTACGGCGTGTTGAACAGCGTGAGTGCCGACCTGATGACCAAACACGGCGTATCGCGTGCCGATGTGCGCAATAGTGCCGAGATTGCCAAGCTCACCTCTGGGGGTATGAATAGTATTTTGGATATCAAAAAGATGCTTGACGCACAGTTCCCCAACGAGGACTCGTTGGAGGCAATCACCAAATATATGGCAGTCCTGAAAGAGGCGGGATTGGTTGAGTATTAATGGTTGCGGAAGAACGCGAAGAAATAGGTTAAATTATTAAAATATAAGAGTTTATGGAGATTTTATCGAAGAATGGGGGCGAGGAGCAAACACCCAACCAGCCCACACAACAGAAAAACAAAAACGCAAGTCGCACCTCAGTATTTGTGGGTGTGTTGCTGATTATTTTGGGTGGACTGTGGATGATGACCAACCTCAATGTGCTGCCCACAAGGATCTTTGATGTGGTCTTTTCGTGGCAGATGCTGATTATCGTGCTGGGACTCTATCTGGTTGTTGTGAGGAACTATTGGGTTGGCGGCTCGTTGATGGCTGTCGGCACACTCTTCCTGCTCACCGACTACCTGCATATCCATATCCCCGTTGTGGAAATCTTCCTGCCCGCAGTGGTGATTGCTATGGGTGTGGGAATGATATTGTCGCGAGGAAAGTAAAACGTTGTAATTCAAGATGATAAACAATCGAGAGTAGTTCGATACTACTCTCGATTGTTTATTTCATCCAGAGCCCCTAGTAAGGAAAATTAACCTATTACCTCTACTCACCACCTCGACACCTGCCTGCTTCGCAGGCAATTCCAAGCCTGACCCACCCCCAAGCCCCCGCCTCGGCGGGGGATGTGTCCTCGGCTTTGCCGAGGCAAATATAGCGGGCACGACCGATTGTGGGTTTCGGAAGAAGCGGGCACGACCGTTTTTTTTTGATGGGAGTT
>JAGBTK010000014.1 GCA_017631375.1 Tidjanibacter sp. | reverse complement strand
AATACAATTTTTGGATTGGGTAGTTGGAAAGATGTAACTATCATCCTAAATACACCAACAATTTACATTTATAGTTTAAAAATGTAAAGAAAATGAAGAAGACGGTTGCTGAGATTAACGAGAAGATTCGTAGTGGCAAGGTTGTGGTGATGACTGCCGAGGAGGTGGCCGAGTTGGGTCGTACCCTCTCGCCTGCCGAGATTGTCGAGAAGGTGGATGTGGTAACTACTGCAACCTTTGGCGCGATGTGTTCCTCGGGTGCATTCCTGAACTTTGGCCACGCCGAGCCCCCTATTCGTATGGAGCGCATCGAGCTTAACGGTGTGCGTGTGAGTGGTGGTTTGGCGGCAGTGGATACCTATGTAGGTGCTACTGATTGCAATCCCGAGCGTCCCGAGTACGGCGGCTCGCACATCATCGAAGATATAATTGCAGGTAAGGATATAGTCCTCGAAGCGTGGGGTAAGGGTACCGATTGCTACCCTCGTCGCCACGTGCGCACAATCGTCAACCGCGATACTCTGAATGAGGCTATCCTCTACAATCCTCGCAACTGCTACCAGAATTACAATGTAGCGACCAACGGCACAGACAAAATTAAATATACCTATATGGGTACTCTTCTGCCCCATATGCACAACTGCTCCTACTCGTCAGCAGGCGAGCTCTCGCCCCTGCTCAACGATCCCGAGTGCCGTACCATCGGTCTTGGCACACGCATCTTCTTGGGTGGCGCGGTTGGCTATGTTACCTGGAACGGTACTCAGTTTAATACCACCAAGCCTACGAATGAGCACGGTGTGCCTATCGGTAACGCCCGTACGCTGGCTGTGGCAGGTAATCTCAAAGAGATGGATACAGAGTATATCCGTGGTGCCTATTTCGAGAAGTACGGAACGACTATGTATGTGGGTATCGGTATTCCGATCCCCGTTCTTGATGAGGATATGGCACGCAGGGTGAGCATTCGTAACGAGCAGATCGAGACCAATGTGGTAGATTATGGCAATGGTTGCGCCCATGTTGGCAAGACCAACTATGCGGCACTGCGCACAGGCGAGATTGAGGTGGCGGGCAAGCGCATCAAGGCAACCCCTCTCTCCTCACTCGACAAGGCACGCAAAATTGCGGGTGTGCTCAAAGAGTGGATAGAAAAAGGCGAGTTTACCCTCACCGAGCCCGTACGACCTATGCCGTCGGTGTCGGAGGTTAAACCTCTGAATATGGTACAAGTAGAAGATTAACTAACCGAAAAAGTAAAACTATGGAGAAAAAACTTCTGCTCTCTTTTCCGCCTGAGGCGACCTTCCAATCCTTTGCCTATGAGCTTGTGAAGGACTACGATCTGCGTATCAATATCCTCAAAGCCGAGATTGAGATCGGCAAGGGAGGTAAACTGCTTATGGCTATCGAGGCCCCTGAGGAGAATATCGAGCGCGGTATCGAATATATGAAGTCGCACGGCATTCAGGTTAGTTCGCTGGCTAACAAGGTCTTCTATGATAATTCGCGTTGTGTCAACTGCGGTAGTTGTGCTTCGTCGTGCCCCTCGGGTGCATTGTCGATTACAGCCCCCGATTGGAAGTTGAAGTTCGATGCCGAGAAGTGTATTGTCTGCAAGCTCTGCTTGAAGAGTTGCCCGATGAAATTGTTCAGCATCGAGTTCACCGAATAATATTTTTCCGAACATAATGTATGTAAATCGCACATACAGAGCAAGTCACGCCCTCAATAGAGGGCGTACTTCGTTTTGTGTGAGCTACCGCAAGAGCGATATGTGGGTGGCTGTGGATAGCGACTCCTTCTGCGAGGATATGCCTGAGGTGTGTCATCAGATTCTGGTGGATATGTGGGCGGAGATGGAGCGTTATCTCGCTACCGACCCCGAGTATGCCCGCGCTTTGGTGCCTTATGCCCCAGGTGAGGGTGCGCCCGATATTTTTGTGCGTATGAGTGCGGCATCTTCGCTTGCGGGTATTGGCCCTATGGGCGGTGTAGCAGCTGCCTGCTCGGAGTATCTGGCAGTGAGGCTTGCCGAGCAACGACCTTATAGAGAGATAATTATCGAGAATGGTGGCGATGTGTTTGCCCTTACGACCGATAGCCTCGATGTGGCGGTGTGGGCTGGTGAGTCGCCCCTGTCTGGCAAGGTGGGCTTTCGTGTGCCGAGCGAGGGTGTGGCTGTTGGAGTCTGCACCTCGTCGGGTACGGTTGGTCCTTCACTCAGTTTTGGCGTGGCGGATGCAGTGATGGTTGTGTGTAGGGATGCTGTCTTAGCCGACTGCCTGGCTACGGCATACGCCAATAGGGTGCAAAGTGTTAAGGATGTAGAGAGCGTAGCCGAAGCCATTGGCGCAGAGAAAGAGGTTATCGCTGCCGCTGTCGTCAAGAACGATAGAATAGCAATTGCAGGAGAACTGATGCCGATTTTCTTTAAATAAAGGGAAAGATTAAGAATTCAAAATTCAAGATAATACAACCGAGAGATATTCGATATATCTCTCGGTTGTTGTTTTAGGGAGTGAAGGGAATAATGGGAGTGATAGGAGTTATGGGAATTATGGGAATTATGGGATAACCGTTTAGACTCTTTGTGTAACAATTGGGTTTCTCGGGTTTAGGGGATACCATCGAAGATGGTACAATGGAAAATAGAGCGGTGATTGTCAATCTTGCTTGGACTAATCACTGCTCTATTTATCGTTGTAATAACTGCTAAGTTATTCCTAAACCTACAAACTAAATAGTACAAAAGTTTTTTGGTGCCGCTTTTTTACAAAAAAGGGGCGAAAAGCTTTTTACAAAAAGCGACAAATCAAAAAAACACTTAGACTATCGGTTTACCGCCGAGGATCATACCTTGTATGCAGTTTTCACCGAACGAGTATGGCAGGTAGGCTACTGAGTCCATTGGTCGGAGCAGTGCGAGGTCGGCTCTTGCCCCTACGGATATTGTTCCGCGGTCGTGTAGTCCCATTGCATATGCGCCATTTATTGTTGCTGCTGCGAGTGCTTCTTCGGGCATCATGCGCATTCCTACGGTTGCCATTGTCAGCACAAGGGGCATATATCCTGAGGGCGATGTTCCGGGATTATAGTCTGTTGCGAGTGCCACCCCAAGTCCGCTGTCTATCATCTCTCGTGCAGGTGGGTATGGTGCTCGCAAGAAGAAGGCTGCTGAGGGGAGTAGTGTGGGCATTGTGGCTGTGCCGAGCAGTGCCTCTATCTCCGCTGGGCCGCTACTCTCGAGATGATCTACGGAGAGTGCTCCGCCCTTCACGCCTGCCTGCACTCCACCTGAGAAGGCGAGCTGGTTGGCGTGTATTTTGGCGCGTAGGCCGTGCTTTGCTCCTGCCTCCATTACGCGTGCTGCGTGGTCTGTTGTGAAGAACCCCTGCTCGCAGAACAGGTCTACGAACTCTGCCAAGCCTTCGGCCGCTACTGCGGGTATCCACTCTCGACATACCATTGCGACATACTCATCGGCTCTGCCCCGATACTCTACGGGCAGGGCGTGTGCACATAGGAAGGTTGTCTTTATTGTTGCGGGGCTGCTCTCGGCAAGACGCGCTGCTGTGCGGAGCATTTTGAGCTCTGCTTCGAGCGTTAGTCCGTATCCGCTCTTTATCTCTATGGAGCCTGTGCCGTCGGCCACCATACGGGCGAGTCGCTCGGAGGAGGCCTCGAATAACTCCTGCTCGGAGGCTTTCTGCACTCGGGCTGCGGAGTTGAGTATGCCACCACCACGACGTGCTATCTCCTCGTAGCTCAGTCCGGATATCTTGTCCTCGAACTCTCTCTCGCGTGTGCCTGCGAAGATTATGTGGGTGTGCGAGTCGCAGAAGGCGGGGATTATGGCACCACCTCGTGCATCTATGCGCAGGTCTGCTGCGGCGGGTGGCGTACCCTCGCCATAGCCGCTTATGTAGTCATCCTCAATTGAGAGCCAGCAGTTGTGCAGCTTGCCGAGTGAGCGCATTTCCTCCCCTTGCAGACGAGTGGGCAGGGTGGGGGATATGCCCCAGAGCAGACCTATGTTTTCTATTATTGTTACCATTTGTACTCTCTCAGGAACTCAATTGTGCGGGCGATGTGGGGGAACATCACCTCGTCTGTGTCGATGAAGGGGACAACCTTGCGATACTCTGCCACGAGTTGCTCGATAGGCTCGGATGAGCGCAGGGGGCGACGGAAGTGGAGTGCCTGTGCGGCATTCATCAGCTCTATGGCGAGCACACGCTCGGTGTTCTCCACTACGCGGAGCAGCTTTGTGGCTGCATTCGCGCCCATACTCACATGGTCCTCCTGACCCTGCGAAGAGGGTATGGAGTCAACCGATGCGGGAGTGCTGAGTGACTTGCTCTGGCTCACTATCGATGCAGCAGTGTACTGCGGAATCATAAAACCACTGTTGAGACCGGGCTTGGCTACGAGGAAGTGGGGCAGACCGCGCTGACCGCTGATGAGTTTGTAGATACGCCTCTCGGAGATGTTGGATAGTTCGGAGAGGGCAATCGCCAGGAAGTCCATCACCAGTGCCAAAGGCTCACCGTGGAAGTTACCTGCCGAGATCACCTCGTCGGTGTCGGGGAATACGGTGGGGTTGTCTGTGGTGCTGTTTATCTCGGTGTCGATCACGCTTTGGACATAGTCTATGGTATCTTTTACGGCTCCGTGCACCTGAGGTACGCAGCGGAAGGAGTAGGGGTCTTGAACGTGCTGCTTGGGCTGTGCGGCAATCTCGCTACCCTCCAGCAGCGAGCGTATGGCGCGTGCTGTTGTGAGCTGACCTTTGTGAGGACGCACCAAGTGAACATTGTCGCTGAAAGGCTCCAGACGGCCATCGAAAGCGTCGAGCGAGAGTGCCGCCAACAGGTCGGCAGTGCGGCTCAGACGGACAGCCTCCTCGATAGCCCATACGGCGTGCGCACTCATAAACTGAGTGCCGTTGAGCAGTGCCAGACCCTCTTTGGATTGGAGGACGATTGGCTCCCATCCCTCTTCGGCAAGCATCTCGGCTCCGCTTACCACCTTACCTTTGTACTCCACCTCGCCAAGTCCGAGCAGTGGGAGGCTGAGGTGCGCAAGGGGCGAGAGGTCGCCCGAAGCACCGAGCGAGCCCTGCTGATATACCACGGGGACAATATCGCGGTTGTACATCTCGATAAGCCTCTCTACGGTGGCTACCTGTACGCCTGAGTGGCCATAACTGAGTGACTGCACTTTGAGCACCATCATCACCTTAACCACCTCGCGACTGACCTTGTCGCCTGTGCCGCACGAGTGCGACATCACCAAGTTGCGTTGCAGTGTGGCGAGCTGGTCGGCATCTACCGATATGTTGCAAAGCGAGCCAAAGCCTGTTGTCACACCATAGATAGGTGCGGGGCTCTCGGCTGCCTTATGGTCGAGGTAGTCGCGACACTTCTGAATTGCAGTGCGTGCCTCTGTGGAAAGTTCAATTTTCTCTCCCGCCTTGACAAGTGCTACCACCTCGGCGGGGGTTATATGGTCGAAATTTATCTGTTTCATCTCTGTTAGGTTTAGTCAGGTTAGTGTTTGAGTGCCTGGCGAATTACCTCGTCATCGGCCAGATTGGGGATGGTGATGCAGAGGTTGGGGTTGCGCTCCATCTCACGGCGTGCGGTGAACATCGCTCCGCTGTTGCGTGCCCAGCTGCGACGCGCAATACCGTTGTCAACATCCCACGAGAGCATACGCTCTGCCTTTACGGATGCCTCTTCCGAGCCGTCAATCACCATACCGAAGCCACCATTGATAACCTCGCCCCAGCCTACACCTCCACCGTTGTGGAGCGATACCCAGGTAGCACCGCGGAACGAGTCGCCAATGACATTGTGAACAGCCATATCGGCCGTGAACTGCGAGCCGTCGTAGATGTTGGATGTTTCACGATAGGGGGAGTCGGTACCCGAGACATCGTGGTGGTCACGACCCAGCACGATAGGTGCCGAGATGCGTCCCTCGGCAATCGCACGGTTGAAGGCGAGTGCTATCTTCGCTCTGCCCTCAGCATCGGCATAGAGGATACGAGCCTGAGAGCCAACAACAAGTTTATTGTGTGCTGCTTCGCGAATCCAGTGGATATTATCATCGAGCTGTCCTGCAATCTCGGCAGGCGCGCTCTTGCGAATCTCGGTGAGCACCTCTTCGGCTATGCGGTCGCTCTCTGCCAGGTCCTCCGGCTTGCCCGAAGTACATACCCAGCGGAAGGGGCCAAAACCGTAGTCGAAGAAGAGGGGACCCATAATATCCTGAACGTAAGATGGATATTTAAATGAGCTGTCAGCGTTGAGGATATCTGCTCCTGCACGCGAGGACTCCAGCAGGAATGCGTTGCCGTAGTCGAAGAAGTACATACCCTTCTCGGTCAGCGCATTGATAGCCGCCACCTGTCGGCGCAGCGAAGCCTGTACTGCCTCGCGGAACTTCTCGGGCTCCTCTGCCATCATACGGTTAGACTCCTCGTAGGAGTAGCCTACGGGGTAGTAGCCACCTGCCCACGGGTTGTGGAGTGAGGTCTGGTCGGAGCCTAAATCTACCTGCTCACCCTCGGCAGCGAGTCGCTCCCAGAGGTCAACGGCATTGCCGCAATATGCCAACGATACCGCTTCACGGCCCTCACGCGCCTTGCGGATGCGGGGCATAAGTTCGTCGAGCGAGGTGTAAATCTCGTCTACCCAGCCCTGCGAGTGGCGTTTGTTGGCTGCCGCAGGGTTAATCTCGGCAATCACGCTCACCACGCCCGAGATGACGCCTGCCTTGGGCTGTGCACCCGACATACCGCCCAGACCTGACGATACGAAGAGCATACCTCCATTGTCGCCACCCTGAGCACGCCTGCGAGCTGCGTTGAGGATGGTGATTGTGGTGCCGTGAACGATACCCTGAGGGCCAATATACATATAAGAGCCGGCAGTCATCTGACCATACTGCGACACGCCGAGTGCATTGAAACGCTCCCAATCGTCGGGCTTGGAGTAGTTGGGAATCACCATACCGTTGGTTACAATCACCCTCGGTGCCTCCTTCGACGAGGGGAAGAGTCCCATTGGGTGACCCGAATACATCACAAGGGTCTGCTCATCGGTCATCTCCGAGAGATAGCGCATAGCAAGACGATACTGCGCCCAATTCTGGAACACCGCACCATTACCACCATAGGTGATAAGTTCGTGCGGGTGCTGTGCCACTGCAGGGTCAAGGTTGTTCTGAATCATCAGCATAATCGCTGCCGCCTGACGGCTGCGCGCGGGATACTCCTCGATGGGGCGGGCATACATAGGATAGTCGGGCCTTAGACGATACATATATATTCTGCCGTAACGCTTCAACTCCTCCGCAAATTCGGGAGCGAGAGTGGCGTGCTGCTCGGCAGGGAAGTAACGCAGTGCGTTGCGTAGTGCAAGTTCCTTCTCGGCGGGCGTGAGGATATCCTTGCGGGCGGGGGCGTGCGATACTGTGGTGTCGTAGGGCTTGGGCTCAGGCAATACGGCGGGTATGCCTTCGCAAATGCTTTTCTGAAACTCGGTCATATCTCTATTTCATTTTCTCTTCTACAATCTCTATAATAGCCTTCTCGCGTCTGTCAGCCTCAGCGGTGAGGGCTGTTGCCTCGGCAATGAGTTCGGCACCCTTTGTCTCGTCTTTCAGTCCCGAAGCGTTGATTTTTACATTGAGATAAGCACCCCATACAGCAGCTCGGGCTGCGAGTGCGCCCACACCTGCATCGGACACCGATGCGGGATTACCCTCGCGTGCCATAGCCTCAGCCAGATCAAAGACCTTCATCGAGGCCTTCATAGTGCGCAGAGGTACTTCCGAGGCGTAGAGTGTAGCCTCTTCGATAGCTTCACGACGGGCTGCCTTCTCCTCCTCGGTAGTCTTGGGGAGCGAAAATGCTGCCATAATGCGGTTGAACGCAGCAGTATCCTCATCAACCAGAGCAAGAAGCTCCTTCAACAGAGCCTGTCCGCCCTCTGCATAGTCCGAGAAGAACTCCCAACGCTCGTCCCAGCCAGCCTTGTGGCTCGACAGGTTGGCTACCATAGTGCCGAGAGCAGCACCCAAAGCACCCATATATGCCGACACAGAGCCACCACCCGGAGCAGGCGACTCACTCGCTGTCTCCTCGGCAAAACCCTTGCAGGTCATATCAACAAGACCACTCTTACGATTCTCCTTTTCGAGCAGATATTCAATCACCTTCTCCTCAGGTTTGAAGGGTGCCAAGTCCGAAAGACCAAGCGAACGAACAGCGATTTTTACCAACTCCTCCTCGGTAACACCCACCGAGCGACGCTGCTTGCGCAGGAAATATTTACCAGCCTCAATGAGCGAGCGACGAGGCACAAGACCTACAATCTCAGTACCCGTAACCCTTACGCCACGCGCCTCGGCAGCACGACATACCTCGTCAAATGCCTCGTGGAGTGGGGTGGCGGCAATATCTGTGATGTTCATCGATACCTGAGCGATACCATACTCGTCAATATACCAGCCAATCGCTTT
>JAGBTK010000013.1 GCA_017631375.1 Tidjanibacter sp. | reverse complement strand
TACAAAAGTTTTTGGTCCCGCTTTTTACAAAAAGCGGAGAAAAAGCACTTTTTTTGGAGGAAAAACAAGGTTTTCCAAAAAAAATGGTTACCTTCGCATCGATATTGCCTTAATAGGCACTTTGTTAACTAATAGCGGCACAATATGGATGATGGTTATTCCGGTAAAAATTGCTGCGGTATCATATCTGAATACCGTGCCGTTTGTATATGGCATCAAGCACGCGGATAATCTGTGTGCTGAATTGTTATTGTCGCCACCTGCCTCGTGTGCTGAGGCATTTCGTAAGGGTGAGGTTGATATTGCTCTTGTTCCTATTGGAGCTCTCAAATCTCTTTCGGGTTATACTATTGTCACCGATTACTGTTTAGGCAGTGCCGGTGGTGTGCGTACTGTTACTCTGATGTCTAATTCTCCTCTGGGTGCTATCAGGAGGGTGTGGTTGGACAGTCATTCGCGTACTTCTGCTTTGCTGGTACAGATTTTGGCAGCGGAGTTGTGGGGTATCAAGCCTGAGTGGTGTGAGATGGAGGATTACTCTGTTGTGGATAATGCTCAGGAGGGTGATGCTTTCTTGTTGATTGGCGACAAGGTGTTTGACAACGAGAGTAAGTTTAAGTATATCGTTGATCTTTCGGATGAGTGGAAACGCCTGACGAATATGCCCATGGTCTTTGCCGTGTGGATTGCTCGTGAGGGTACCGATCCGGAGGTGTTGGATGCCTTGGAGGGTGCACTCACCTTGGGTGTGGAGCGCATCTGGGAGGCTATCGTGGAGGAGGGTCACGAGGATAAGCCCTTCGCGTATGAGTATCTCACTGAGAGATTAGACTTTTTGTTTGACCATCAAAAGCATAAGGCGTTAGAGCTGTTCTGGGAAAAGGGCCAGAAGTTCGTTCCACACGCCAACCCGGGTTGAAGAGCGGTTACGGAGAAGTAACTGAATCAGGAAACAGCAGTTTCTAATAAACCCGTAAAAAATGCTTTTGACCAATGATTACAATCTACCTCAAACAGTATAACAAAATTGTGCGTAATGCCGATATCAAGCTCTTTGATGATCTCGGCTACGACGATATTCTCTGGATTGACCTCTTCTCGCCCACCATTAAGGAGCAGAAGGCTGTGGAGAACTTTATGGAGGTGTCGCTGCTGACCAAACAGCAGGCCGAGGAGATTGAGAGTAGTTCTAAGTACTCGGAGACTGAGAACGCTATCTTCTCGAACTCCAACTTCTTCGTGGTTGGCGATGGCAGGATGAGTGTTGAGCCTATCTCCTTTATCATCTGCGAGGGTGTTCTGATCACGGTGCGCAATGCTGAGTCGCGTACCTTCAATGAGGCCTCGAAAAGATTGCAGATGAATGCCAGAGCCTATCCTACGGGCTATCACCTGCTCATCTCAATTCTCGAAGTGCGTATTGATGCCGATGCGGACTTGGTGGAGGCTATGGCGCGCCAGATTGCCGCACTGAGCAAGGATATCACCGTTGATGGACAGGTGGAGAAGGAGGACATTAAGCGCATCAACCAATTGCAGGAGAACACGATGTTGATCCGAGAGAATATCTTTGACCGCCAGCGCGTATTGTCGGGCATCCAGCGAAGCGAACGCTTCCCCAACGATATCTATCCGCGCTTGCAGTTGATGATTAAGGATGTTAATTCACTTATCTCGCACGCCGATTTCAGCTTCGAGCGTCTGGACTACTTGCAGGATACGGCTCTCGGTCTTATCAGTATTGAGCAGAACAATGTGACCAAGATCTTTACTGTGGCCTCGCTGTTCTTTATGCCTGCGACTATGATTGCGAGCCTCTACGGTATGAACTTTAAGTTTATGCCCGAGTTGGAGTGGAAGTACGGCTACCTGTTTGCCATCGGACTGATGATTACCGTTTCGCTCGGTACCTATTGGCTCTTTAAGCGCAAGAAGTGGCTGTGAGTAGAAATGCAAAATGCAAAGTGATAAACAATCGAGAGTAGTATCGAACTACTCTCGATTGTTGTTTTTGAGAATTATAGGAATTATGGGAATTTAGGGAAAACCATTTTTAGACTCTTTCAGTAATAATTGGTTTTTCGGGTTTAGGGAATACCCTCGTAGAGGGTACGATGAAAAAGAGATATGGAGTTGTCAAGTTAACTTGAACAAACTCCATATCTCTTTTTTGTCGTAATAACTGCAAAGTTATTCCTAAACCCGCAAACTAATAGTACAAAAGTTTTTTGGTGCCGCTTTTTTACAAAAAAGGGGCAAAAACCTATTATTTCTTAAAAGTATAGTATCGCTGGGCGAAGTAGGAATAGACTACTGATATTAGTGAGGTGATTATTTGTGAGGGTGTTGGATAGATGTGGCACCACTCGACAAAGAATTTGAGTCCCACATAGTTGAGCACCAGCGAGCCTGCCACCGTTAGGGCATAGCGAAAGAGCTTGGTGCCTGTTGGGAGTGGCGAGTCGCTGAACGACACATTTTTCTGCAACCAGAAACCCGTGAAGAAGGTTATCGGGAAGGTGATAAGCATTGTGGCGATGTGTGCCGAGATGGCGACAAAGCCCAGATCTACAATCTGCTGTCGCACCACAAAGTGGAACACGAGGAAGTAGAGCACCCAATTAAGCACCAGATTGCCACCACCACACACACCATAGTGGAATGTGTCGCGCGGCATAAATTTGCTGATAGGCTTAATATAGAAAAAGTCTATAAATCGGGTTATGAGTTCTGCGAGTTTCATCCTGTTTTTCTCCTATCTTTTCTCTTTGGCCAATCGCTCCTGCAAGGCGTACATCACATCGCGCCAGCGCGCAGCATCGCCAAAGTCGAGCCTCTTGGCAGCATCCTCCATACGACGACGCGCCTCCTCAATCTCGTGGGAGAGTCCCACTGCTGAGGGTTCGACTGCCGAGTAGGAGCCTACCACATCGGCAGCCATACCAGGTGTGGTGTAGAGGGGAGTGGTCGTGTAGAGGTGTTGTTTCTCTATGGTTTGCGCGGTCAGGCTCTCCTCGCTGAGTAGCGAGCGCGACGAGTGGCTGACAGCGCGCGGGGTTATGCCGTGCTCCTTGTTGTAGCGCATCTGCTTCTCGCGACGACGGTTGCTCTCGCTGATTGTGGCCTTCATCGCATCGGTATAGCGGTCGGCATACATAATCACCGTGCCATTCACATTACGCGCTGCGCGACCTGCAGTCTGGGTCAGGGCACGCTCGCTGCGCAGGAATCCCTCCTTGTCGGCATCGAGTATCACCACCAACGAGACCTCAGGCAGGTCGAGTCCCTCGCGCAGCAGGTTGACACCCACCAGCACATCAAACGAGCCGGCCTTCAGATCGTCAAGAATCTGCACACGCTCAAAGGTGTCGATATCGGAGTGTATGTAGCGGTTGCGCACACCTATTCGGTCGAAGTACTTGGAGAGTTCCTCCGCCATTCGTTTGGTGAGGGTGGTTATCAGCACACGCTCATCCGCACGCACGCGCTTCTCAATCTCTTCGAGCAGGTTATCTATCTGACCCTCAGTCTTTCGCACCTCAATTTTGGGGTCGAGCAGACCTGTGGGGCGTATCAGCTGCTCCACCACCATACCCTCGCTCTCGGTAAGTTCGTACTCGGCAGGTGTAGCACTCACATAGATCGTGGTGCGGGCAAAGTTGCGGAACTCATCAAAGGTCAGAGGGCGGTTATCGATAGCGGCAGGCAGGCGGAATCCGTACTCCACGAGTGTCTCCTTGCGGGCACGGTCGCCACCATACATAGCGCGAATCTGAGGTATCGTAACATGGCTCTCGTCAATCACCAAGAGGTAGTCCTCAGGGAAGTAGTCGAGCAGGCAGAAGGGTCGCTCGCCGGGCTTGCGACCATCCAGATAACGCGAATAATTCTCAATACCCGAGCAGTAGCCGAGCTCCTTTATCATCTCCAGGTCGTACTCCACGCGCTGCTTTATGCGGTGCGCTTCGAGGTTGCGTCCCTGCTCCTCATAGTGGGTTATGCGCTCGCCGAGGTCGAGTTGTATCTGCTCAATCGCCTTGTTGGTGCGGTCGCGGGTAGTTACAAAGAGGTTGGCGGGGAATATCTTTACGCTATCCATCGACTCCAGACGCTCGCCTGTTGCGGGGTCTATGCGGAAGATGGCCTCCACCTCGTCGCCCCACATCATCACACGGTAGGCAACATCGGCGTAGGAGGGCATAATATCTATCGTGTCGCCCACCACGCGGAAGGTGGCGGTGGTGAGCTGCTGCTCGGTACGGGTGTAGAGCGAGTCAACAAGCGAGTAGATGAGTTTTTTGTGACCTATACGGTCACCACACTTGATGAGTATGCTGTTTGCGCGGAAGTCCTCAGGATTGCCGATACCGTAGAGGCACGACACGCTCGACACCACAATCACATCGCGACGACCCGAGAGGAGTGATGCAGTGGTGCGCAGACGCAGTTTTTCGATATCTTCGTTTATGGCGAGATCCTTCTCGATGTAGGTGTCGCTGGCGGGAAGATAGGCCTCAGGCTGGTAGTAGTCGTAGTAGGATACGAAGTACTCGACAGCATTGTTCGGGAAAAAGGCCTTGAACTCGCCATAGAGCTGGGCTGCGAGGGTCTTGTTGTGGCTCAGCACAAGTGTCGGACGACCAAGCTCTGCCACCACATTGGCTACGGTGAAGGTCTTGCCCGACCCCGTAACACCGAGCAGAGTACTCGCCTTCTGGCCGTTCTCAATAGAACGCACCAACTCGGCAATCGCCTCAGGCTGATCGCCCGTAGGCTGATAACTCGACACAAGTTTAAAACTGCTGCTCATCCTCTGCTGTGGTCTGAAAAAATTAGTTCTTACTCAGTGTAAATGAGAATGTTGTACCCTTGCCCACCTCACTGCGCACACTGATACCCTCGTGGTGTGCCTCGATGATGTGCTTCACAATGGCAAGGCCCAGACCTGTGCCACCCTGCTCACGCGAACGGCTCTTGTCCACGCGGTAGAAACGCTCGAATATGCGGGGCAGATCGGCCTTGTCAATACCGATACCATTGTCCGAAACCTCAATCATAACACGGTCGAAGAGGTCGTAGAAGGAGATATGTGTGTGACCACCCTCACGACCATAACGCACTGAGTTGACAACCAAGTTATTGATTACCTGATCGATATATCGTCTGTCGGCACGCACGATAACGGGGGGCTGAGGCACTGCTGGTTCGTCGCCAAGCGAGATAACGATATTGCGCTCGGTGGCCTCGTAGGAGAGCGACTCGACAATGTCGCGGGTGAGCTGTACAATATCAAAACGACGCAGATTGAGGTTGAGAACACCCGACTCCAAACGCGAAATCTCGTCGAGGTCGTCAACGATGTTTATCAGTCGGTCGATACTCTTCTCGCTGCGTTCCAGATACTTGCGCAACACCTTCTCATCGGTGAGCGCACCATCGAGGAGGGTGGAGATGTAGCCCTGGATATTGAAAATCGGGGTCTTCAACTCGTGCGACACATTGCCGAGAAACTCTTTACGATACTTCTCGTTCTCTTTCAGTCGCTCAATCTCGCGGCGATTGGAGTCTGCCCACACCGAGAGCTTGTCGCCCACATACTCCATCAGATTGGGGCGTTTGGCAAGTTCGGTTTCGAGCTCCTCGGTGCGGAGATTACGCGAGAGCACAATCTGGTAGATAGGCTTGATTTTGTAGATCACAAAGCGACGCACCGCCCAATATGTGAGGAAGTAGGCAGCCACACCGCCACCCATAATCCAGAGTGCGATAATCCACCAACTCTCTGTCGAGAAGCCGCCAATCACAGCCGTAGCAACGGTGGCACACAACACCACCATAGCCGCCATCATAATAGCAACATCGGCAATACTGCGCACTTTTAAGACTCTTTTTATCCTCTTTTCTCGCGTCATCTGCTCTCAATAGCCCTGTGTAGGGTTAGGTTTTTTCAATAAAAAAGCGGAACTTTGCACCAATGGTCCCGTAGTTCAATGGATAGAATATAAGATTCCGGTTCTTACGATAGGAGTTCGATTCTCCTCGGGATCACACACTCCACCCCTGACGGTGCATCATCAAGAAGGCTGACATTTGTCAGCCTTTGTTGATTTATGATTACCTTAGAATGGTAAGTCGTCGGGATCATCCATAGGAGGCACGGGCGCAGGCGCAGGTGCAGCCTGATAAGCAGGTGCCTGCTGATATGCGGGCTGCTGGTATGCGGGAGCTGCCTGCTGGTAGCCCGACTGAGGTGCTGCGCCCTGCTGAGGCGAGTCGTTGCGACGACCGAGTAGGTTCATAGTGTCGGCCAAAATCTCGGTCGAGTAGCGTTTAGCACCGCTCTGGTCAGCCCACTCGCGGGTGCGGATGCGACCCTCAACATAGATCTGACTTCCCTTGCGCACATATTTATCGACAACATCTGCCAGACCACGCCACAAGGTGATGGTGTGCCATTCGGTATGCTCGGTGGTGTCACCGGTCTCGCGATTGCGCGAACGCTCGGTGGTAGCCAATCTCACGCGGGCAACCTTTACTCCCGACTCCAAAGTACGAATCTCGGGATCGGTACCCACATTTCCAATAAGTATTACTTTGTTTACCATTTTTGTTCTATTTATGTTTTCTCTCTAATTTACTTGTTTCTTCGGGGAGGGAGAGTAGCAAAACCGAAACCTACATACGCTCCAGAATACCGATAAAGAGCGCGCTCATACGCTTCTCGGCCTTCTTACCCTCGCGCTGCACCTCCTCGTGGCTCACGGAGAGGTTGTCCATAGTGTCGGTGATAATCGATACGCCAAACACGGGCAGACCCATATGGCGGGCAGCAATCACCTCAGGGGCGGTTGACATACCCACAGCGTCGCCACCGATAGCCTTCACATAGTGGTACTCCTTGGGAGTCTCGAAGGTGGGGCCTGTCAGTGCAACATAGCAACCATACTGTAACTTGATGCCCTGCTCCTCAGCCACCTGAGTAGCCAGCGCGCGCAACTCCGAGGAGTATGCATCGTTCATATCGGGGAAGCGGGGACCAAGCTCGGCGATATTTTTACCAACCAGCGGGTTGGGGATGAGGTTGATGTGGTCGGTGATGACCATCACATCGCCCACGCGGAACGATGAGTTCATACCACCCGCAGCGTTGCTCACAAAGAGAGTCTGGATGCCGATCATCTTCATCACCCTCACGGGGAATACCACCTGCTGAGGGGTGTAGCCCTCGTAGAAGTGGAAACGACCCTGCATAGCAACCACCTGCTTGCCACCAAGCAGACCGAAAATCAGTCGACCGCTGTGACCCTCAACAGTCGATACGGGGAAGTGGGGAATCTCCTCATAGGGGATAGCCAACTTGATATCGATATGCTCCACCAAGCCACCAAGACCGGTGCCCAGAACGATACCCACCTCAGGGGTGAAGGGAGCTTTCTCGGCTATATAGGCAGCCGCAGCCTTAATCATTGTCATCATAACACTTCTCTATTTTACCTTGGTTACCAATGCGGAGAAGAGTGCGGTCATACGCTTCTCGGCCTTACGACCCTCCTGCTGCACCTCCTCGTGAGTAGATTTCTGACCACTGAAAGCGGCATTGGTGATGATCGACACGCCAAATACGGGCAGACCCATATGGCGGGCAGCAATCACCTCGGGAGTAGTTGACATACCCACCGCGTCGCCACCGATGAAGCGGAAGTAGCCATACTCCTTGGGAGTTTCAAAGGTGGGACCTGTTGTGCCGACATAGCAACCATACTGCAACTTGATATTCAAACGCTCTGCCTCAGCCGTAGCAGCTGCAATCAGCTCCTTCGAGTAGGGCTCAAACATATCGGGGAAGCGAGGACCGAGCTCATCGTAGTTCTTACCAATCAGGACATTGGGGATGAGGTTGATGTGATCGGTGATAACCATCACATCGCCCACGCGGAATGTCGAGTTGATACCGCCCGCAGCGTTGCTCACAAAGAGTGCCGAGATACCGAGCATCTTCATCACACGCACGGGGAACACCACCTGCTCGGGGGTGTAGCCCTCGTAGTAGTGGAAGCGTCCCTGCATAGCCACCACAGGCACACCTGCCAGCTCACCAAAAATCAGTCGGCCGCTGTGTCCCTCAACGGTCGATACGGGAAAGTGGGGAATCTCCTCGTAGGGGATAGCCAACTTAATATCGATATGCTCTACCAAGCCACCCAAACCGGTACCCAGAATGATACCCACGCGAGGCTGATAGTCGGTTTTCGATCTCAAATAGAGAGTCGCCTCTTTAATCTTGCTTAACATCGTTAATTATATTTTGTATAAATTTCTCGTCATCATAGTCGCGGAAGTTGATATAGACGGGCATCACATACAATCGTTTCTGCAACGATGCGGGTACCCTCTTGCGGTTTGTCAACTTCACGGCATCCTTCTCGGTAGTCACCACCACAACATCCTCGCCAAGCCTGTCGAGCTCTTCGGTAATTCGTGCCACATCCCTCACCTTGTAGGCATAGTGGTCGGCGTAGAGGAGAGTATCGAGCACCTCGTAGTGCCTTTTCAGCGTTGCCAGGAAGGGTTTGGGGTGTGCCACACCTGCCAGAGCCACCACCCTGCAACCATCGGGAGCGGGAATCGCCACATCGGGGAACAACGGACGAATCTCACCGCTGCGAGTGTTGGTGAAATAGATGTTCTGATAGGGTCGGATATTGATATCCTCGCGGGTGATGTTACGGTCGATCGGCTTAAGGTCGTCGGGCGTTTTGGTCACCAGGAAGATGTTTGCGCGATAGAACTGCGAGGGGTTATCCCTCAGATTGCCCCACGGCAGGTAGTGGTCCTCCTTCACGGGACGGGTGTAGTCCACCAGCACAATATTCACCTTGGGGGTGATGCTGCGGTGCTGGAATCCGTCGTCCATAATCACCATCTCCACCTCCGGGAACTCCTCGTGGATACGGCGCACGCCCTCCACTCTGTCCTCGCACACCACAACAGGCACTGCGGGGAATTTTCGCTTAATCTGCTTAGGCTCATCGCCCGAACGCAGGAAAGACATACCCGGCTCGACAACCATATAGCCCTTGGTCTTACGACCATACCCACGCGAGAGCACCGCCACACGATAGTAGGGTGAGAGATGGCGAATCAGATACTCCACAACGGGGGTCTTGCCCGTACCGCCAACGGTGATATTACCCACACAGATAACAGGCAGGTCGAAAGTCTGCTTGCTGAAGATACCGACATCATAGCACCAATGGCGCACCGAAATCACGGAGCGATAGATATACGATGCTATGATTTTCAGAAACTTCATAAACTGCTACCAAAAAAAGAGGTTTCTACAAATATATGTTATTTTGTCTGATTTTCAAAATGTTTTGCTTCACTACGCAGTGAATCCACAGCAGCGATAAACTCCTCCGCCTCAGCCAGAGAGAGAATGTAGCAGTGTTCTTTGGTCCTAAGCTCTACCAACGAGTTGCGCGAGCGGGCAAACATCGTTATTCGCTGACGGCTGGAGGTAGAGTAGAAGGTGCCGTAGTAGCCCAGAAAGCCAAAGACACCACCCATAGGCACTACCCTGCCCAGCGACGACCACTCCATTGTGCGCACCGAGCAAACATCCTCGGGCGGGATATACACCGAGCGCAGCACACAGCGTATCTCAACCCCCAGCTCACTCACCACAGCACCACTCGGCAGGGTGATCAGAGCCAAGAGGAGAAGCGACACCACAACACAGCAGTACCACACCGCCACGGCATTGCCATCGCGGTTGAAGTAGAATAGTGCCACACCGCCAGCCACCGCCAACAAAATCAGCAACACGCTCCACCAAGCAACACCTTTACTAAAACTTCCTGCCTTGTATCTTTGTGCCATAGTCATTATGCCCTATCTTTTTGCCAAGAGGAACTCGGCAAGTGTCAAGTCCTCGGCATAGGTTATCTTTATATTGTTGCGCTCACCGGCATAGAAGGCGAGTTGTCCGCCGCGCGAGGAGAGCCAGCGTTCAACCACCGACCCATCGTCGGTATATCGTTCCGAGCGACACGAGGCATAGGCCGCCCTGAGCACCTCACCATCGAAAATCTGGGGGGTCTGCACCGCCCTCAGTTCCGATCTATTGACAATCTCCGATCCCTCGGCACCCACCTTGCGGATGGTATCCACAACCTCCACAACAGGGATTGCCGAGCCAAACTCCTCAGCTACCTCGAAGCCACGCTCAATCATCGCAGCCGACACAAAGGGTCTTACGCCATCGTGCACAGCCACCAGGTCGCACTCGCCAAGTGCCGCCAGGCCATTGCGCACCGAGCCAATACGCGAATCGCCACCCGCACACACGGTGTGGCTCTCTGCCAAGCCATAACGAGCCGCTATCTCGCGCCACTCCTCAATCCACTCCTCAGGCAAAACAACCACCACCTTGCCCACCTCAGGCACAGCGAGGAATCGTTCGAGGGTGTGGACAAGAATCTCCTTGCCACCCACAGTGAGGAACTGTTTCGGCTTATCGGCACCCAGACGTGTGCCCGAGCCACCTGCCACGATTATCACTCCACGACTACTCATCTGCCAGCCATATTAGTTTACGCCCAAATCCGAGCGTATTATCGGTCAATTTCATCATACGGGGTCGGAGCAGCCACAAGTGCAACTCCGCCACAGCAGCGTAGGGGAACTTTTTGAGGTAGGCACTCTTCGCAGCAGCGAACTCCTCGCCCTCGGCAAGCGTAGCCTCTCCCTCAATCTGCAAACCCTGCACACGTCCGACAACTCGCGTTTCGAGAACTATCGAGGCCGCAACCCTTGCGCACTCCTTCATCTCGGCAGCGTGACGGGTGGTGGGGTCGGAAGTGAAGATAAATGCCTGTAAATCGGCACTATAAGTATAAAAAAGAGCTGCACACCACAATCCCTCATCCGAGCGGGTAGCCAACGACATTACGTGGTGTCTTCTCACGAACTTCACGATTCGCTCGTCAGGCACTCCCCCTCTCAATATCTCGTGGTTTGCTCCCATATCTGTCTATGATTTTACTCGGTAACACCTGCCACCACATTGGGATAGAGGTCGGCTCTTGTGATGCGAACACTATCTGCCACAGGACCTGCCAACTCCGCCATCACACGGTCGCGAATCACCTCAAAGGCCGCCTTGTTGGCTGCATTGATAGGCTCAACGGGCTCCGATGGTGCTTTCAGCGGGTCGATAGCCGTGCCGCCCTTATACAAGCGGAAGTCCAAGTGAGGACCGGTCGAAGCACCCGTACTACCCACATAACCGATCACCTGACCCTGACTTACACGCGTACCGACAGCAATGCCGCTGGCAAAGCCACGCAGGTGGAGATATGCCGACTCCAGATTGTTGGCGTGGCGAAGACGGATATAGTTACCGCCACCACCGCTATCCCAGCCGCGACGAATCACCGTACCGTCGGCAATAGCCACAACGGGAGTACCCGAAGGAGCCGCATAATCCACACCGTGGTGGGCACGATAGACCTTGTAGATGGGGTGCAGGCGGGCATTCGAAAACTTGGAGCTGATGCGGGTGAACTTGACGGGGGCTTTGAGCAACTGCTTGCGCAGGCTGTTGCCGTTCTCGTCCCAATAGGTCACCTTATCGCCTTGGTTGAAGGGAATTGCGTAGTAGGGCTTGCCATTGTGGTTGAAGATTGCGCCCCACACCTGGCCAACACCAACACGCATAGTATCAATAAATTTCTCGTCGTAAATCACGGTGAACTCGTCACCCTCGGTGAGTGCAAAGAAGTCCACACTCCAGCCGAAGATATCCTCCATCTCCACCGAGAGTGCGGCGGGGAGGTCGTGTTCCATCATACAGTTCCAGAGCGACGAGGAGATATCGGCCGACACCTGACGACGGTGGAGAGTTACCTCCTTCTGTCCCTCGCGCACCAACACCGAGTCGCCCTCAATCGAAACAACCACATAGTCGGTGTTATTCTTCTCATATACAAAATGATAGAGCTTCTGACCAATCGAGTCCGAGCGCAGGAATACGGTATAGTTGTTACCCGCGCGAATCGAGCGGAAGTCAAAAGTGGGCTTGGCGGTGGTGGCAATTTTATCGACCATAAAGGGGGTTACGCCATAGACATCGAGCAGATGCGAGAGGGTCTGACCCGACTGCACCTCATCCTCGATAACATCATACAACTCCTCCTCAATGCCGAAGAGCAACTTGGGAGCCACAGGCTCTGCCACCTCAACAACCTCAATTCCCTTGCGGGCAGCCTTGCGAGCCGCCTTCTCGGCGCGCTTAGCCTCTTTCTTTGCCTGCTTGGCAGCCTCCTCAGCCTTCTCCTCAGCGCGCTTTGCAGCTTTGCGGGCAGCCTTCTCGGCACGACGAATCTCGCGCTTGCTCATATCCTCAGTGATGACCACCTCGTCAGCTGCATCAGCAACCTCAGCAACCTCTTCGGTAAAATCAACCACCTCAACAGGCACGGTCACAACAGCCTCCTCGGTGGCCTCGGTCACCTCCTCAGCCTTCTGCTCCTTGTTGCCCGAGCAACGCGACACCAGAACAATGCCGATGATAAGGCAGGCGACAATGATGACGCCATACTTTATCCACTGCACTACCCTATCAGGAATCTCTATCTCAATCTTCATTTTTAAACTGTTTTCGTTTTGCAATACCGACCGTTAGGAAGGTGTATGACTATTTTGGGACTAAATCACCAATTAGTTCAGTGTGGGCAGGAACGAGTAGTTGAGCGAGTACTCCAACATCTGCTCTACATAGCTCTGATTGTAGGTCACCTCAACGTCGGTGATGTTGCCCTCCGCATCGGTCTGGGGAGTATATACAGGGTTGATGAAGCCACCGTAGGGCTGGATACCCAAAGCGTTGTAACGCTCCAACACCTCAGCGTGCAACTCGGGCTCAACAACTACGCCATAACGCTCAACGAGGGCCTTGCCAGCCTCGAAGTCGCCCTCCGACTTGATGCGCTGAACCTCGCGGAGCAACTCACCAAACAGGCCACGCAGAGCCTCGAAGTCGTTCACAACAACATAGGTCTTGCCATCCTTCTTCACATACTCAATCACATTGTCGGCCTTGCCGTGCTCGTAGCACCACTCGGCAATCAGCTTGCGGTCACGCATATGTGCCTCCTCGATATTCTTGCCAGGCTCGATGCGCGAGAGCTGAGTCATCAGACCGTTGAGGATATTGCTCGAGTAGAGTGCCTTATAGACATCCTCGTTGGGAACAATACCCAACTCTATCATCTTGGGATCTGCCATAAAGTAGAGCGAGAAGAGATCGGCACGCGCCTCCTCCAAAGTTGAGGAGTACTGCTTCAGCTCGTCACCCTTCACGCCGGGAGCCAACTGACCCGAGCCGTGACCCAAGCACTCGTGGAGGTCGGTGTGGAGGTTATCTGCCAGAGCACCCCACTGAGCCATACGCTCGCGATCCTCCTCGCGCAACACAAACTCCTCATTCGAGCCGTTGCCCTTAGCTGCCTCAGCGTAAGCGTTGGTGATATTCTGAATAGTCACACTCTTCGAGCCATAATCTCTACGAATCCAATCGGCATTGGGGAGGTTGATACCAATAGGGGTTGCGGGGTAGGCATCACCTGCCAAGATAGCATTGTTGATAACCTTTGCCGAAATACCCTTAACCTCAGGCTTGCGGAACTTGGGATCGATGGGCGAGTGATCCTCAAACCACTGAGCATTTGCGCTGATGATGCGGGTGCGCTCGGTAGCCTTCTCGTCGCGGTAGTTCACAATACCCTCCCAAGCACCTTTGCGACCGAGGGGGTCACCATAGTTCTCAGTGAAGCCGTTTACGAAGTCGATATTGCTCTCGGTATCCTGCACCCAGAGGATGTTGAAGGCGTCAAATGCCTCCAAGTCACCGGTGCGGTAGTACTCAATAAGTTTCTCGATGATGGGGCGCTGGGTAGCATCTGCCACACCTGCCGCCTTCTCCAACCAGAATACAATCTGCTCAATAGCGGGGCCATACATACCGCCCACCTTATAGACCTTCTCGACAGCCTTGCCGTTCTCCTTGACAAGTTTCGAGTTCAGACCATAGGAGATAGGAGTGGGGTCGTTAGCATCGGTGATGCCGTTGTAGAAAGCCTCGGCCTCAGCCTGAGTAAGACCCTCGTAGTAGTTCATAGCCGAAGTTTGGAGCAGATCCTCTCCCTCCTTCTGGTTAATCTTCACCGCATAGAGTGTGGGGTCGAAGATGATGGGGGTGAGGGTTGCGAGCAACTCCTCAACACTGCCAAGGTCGGTAGGCAGTTTATCGGCAGAGATACCCTTTACCAAGTTGGTAAAAAACTCCTGCGAGAACTCAGGGGTGAACTTGTCGCCCGAGTAGTGGTGGTGGATACCGTTGGCAAACCACACCTTTTTGAGGTACTTCTCAAAAGCCAGCCACTCGGCACTCTCGCGCTCGCCCTTGTGGTTGTTATATACACCCTCCAAAGTTCTACGAATTGCAAGGTT
>JAGBTK010000012.1 GCA_017631375.1 Tidjanibacter sp. | reverse complement strand
TCATTCTCATAATTCCCATTATTCCCATCAAAATAAAGGGTTTGTTCCACGTGGAACAAACCCTTTATTTTGATGGGAATAATGGGAATTATGAGAATGATGGGAGATTAGGGAGATTAGGGAGATTAAAGAATTTAGTGAGTTTGGGGATAAGTTTTAAATAAACTCTTTGAGTAACAATTTGGGTTTTTCGGGTTTAGGGATTACCCTCGTAGAGGGTACAAATAAAATAGAGATATGGGACTGTCAAACTTGTTTGAACAGAACATATCTCTATTTTATTTGTAATATCCGCAAGGATATCTCTAAACACGCAAACTAATAGTACAAAAGTTTTTGGTTCCGCTTTTTACAAAAAGCGGAGAAATCAGCCACCGCAAACTCTATCTACCAAATCGGATCAGCATTACGTTGATGTCGGCGGGTGATACGCCGGGTATTCGTGATGCTTGTCCGAGTGTTTTGGGTCGTATTTTGGTTAGTTTTTGTCGTGCCTCTATTGTTAGGGATTGCATAGCGTTGTAGTCGAAGCCGTCGGGTATGATTATGTTTTCAAGTCGGCGCAGCTTTTCGGCAATCTCGCGTTCGCGTTCTATGTATCCTTTGTATTTTATTGCTATCTCGATGTCGGTTATTATCTCCTCTGTCCACCCCTCTTTTTGTGCTTTGCGCCCTACCCTATCAAGAGCGTTTATTATGCCGTTGAAGGTCGTTTCGCTGCGTGCTATGATGTCGGCGAGTCGTCGTGTTTGTGTTAGGGGGGCGGAACCCACCGAAATTAAATAGTCTAAAATTTCGGGCGCAGTGATGCTCTCCTCGGCTGCGTATTTTTCGAGCGATTCTCGGAGCGATTTTTTTTGCGCAAAATGTGCGGCTCTTTCGGGTGTTGCGAGCCCTAAATTTATGGCTATTGGTGTCAGTCGAGTGTCGGCATTGTCCTGTCGGAGAAGTATGCGATACTCGGCACGACTTGTAAACATACGATATGGCTCGTCAACACCTTTGGTTACCAGGTCGTCTATGAGTACGCCTATGTACGCCTCGTCGCGTCCGAGTATGAGGGGTGCTGCTCCGCGAAGTGCGAGCACCGCATTTATGCCAGCCATCAGTCCTTGTGCGGCAGCCTCTTCATAGCCTGTTGTGCCATTCACCTGCCCCGCGAAGTAGAGTCCGCTTATGAGCTTTGTTTCAAGGGTGTGGTGTAGCTGTGTGGGTGGGAAATAGTCATACTCCACCGCATATCCGGGACGATATACGGTGACATTCTCGAAGCCCTTGATTTTTTGCAGGGCGGCTATCTGCACCTGCCACGGTAGGGAGGACGAGAAGCCGTTCAGGTAGTACTCGTGCGTGTTGCGACCCTCTGGCTCGAGGAATAACTGGTGCATATCCTTGCCTGCGAATGTGCGCAGTTTGTCCTCTATGCTGGGGCAGTAACGCGGGCCTATGCCCTGTATTGTGCCGTTGAAGAGTGGCGAGTCTGCAAAGCCGGTGCGTAGCGTGTCGTGCACATCGAGCGAGGTATATACCAACCAGCAAGGCAGCTGATTTTCAACGGGTTGCGTGGTTGGGAGGAAGGAGAACTTGGACGGATTTTCGTCGCCATCCTGCCTCTCGAGCTGCGAGAAATCCACGCTGCGCCCATCTATGCGCACGGGTGTTCCGGTCTTCATACGCCCCACCTCAAAGCCGAGCGATGCGAGCTGTTCGGTGAGTCCGTGTGATGCAGCATCGCCTGCCCTGCCACCTTCGGTGGAGTTGCGTCCCACGTGCATCAGACCGCCGAGGAAGGTTCCCGCGGTGAGGATTACCGCTTTGGCGTGGAACACCACGCCCAATGCTGTGCGAATGCCGCACACCTTGCAGTTGTCCCCCACCCCATTGGTAAGTAACTCAACCACAGAGTCTTGCCATAGTGAGAGATTCTCGGTGTTCTCCAATATGTGTCGCCACTCGGCCGAGAATGCGCTCTTGTCGCACTGTGCGCGCGGGCTCCACATTGCTGCTCCTTTGGAGCGGTTGAGCATACGGAATTGGATTGCTGTGCGGTCGGTTACGATGCCCGTCAGACCACCCAATGCGTCAATCTCGCGCACGATCTGACCTTTTGCCACACCACCGATTGCAGGGTTGCACGACATCGAGGCAAACTTGCTCATATCCATCGTTATAAGCATCGTCTGCGCTCCGAGATGTGCTGCCGCTGCTGCTGCCTCACACCCTGCGTGACCACCACCAATCACAATCACATCATACTCGAACTTCATCCTATTTGGTTGTGTAATATTGTGAGTATCAAATAATTATCCTATTGTAAAGACCTCCAAGCGGCAAGATAAAAATTCTCTTTCTCGCGCATTGTTTTCTCCTCTTCGGGTGCTTTGTCCTTGTAGCCGCAGAGGTGGAGTATGCCGTGTATGATCACTCGCAGCTCCTCCTCTCGTGGGTTGCTCCCCCACTCCGCTGCGTTGTCTGCCACCGTTTCGTGATCTATGAAGATGTCGCCACTCACCACTCCCCTGCCCTCTAGATCGCTGTAATCAAAGGTGATTACATCTGTGCGGTAGTCGTGGCCGAGGTATGTGCGGTTGACATCCAGGTGGTAGTCGCCCGAACAGTATATATAGGAGATTTCCGATCCCTTATATCCCTCATTATGAATTGTTTGTGCAATCCAGCGGCGTATTTTCATACGCTCCTTTGGTAGGTAGTTGCAATCTTCGGAGTAAAAATTAATCTTCATTGTCTTCTATTTTGCGAGCCACTGTTCGGGGTTCAGGTAGTCAGTGCCCTTCCAGAGCTCAAAATGGAGGGTATATTCGTCGCTATTGTCCCCGTTCGACAGTGTGCCCAACTTCTGGTCAAGAGCGACAATATCGCCGTTTTTGACCGATACAGAGGCAAGGTTCGAATATACTGTATAGTACTCACCGTGGCGCACCATCACGCAGTTGTTTAGTCCGTTGATGAATAGTACGCGGGTGACCACACCTTCAAATACGCAATATACTGATGCTCCGCGCTTTGCGGCAATGTTGATACCCTTGTTGTTGACTGTCAGACGCGGCTGGGTGGGGTGGGGGTGAACGCCAAAGTGATCGACGATAACGCCACCCGTTACGGGGTAGGGGAGTTTGCCCTTGTTTTGGTCAAATCGGCCCGATAGTTCGGTCAGCTTGCGCCTTTCCTCCTCATTCAGAGAGCCTTGCGCCTTTTGGTTTTTGCGAGCCTCCTCAGCGATGATGCGTTGCAGCTCAGCCTCAGCACGCTGTTTCACGCGTTGCTGCTCCTGGATTTTCTTGGTCACATCGTTTGCCTGACGGCCGAGTCGGTTGTTGGCCTCGGAGTACTGATTTTTATCTTTTTGGAGTGCAGCCACCTCATTATCTCGCGATTTGCGGGTGGTATTGAGCGACTCGCGCTGTACGGTAAGTTGCTCAACCTCAGCACTTAACTGATTGCGGAGAGTGTCAATGTCGCGCGCCTTTTCCTCGCGCATCGCGTTGTAGCGACGCATATAGTCGAGGCGGCGTGTCATATCGTTGAAGTCGCGCGAGGAGAAGAGGAAGAGGAGTGAGTTGTTGAGCTTATGGTTTTTGTAGGATGTATAGACCATATCCCCATACTCCTTCTTGATCTGCGCAAGGTCGGCTTCAAGTTGTTTGATGTTCTTCTCGCGCGAGTTGATGTCGCGATTGGTGAGCGAGATCTGGCTTTCGAGCGAGCGGATAATGCTGTTTCGGTTGTTGATGCGAGATTGTAATAGTTTGATTTGCTGAGAGTTGACCGATTGGTCTTTGTTGATTTTCGACAATAGCTCCTCACCCTCGGCAATCTCTTTTTCCGCGCGACGAATCTCGGCATTGAGCTCGTCGATGGTGGTCTGTGCCGAGATGGGCAACACCCAAACAAGTATCGCCAAACCAACAAATAAAACCTTATATATCAATCTTTTACACATTCTTTTTTTCTCAAATGCTATTCCAGCAATTTCAATCTCTCATTCACCTCTGCCGGGTCGTGGCCGCCACTCAGCGCCCTGCGCCAATAGACCCCTGCCATAAACTCCTCACCCAACGCGTAGAGCACATCGCCATAGTGCATCAGGAGTTCGGTGCTGCCCGTCTTGTCAAGCGAAACAGCTTGAAGTATAATGGGTTTCGCCTCCTCGTAGCGACCCTGTCGGTACAAAATCCACCCCTTGGTGTCGAGGTAGGTGGCGTTGCTCGGCTCCAGTTCGCAAGCCTTCACGCTCATCTCAAACGCCTCGTCCAGATCGCCCCCATTTTCGCAGAGGTAGTAGGCGTAGTTGTTGAGCACAGCCACATTTTTGTCAAAAATTTTCAACGCCTTGCGGTAGTGTTTGTAGGCCTTTTTCGTGTTGCCCTCCTGGTAATAGAGGTCGCCAATAGTCCCCACTACCACCGAGCGCACAGAGTCCGTCGGGGCGTGTTTCATCGCCAACTCATAGTCGTCAATCGCCCTGTCCAAAGCACCTAACTCACTCCAATAGAAGCCTCTACGCATATAGAGGTCGGGGTTGTCGGGGAAGAGGGCAACCGCCTTGTTGGTGTAATACATCATCGAGTCTGCGTGTTCGAGGTAACGCTCGCCATCAATGATGTTATAATATGTCTCCAGGCTCTCGGGGTGTCGCTCGGCATATCCCTTATATATTTCTATCGCCTGCTCCACCTCGCCACTACGAATAAGGTGGGTGGTGTAGTGGTCGATAACCTCCTCATTGTCAGGATATAACAACATAAAGCTCGACACTATGCCGTTGATTTGCCAGAAGTTGTTCCGATAGAAATCCACACTCGAAGTAGCCTCGGTGTAGAGTTGATTTTTGAACTCCAAATCCACCTCGGGGTGCTCAATAATGCGACGAATGGTCGAGAGGTAGTCGCGCTGATGACCCTTGCGCTGGTGCCAGGCAGCCTTCGAGCGCAGGGTGGGAACAGCCATCGAGTCAATCTCCAAAGCCTTGTTGTAGGTGGCGAGTGTCAGCGAGTCGTTCCTATTCTGATTGGCATACAACTCAGCCAACATCAGATAGTTACGATAGTCGTACGGATACTCCTCAATCAGCTTCTTACTTTCCGCCTCGCCTCGGTCATAGAGCCCCACGCGCATCAAAAGTTCGCGCTTATAGTAGGAGAGCTCCTCCACGCGTCCCAACTTCACCTCCGCCGAGTCGAGCACCGCAATTGCCGAAAATGGCTGTCGCTCCTGGTCGTACAGAGCCGCCAGCATACGATGATTCAGCACATTTCGCGGCTCCTCCCTAACAAGTTGCTCATAGACCCTTGTTGCGTCGCTATACTCGCCCGACAATGTTAAGTATCTGGCCAGCAGTCCTTTATAAATAACATTTGTGCTATCCTGCGCAACCGCCTTGCGTGCGTAGGGGAGTCCCTCGACAGGCGAGTCAATATAGCTCTGAGCCATCTCATAGAGGCTCGGTGCGTGCAACGAGTCGTACTCCAACGCCTTGCGCAGTTCGGAGCGCACCTTTGCTGTATCTCCCTCAAACAGAGAGGTTTTCAGTGCCTCTGTATAGTGGAAAATAGCCCTCAGCGAGTCGTTGGCAAGTGGCGGTAGTTGTGTCGTGGCAGGGTAGTGCGTCGCCTGCTTTGTGGCGGTGCAGGCCACACCAAGACCCGCAATCACCACAAGCAAAATCTTTACAGCTCGTCCAAAACTACCCATATAGAGCCAATTAACCCACTAACACCTTGTGGGCGAGATAATTACAATACGGAATCAAACTGGTGCAGGAAGCGCACGTCATTCTCAAAGTAGAGGCGCAAATCCTTAACACCAAACTTCAACATAGCAATACGCTCAACACCCATACCAAAGGCGAAACCGCTATACTTGGTGCTGTCTATGCCGTTGGACTCCAATACATTAGGATCAACCATACCGCAACCCATAATCTCCAGCCAGCCGGTGCCCTTACATACATTACAGCCCTTGCCACCACAGAGATTACACGACACATCCACCTCGGCACTCGGCTCGGTGAAGGGGAAGTAACTCGGGCGCATACGAATCTTCGCGCTCTCGCCAAACAGCTCCTTGGCAAAGTAGAGCAACGACTGCTTCAGATCAGCAAACGAAACACCCTCGTCAATATACAAACCCTCAATCTGGTGGAAAATACAGTGCGCACGATACGAAATAGCCTCATTTCTAAACACTCTACCCGGGCAGATAACACGGATAGGGGGCTTCTGATGCTCCATAGTGCGCACCTGAATAGAACTTGTGTGGGTTCTGAGCAAAATATCGGGATTCTTCTCAATGAAGAATGTGTCCTGCATATCTCTCGCAGGGTGCTCGGGAGGGAAGTTCAACGCCGAGAAGACGTGCCAGTCATCCTCCATCTCAGGACCCTCGGCAACAGTGTAACCCAATCTCGAGAAGATATCGACAATCTCCCTGCGAACAAGCGAGATGGGGTGGCGCGAGCCAATGCCATCCTCACTGCCCGGACGAGTCATATCACCAATAGCAGCCGCAGGTGCCTGTGCAGCCTCAGCAGCCATCTCCTTTAAGGTGTTGATACGCGAAGTGGCAGCAGTCTTAACCAAGTTGATCTTCTGACCCAACTCACGCTTCTGCTCAGGAGCCACCTTCTTGAAATCCTCCAAAATATCGTTCAACTCGCCTTTACGACCGAGAATTTTTACACGAAAATCCTCAATCTCGGCAGGATTTGTGGAATTGAAACCCTCAATGCGCGCTAATAACGCTTCAATCTTGCTAAGCATTTCTATACAATTATCTGGTTAATTCTAATTTAAGTCACTACAAATGAGGTTGTTATGAGAAAACACCTCCCCAAACAACCACTATAATCGACAAAGTTAATAATTTCTCCGCTTTTTTCGAGCCTTTTTGTAAAAAGGCTCCCCAAAAACTTTTGTGCTATTTAGTTTGCGGGTTTAGCGGTTGCCTTGCAGCAACTACAAACAAAAGAGAGATATGTTCTGCTCAAATAAATTTGGCAGCCTCATATCTCTCTTTTATTTGTACCCTCTACGAG
>JAGBTK010000011.1 GCA_017631375.1 Tidjanibacter sp. | reverse complement strand
GCTGGTGTGCATACTCAACAACCTGCTTGGTAAGAGCAACATTCTCCTCGTAGGGGAGGTGGCTACCGTCGATCATAACCGACGAGAAACCCATATCGATACAGCTCTTGCACAACTCGAACGAGTTACCGTGGTCGAGGTGAAGAACGATAGGAATGTTCTTGCCGAGCTCCTTAGCATACTCAACAGCACCCTGTGCCATGTAGCGGAGGAGGGTCTGGTTAGCATACTTACGAGCACCGCTCGATACCTGCAAGATAACGGGCGACGAGCACTCAACGCAAGCCGAAATGATAGCCTGCATCTGCTCCATGTTGTTGAAGTTGAATGCGGGGATAGCATAGCCACCCTCGATTGCTTTTGCGAACATCTCACGGGTGTTCACAAGACCTAATTCTTTGTACGATACCATAATTTTTGGTTGTGTTTATGTGTGTTAAACTTTAAGTGTTTCGTATCTTAGTCTCGTTGCCAAAAATTGTTGGCAACAAAAATCCCACAAAAATAGTCATTTCTTTCGATTATTTTTACTTTTCGGCACGGAAAAAAGCATCTAAAAACGCTTTTTTTTATGCTTTATAGCGATAGCACTTTCAGAGAAAATATGTACCTTTGTTGTTTGTAATAGGATGCGAAAGCAAGAATAGACAAATTAATATATATAACAATACAAATTTAGAGAAACAATGGCTGAATTTATCTACCAGGAGCCCTTCCCACTGGGCGAAGATACTACCGAGTATCGCCTTCTGACCAAAGATTATGTTAAGGAGATTGAGTGCGATGGTCGCAAAATCCTCAAAGTAGAGCGAGAGGGTCTGGAGCTTCTTGCACGCGAGGCATTTACTGACGTGTCGTTCTATCTGCGTGCTTCGCACCTTCAGAAACTTGCCGATATCCTTGCCGATCCCGAGGCAAGCGATAACGATAAGTTTGTTGCTTACACTATGCTGCGCAATCAGGTAACTGCTGCTGAGGGTCAGCTCCCCACCTGCCAGGATACCGGTACTGCAATCGCTATCGGTAAGAAGGGTGAGGATGTATATACCGGCATTGACGATGCTGAGGCTATCACTCGTGGTGTTTACGAGACTTACCGCGACCGTAATCTCCGCTACTCGCAGGTTGTCCCCTTCACTATGACCGACGAGAAGAATAGCGGTACTAACCTCCCTGCTCAGATTGACCTCTATGCAACTCAGGGTAACGAGTATAAGTTCCTCTTCATCACCAAGGGTGGTGGTTCGGCAAACAAGACCTTCCTCTATCAGCAGACCAAGGCTCTGCTCAACGAGGAGTCGCTGACCAAGTTCATCAAGGAGAAGATTAAGGATCTCGGTACTTCGGCTTGCCCTCCCTACCACTTGGCACTCGTTGTTGGTGGTACTTCGGCAGAGGCTAACCTTGCAGCAGTGAAGAAGGCTTCGGCTGGCTACTTCGACTCGCTGCCCACCAGCGGTAACGAGGGTGGTCGTGCCTTCCGCGATTTGGAGTGGGAGGAGAAGGTGCTCAAAATCTGCCGCGAGAGTGGTGTAGGTGCACAGTTCGGTGGTAAGTATCTCGTTCACGACGTGCGAGTTATCCGTATGCCCCGCCACGCTGCATCGTGCCCCGTAGGTATCGGTGTAAGCTGCTCGGCAGACCGTAACATCAAGGCTAAGATTACCCGCGACGGTATCTTCCTCGAGCAACTCGAGAAGAACCCCGCACGATTCCTCCCCGCTGAGGCACCTTGTATGAAGCCTGCTGTGGAGATCGACCTCGACGAGGGTATGGATAAGGTACTCAAGACTCTGTCGCAGTATCCTATCAAGACCCGCTTGAACGTGAAGGGTACTCTGATTGTGGCTCGCGATATCGCTCACGCTAAGATTAAAGAGATTCTCGATAGCGGCAAGCCTATGCCCGACTATTTCAAGAATCACCCCGTATATTATGCAGGTCCCGCTAAGACCCCCGCAGGTATGGCATCGGGTAGCTTCGGTCCTACCACCGCAGGTCGTATGGATCCCTATGTAGATCTCTTCCAGAGCAAGGATGGCTCAATGGTGATGGTCGCTAAGGGTAACCGTTCGCAGGAGGTGACCGACGCATGTAAGAAGCACGGTGGTTTCTATCTCGGCTCGATTGGTGGTCCCGCTGCTATCTTGGCTAAGGAGAGCATCAAGAGTGTTGAGGTTGTTGACTTCCCCGAGCTCGGTATGGAGGCTGTGCGTAAGATTTATGTTGAGAACTTCCCCGCATTCATCATTGTTGATGATAAGGGTAACGACTTCTTCGCTGACTTTAAACACTAATAGAGGTCGAGAGAGTCTTGTTTGCAAGGCTCTCTCGGCATATTTTTAAGTTATCTCTTCCCGACCTTCTCGTCACATAGCGCTGCTATGCGACTGCGAGGTTGCAAGAAAGAGCTAATCTTAAAACTATACCAATATAGCCTCACAAACAAAACTCTCTCCACCTCTTTTTAGTGGTGGGGAGAATTGTGTTTTAGGCAATTTTATAGGATTTGTTTCGTTACTTATTAGAGATTGTATTCTGTTTGTACAGAGAGTGTGCTCTGTGCGAGATTAACAATTTATTATGAAGCGACCGATTACACTAATTTTTACACTTTTTCTCTCACTGACTCTGTCGGGTCAGGCTGTTGAGTTTACCGTTGACGGGCCGAGTGTGGTTACTGTCGGAGAGGTCTTTCGTGTAGAGTTTTCGCTCACCGAGAAGGCCGACTCCTTTACTGCGCCATCCTTCGAGGGCTTTACCGTATTGGCCGGACCTTCCACCTCCACCTACTCACAGCGTAGTATTATCAATGGACAGATAACATCTTCGACCACATACGGTTACACCTATGTCTTGCAGTGTTCCGAGGCAGGCATTCACACAATTGGTGCGGCCGAAGCTGAGGTAAAGAAACAGAAGGTGCGTACTCGTCCGTATAGCATTGAGGCTGTTGCCGATGCTCGTGCTGCGGCACCTCAGAGTGCGCAGGGTGGGGCGGCGCAGAGTCCGGGTCAGAGTGGTGGCTCGGTAGTTGCTGAGGAGGATGTGATACTCCGTATGGTTGTCGATAGGACAGAGGTGTGGAAAGGCGAGCCGGTTCGTGCCGCCATCAAGCTCTACACCCGCCAATCGCTGAGTGCCGTTGAGGGTGCTAAATATCCCGCCTTCAATGGTTTCTGGACTCAGGAGCTCAATACCGATAACTATCAGTGGCAGAGAGAGAACTACAACAATCGTGTCTATGATGCCCGCATCCTTCGCGAGTGGCTTATCTTCCCCCAACAGTCGGGAACTCTTGAGATTGAGCGTACCGAGATGACGGCTATTGCACAGATTGTTACTCGTTCGCGTAGCCAGTCGCTATTTGATGACTTTTTCGGTGGTGGTCCATCGGTACAGGAGATACCGATGAAGCTATCGGCTCCAGCTGTGAAGATCACCGTTAAGGAGTTACCCGCAGGTGCTCCTGCCGACTTTGCAGGTGCAGTTGGTCGCTTTGATATGGAGACCACTCTTCCTGCGGATGAGATTGCTGCCAATTCGGCAGTCGACTATGTGGTGCGAATCTCGGGTGTGGGTAACTTGCCGCTTGTGCAGGCTCCCAAACTCAATCTTCCCACCTCGTTTGAGCAGTATAATATCAAGACCACCGAGAGCCTTAATGCGACTCAGGGAGGTATCAGTGGTTATCGCCAATTTGAGTACCCCGTTATTGCGCGCGCAGAGGGTGATTTCGATGTTCCTGCCATCACGTTCAGCTATTTCGACCCTTCGGAGGGTGCATATAAGACCCTCTCGTCTGAGGCACGCACCTATACCGTACTTCCCGATGCCTCCTATGCAGGTGGCACTTCGCGCGGTCTGGTGAGTGGTGTGAATAAGGAGGATATCAAGTTCCTCGGACAGGATATCCGCTTCATCAAACTCGGTAACGGCCATTTGCGTAGTGTGGGTGCTATCAATATGGCACTTCCGACCTATCTGGTTGTGGTGTTGCTGATTGTGGTTGCAACACTCCTTGCCTATGTCTATCTCCGTCGCTATCTGCGCGATCTCCACAACAATGCTCTGATGAAAGGCAAGCGCGCCAATAAGGTTGCTCTGCTCCGTTTCCGTGCCGCTGAGAAGTATATGGAGGCCGGCCAGCAGCGTGGTTTTTACGAGGAGATGTTGCGTGGTCTGTGGGGTTATGTGAGCGACCGTTTCAATATCCCCGTTGCCAACCTCACGAAGGAGAATATCCGCGAGGAGTTGGATAAACAGGGCGTTGAACAAGCTGATATC
>JAGBTK010000010.1 GCA_017631375.1 Tidjanibacter sp. | reverse complement strand
GTTAGTCCGGCTAACCGACTGCTCACCTCTTCAGTTGACTACAATTTGTAGTCAACTGCATTCCCAAATTAGTTGTATTCTATCTGTATACAACTTAACATTCTACAATAGAAAGTGGATATTCACAACCCTCAAAAAACATATCGAACACAAGCGACATGGTCTTTGGGGCTATGTTATTATTTATCTATAATTTAACTCGTATTTTCTATGAAAAATTACTATCTTTGTGTCAGAATCAGGGCGCCGAGTGGCAAAAACGAGAAGTCGCCATTAGCCACAATTGCAAGGCTCAATTGATTCCCTTATTTTACCCACAACTCCGTAACTATCTGATTATCATAGGGGCTTACTTTCTGCATAGGCAAGTAATTTTTATTTTACAAACAACTGCATCTGTTAAAATTCTTTTGGGGCTTTATTCTTTTAAGTAAGAAGTTTATTATTTTTGCAAAAAAGAAGACACCAATGAGCAACAATCCTAATCCTTCATTCGCAGAGTGTTACATTATGCAGCACGGAGACGTCAAGCGTTTTGCCAACACGCTTGCTGATGGTTTTAGTCAATACGGTATGTTCAGGCACGTTTGCTACGGAGCATATCACTATGACTTGATGCGTCTGTTTTGGGAGGTTTCTATTGCTCTGCTTCCCGACAATGCCATCTGTATAGCCGATAGCAAGGATGTCAACTCCGTACTGATCTACATCCCGCCAAAAAGCAAAGAGCCCAGCCTGCTCGATTATATGAAAGCGGGGGGAGTGAAGATGTTTTTCAAGTTCGGCATCAGAAGAATTACCCGCTTGACGCGTTTTAATATCGAGATAGAACAAGTCGCAAAACGATATAGAGCCGCAAACGATGGCTATCTAATGGCCTTTGCTACGCGCCTCGACAAGCAAGGACAACACTATGGCAAACCTCTGATAACGGCCCTTCTGAACCATCTCGATGCCTCGGGCGAGAGCTGCTATCTCGAAACTCTGGAAGCAAAAAATATCGCCCTATATCAACACTTCTCATTCCAGCCTGCGGGACAGATGGAGAGCCAAATGGGTGATCTCACACTATTTGCAATGCGCCGCCCTTCGGGCACTATAACTGGCGAAGGGAAACCTACTCTTTAACTTCCGTTTTCGTGCGGGCCACCGATCGCTTTCTCGGACTATCATATCAATATATAGCAGGCAAACGAATTAGTAAAATTCATTTTCGGGAAGAAAATTTTAACTCATCGAGCACTGCGAATTGTAAATTATTTGCTAAGTAACTTACTAAAAAAGGAATTGTTAGAGTAATTTAGGGTTAATCCAAGCCAAGAGAAATGACCTTATTAACAGCAACAACTCTAACAATTCCATTATATATAAGATATGGTTTATAGAAATAAATTGGACGCGTGACATCCACTTAAACACATAGGTAAATACACCTAAGAGTGGTCTACGATCAGCACTTATCTAGTTGGATATCCACTTAAATACACAAGCAAATACATCGAATCTACCAAGTAACTTGACAATATATGCGTTGGATATCCACTTAAATACATAGATAAATACACCCAACAGACAAACGGGGGAGATTTCTTTGTGGTTGGATATCCACTTAAATACATAGGCAAATACACCTCACGAACTCGCGTGTCGCTAAGTCTTTGGGTTGGATATCCACTTAAATACATAGGCAAATACACCGCATAAGTTGGAATAAAATGAATTCCAACACTATATCATAAAAATTAAGTAGATTTTTTGAGTGCTTGGATATTGGCAAAAACCTCCATCTTGTCAATTTAATTATCCAAACCTCAAACTAAGGCGTTCCAACACGCCCATCCCATAAACGGGAAATTGAAATCCATATCTATATATTTCAAAGAACAATCTATATACTGCAAAGATAGTCTATTTTTTCTTTCTATCAACAATCTTTGTACTTAAAGCAATATTTCGAGCAGCATTCCAATCCGCATTTATACCCTCAAAAGAACCATCAGACCTTTGTTTTCCTTTACCTTTTACACAGTCGGGATTTTTACATACAAATTTCGATTGATTAAGGCGTTGCCCCTTTTCATAATGACCACAAAAACTACAAGTCTGACTTGTGTGGTAAGGGTCAATATATCTAACCTCAATACCTGCCGCTTTCGCCTTATATTCAATCATTGTTTGCAACTCAAAGAAAGACCAATAACGAAGAATAAATTTATATCCTTCATCTACCTCGTTATTCTTGTCGTGGCCAAATCCGGTTAGTCTTTCCATCTGGATAGCACCAGCATTATTCTGCAATGCATATTCAATAATGCTTTTGCTAAATATGTGATTTTGTAAATGCACCCAATTTCTCTCCTTTCCCTCCAAGCGCTCTAATGCATGTAGTTTTTGCTTACGACCGTGTCCACCATTTGTCGTATGGCGCAAATTGTGTTGCATCTCTCTCTTTTGAGCGTTCATACGCATACGCACTTTTATAAATTGGTCGTACGAGCCAATGCTCATACCGCCATACTCATTATCGCTAATTGCAGCATATAGAGGCACAGCAACACCCAAATCAACACCTACTACTCTACTGGTATCAAGTATTTTAACCTCTTTGGGAATTTTCACAACTAATAGCAAGAATCGTTTGCCATTTTTAGCCTCTTGTATTGATGAGTTACCAACATCATAAGTCCCACTCAAAACTCGCTCCACTATCTCTCTATTGTTGCTCCTATCACGACCAAAACTCAAATCCCACTCTAAACCCTTTGGGAAAGCAACATAAATTGAGCCATCCTCACGCTTTCGCAATGCCAATACTCCATGTTTCTTTATAGAAAAAGGCACTGGCATACCTCTCTTATAGTTGGGGATAGTGCGCAAACCTCTCTCAACATCAATTGTATAATTCTTATATGTTGACGATATATTTTGATTAAGATTCGTTAAGACCTCTGAAGGTATAGTATCAATAAACTCGTTACTAACAACCCTATATGTAGAGTTCTGTTCTGGGTTTGCCCCATCTTCAATACCTCCACGCAAGAAAGTGTAACGCTGTTTCTTGAAATCAGAAAAAAGAAGTTTTCGCTCCGCTTTTAACTCTTTGATTTCCTCGTCAGTAAGTTTATTGCGCTTTGCATTTTTCAACAACTTTTCAATCTCCTGAAATCTAGGTGAGTGTAATTTCAGACGATACTCGTATGTATCGTTAAAAAAGCAGTGAGATATAATACGGTTAGCAGCCTTATATAGATTATCGTTTATCTCATCCCAAAAATGATACTCATTTTTAAGGCGTAGCGCAGCCTCATCACTATCACCGTGACGGTGAAGATGAACTTCTATTTTACGAGTTATGCAGGTAAATTCAGTATTAGCCATAAGTTGCATTATTTTTCCCAAAGTTAGTAAACAAATACTATCATTCCAAATACATACAGAAAAACATTTTTTAAATAAAAATAAGTATCTTTACATGTTATTTATCAATCAAACTCCAATCACTATGAACATTTCCAGAGGTTGCGGAGAGGATATTGAAGCCATTGTGGGGTTTCAGGTGGCGATGGCGCGCGAGTCGGAGGGGGCGGTGCTCGACCCTGAGGTGGTGCGTCGTGGGGTCACCGAGGCGATAGAAGATGAGGCTAAGGGGTTATATATGGTAGCCCGTGAGGGTGGCGTGCCGATTGGCAGTCTGATGCTCACGCGTGAGTGGAGCGACTGGAATGCGCGGTGGTATTGGTGGATACAGAGTGTCTATGTAGTGCCTGAATATCGCGGGCGTGGGGTTTTTCGTGCGCTCTATAACGCAGTACTACAGATGGCCTCCGAAAGTGGGGTTTCACAGGTAAGGCTATATGTCGACAAGGAGAATACCACTGCTCAGCAAGCATACCAACGCGTAGGGATGGAGGAGTGTCACTATCTGATGTATGAGGCAGCAGTAGATAGATAATCCCCCACTACTCTACCCTGGCAACAAAAAAATTAGTTGCAATGAGCTTTTGCAACTATTTTTTATATAATTTTGGGGAATTATTGTCCATAAACAGGGCAGAGGTAAAGACTAAGATACAAATACTTAACTACTAACAATTATAAACTAAACTATGAAACATCTTTTCAAACACCTACTTGCTGTGTTGGCCATCTTTGCTGCCACAAGTAGCTTCGCACAGGAGTTCCAACTCACACAATCGGGCTATTTCAAAAACTACGGTGTTGATGTGATGGCATTTGACGACATCTATCCTGAGGGACATCAGGGCGGTGTCAGCATCATTATGAACGGCAACCGTGTAGCCACCAATGGTGACATCCGTCTGGAGGCAACACCCGGACAGTGGCAGCCCGTACCCAAGCAGATTGGTCGCGAACTTGGCGAGAACACCATCACCGCAAAGATGATGTTCCCCGACTCGTCGCGCCACCTCACAGGCTTCAACCCGATGATCTACCCCGAACTCAACCTCACCTACCAGGTGCGCGTAGAGGCCAAGGGCAAGCAGATTGAGGTTACAGTAGATCTCGACTCCCCTATTCCCGACTATCTGCTCGGCAAGGCAGGTTTCAACCTTGAGTTCTTCCCCGGCTCGCTCTTTGGCAAGCCCTGGATTATGGATGATCAGACAGGCATCTTCCCTCAGCAGCCTAACTCGCCGCTGCTAACCACCCAGCCCAACCATCTGCACCCCGGTGACTACCACAACGGTCGTAGCTCGCTGGCAGATATGGAGAATCTGATTGGTGAGGGATACAGCCCCATCGTAGCAGACGACATCATCGCCGAGCCCTATGCCGTAGGTCGCAAATTCACCTCGCGTCCCGACGATCCGTACAACAAGGTAACTATCGAGTCGCTGACTGGCGATTTGAAACTCTATGACGGCCGTATGAACCACAACAATGGTTGGTTCGTGCTGCGCAGCGAGATTGCTGCCGGTGCAACCAAGGGTGCCGTAAAGTGGGTTATCACACCAAACCTCGTTGAGGATTGGCTCTACAAACCTATCATTCAGACTTCGCAGGTAGGCTATCACCCCAACCAGACCAAGGAGGCTATCCTCGAGCTCGATATCCGCGACAGCCGCAAACAGCAGGCTGAGTTGGTACGCATCGATGCCGACGGCGAGAAGGTGATCAAGACCGTGACTCCTACCGAGTGGGGTACTTTCCTGCGCTACAACTACTTGAAGGTAGATTTCACCGAGGTTAAAGAGGCAGGACTCTACCAGATCAGATATGCAGGTTCGACCTCGCCCATCTTCCGCATAGACAAGAATATCTACGATCGTGGCGTATGGCAGCCCGTATTGGAGTACTTCCTCCCCGTGCAGATGTGTCATATGCGCGTAGCAGAGAAGTATCGTGTATGGCACGACGACTGCCATATGGACGATGCGCAGATGGCACCCGCCAAGAATCATATCGACGGCTACGACCAGAAGCCAGGCCTCTCCAAATATGAGGCAGGTGAGGTTGTTCCGGGTGTAAATATCGGTGGTTGGCACGACGCAGGCGACTTCGACCTCCGCATCGAGTCGCAGGCGGGCGAGACCTACATCCTCTCGTTGGCTTACGAGGCATTTCAGCCCGATCTGGATGTTACCTCTATCGACCAGATCAACCGTGTGACCGAGATTCACCAGGCTGATGGCAAGAACGATATGTTGCAACAGGTGGAGAATGGTGCGCTGAGCGTAGTTAGCTCCTATCTCGCACTCGGCCGCCTCTATCGCGGTATCATCACCAACGACCTGCGCCAGTATGTACTGCTGGGCGACGCTTCGGCAATGACCGATGGCGTAATCGGCAATGAGGACGACCGTTGGATCTTCACCGAGGACAACCCAATGCGCGAGATGACCACCGCTGCCAATCTGGCTGCCGCTTCGCGCGTATTGAAGGGCTTCAACGACACCCTGAGCGTACACTGTCTCAACATCGCACGCGAGATTTTCGACAACACCACCATCAATCCCTTCCTCGTTACCTCAAAGGTGCAGGCGGCTGTCGAACTCTACCTCGCCACCGACGAGGCTAAGTATCTGAACTATCTCTATGAGAATCAGGAGAGTATCGTAAGGATGATTAGCAGCGTGGCTTGGTTCACCGCACGCGCTGAGCAGAAGATTGCTAAACTCGACGACAAACGCGCTAAGGAGTTCTCGAAGGCTTTCCGCGAGGCTCTGCCTAAGGTGAATACCAATCTGCAAAGACAGATTGAATCGACACCCTACGGTGTGCCCTATCGTCCTCAGATTTGGGGTGCTGGTTGGGATATCCAGAGTTTTGGCTACAACCACTACTTCCTCGCATCGGCATACCCCGAGATCTTCTCGAAAGAGCCTATCTATAACGCTCTGAACTTCATCCTCGGTTGTCACCCCGGCACCAATCAGGCATCGTTTGCCTCGGGTGTAGGTGCAGAGTCGGCTACCGTAGGCTATGGTCTGAACCGTGCAGACTGGTCCTATATCCCTGGTGGTGTTATTTCGGGTACTGCACTTATCCGTCCCGACTTCCCCGAGTTGCTCACCTTCCCCTACCTTTGGCAGCAGGTTGAGTATGTGATGGGTGGTGGTTCTTCGCACTATATGTTCCTCGTACTCGCTGCACAGCAGTTCTTGAACGAGTAATTTATACGCAATTCACACACACAAAGGCTCTGAGTTTTCAGAGCCTTTCTTTTTTATTTACCTATCATATCATCAGAAATTGGGTAAAATCACTATCTTTGTAGGCAGAGCCTTCGTGGCAGGTAATTTGGAACGAAAACAGACGCGAAATAAATAGCAAGACAGTATATGAAAAAATTGGTAAAAAATCTCGGTTTTTGGATCTTTGTGGCAATGGCTGTGGGTATTGTCACCGGTATCGCAATGGGTGAGCAGGCGGCTATCTTTGCGCCACTCGGCACACTCTTCATCCAGCTGATCAAGATGCTTGTCGTACCCCTTGTAGCGGTATCTATCATCTCTGGTGCAGCAACGCTCGGTGGCAGTCGTTCGGCAGGTAAGATCGGCGTGACGAGTATCGGCTACATTATGCTGACCACCGTCATATCAATCATCATTGCCATAGTTGCAGGACTCCTCTTCAAGCCCGGAGCAGGACTCTCGGCTGAGGCACTCGGCATTGCAGCAGCCACATCCTCGGCAGGGGATGGGGCAGCACAAGCGGGCTTCTGGGAGACCGTTATCGGTATGATCCCCGAGAATCCTGTGCAGGCAATAGCAGAGGGTAACATCCTGCAAATCATTGTCTTTGGCCTGTTTCTCGGTTTCGGTATAGCCTCTATCGAGCAGACCAAGCGAGAGAAGGTTGTACACGGTCTTAACTACATTCTCGAAGCCCTTATCTGGTGCATCGGCAAGGTGATGCTGGTGGCTCCTATTGGTGTTTTTGGTCTGATGGCCGAGGCGACAGGTACTTTTGGTTTCGATGTATTGCTCAAAGTGGCAAACCTCCTTTGGGTTGATATTCTGGCTGTACTTGTTATGGGCGTGATTATCTATCCGCTCACCATCTCACTCTTCTCGAAAGTTCCCGTGCGCGACTTCTTCCGCTATATGACACGCCCACAGATCATCGCCTTCTCAACCGCCTCCTCGATGGCTACCCTGCCCGTCACTATGGCAGCATGCGATAATATGGGAATATCGAAGCAGGTATCGGGATTTGTAGCCCCGCTCGGAGCGACAATCAATATGACAGGCAATGCTATCTACTACACCCTTGTTGCGATATTCTTCGCGCAGTTCTATGGTATTGACCTTACGATGACACATTATATGGCTATCGCTGTCACCGCCTCGCTCGGCTCGATTGGTCAGGCAGGTGTTCCCGGACCTACACTGATGGTGGTTGCAGTGCTGGTCTCGGCAGGTATTCCTATTGACGGTCTGCCACTGCTCTATGCACTCGACCGAGTATTCGATATGATGCGCACCGTGCTCAACATCACAGGCGACGCTGCTTGTGCTGCTGTTACCGACCGCATTGCGGGCGAATAGCGTAAGATGATTTATATTAACGAACAATGCCGAGCACTTCTGCTCGGCATTGTTATTTCGCAAAAATATATCGGATAGTCTATACTCTTTGTGCCCTACCCTACTTCACCAATTTGGTGCGATATGAAGCATCGTATTTACCCTTGGTCATTGCGCCCAACTTATTGCGCAGCAGGGTTTTGCGGAGTGTAGTGAGGTGGTCGGTAAATACCAGACCGTCGAGGTGGTCCAACTCGTGCTGTACAACGCGTGCAGGCCAGCCCACCAAGTGCTCCTCGTGCTCCTGCCACTCCTCATCGAGGTAGCGCACGGTAATCTCCTCAGGACGATAGACATCCTCGTGAATACCGGGTACCGAGAGGCAGCCCTCGTTCATAAGCACCTCCATCTCCGATTCCTCAACAATCTCAGGGTTAATCATAACTCGCTTGAAACCCTCGGCAGTGGGATCATCCTCCGCCATAGGCGAGGCGTCAATAACCACCAAAGCGATAGCCTTGCCAATCTGAGGTGCAGCCAGACCCACACCATTTGAGGCATACATCGTGTCGAACATATCGCTGATAAGTTTCGGGAGTTCGGGATAGTCGGGTGTAATATTGAGGCACTCCTCGCGCAACACCTTCGAGCCGTAGATATAAACAGGGTAAATCATTATCTTTTAGTTATTTATCGTTCCAAATAATCTCTACTCTCCATATAGCTTTGGAGGATTATGGTGGCACTGATCTTATCCACCACAGCCTTATCCCTGCGCTGCATCTTGCGCATACCGCCATCAATCATAGCTCTGTGAGCCAACACCGAGGTAAAACGCTCGTCGTGGAAAACAATCTCCTTGTCGGGATAGCTTCTGCGCAGTCGCTCCACAAAGGGGGCAATGGCAGCAAACGACTCACTCGCCTCGCCACGCACCGTTGTAGGCTTACCAACAACAATAATATCAACAACTTCCTTAGCCATATAACCCGCAAGCCAAGTCTCCAACTGATTGGTAGGCACGGTCTCAAGACCGCCAGCAATAATGCGTAGCGGATCGCTCACCGCAACACCTGTGCGACGCAAACCGTAGTCTATGGCAAGTATTCGTCCCATAATCGCCACAAAAGTAACGATTTTTTTCAAAAGAGTTATATCCACAACTCAATAAAAAGGGGCAATGGAGTGTTGTAAAAACTCAATTCTTTTGTATCTTTGCGGTTTAGAGTATGATTACAACAAATAACAACTAAAAAGATATGACACAAGAGGAACTTTTCAAGAAACTTGTAGCCCACTGCAAAGAGTATGGCTTCGTATTCCCTTCGAGCGAGATTTACGACGGTCTGGGTGCTGTATATGATTACGGTCAGATGGGTGTTGAGTTGAAAAACAATATCAAGCGTTATTGGTGGGACTCGATGACCCGTTTGAACGACAACATTGTCGGTATCGACGCTGCAATTTTTATGCACCCCCGCACCTGGGAGGCTTCGGGTCACGTGGGCGCATTTAACGATCCCCTGATTGATAACCGCGACTCGAAGAAGCGTTATCGTGCAGATGTGCTTATCGAGGATTGGATTGCAAAGCAGGACGAGAAGATTCAGAAGGAGTGCGACAAGGCTCGCAAGCGTTTTGGCGACGCCTTCAACGAGGAGCAGTATCGTTCGACCTCGCCCCGAGTACTTGAGACCGCCGCTAAGCGTGATGCAGTATTGGAGCGTATGAGCAAGGCTCTGAACGACAACGACCTGGTGGAGTTGCGTCAGATTATTCTGGATTGCGAGATTGTCTGCCCCATTTCGGGCACTCGCAACTGGACTGAGGTTCGTCAGTTCAATCTGATGTTCTCGACCCAGATGGGCTCGACCGCTGATGGTGCAAACACTATCTATCTCCGTCCCGAGACTGCACAGGGTATCTTCGTCAACTTCCTCAATGTGCAGAAGACCGGTCGTATGAAGTTGCCTTTCGGCATTGCTCAGATCGGTAAGGCTTTCCGTAACGAGATTGTGGCTCGCCAGTTCATCTTCCGTATGAGAGAGTTCGAGCAGATGGAGATGCAGTTCTTCGTACGCCCCGGTACCGAGATGGAGTGGTGGAACAAGTGGAAAGAGACCCGTATGAAGTGGCACCGTGCACTTGGTTTTGGCGACGACAACTACCGTTTCCACGATCACGAGAAGCTCGCACACTATGCTAATGCCGCTACCGATGTAGAGTTTAAGTTCCCCTTCGGTTTCAAGGAGGTAGAGGGTATCCACTCGCGCACCGACTTTGACCTGGGCAACCACCAGAAGTTCTCCGGCAAGAAGATTCAGTACTTCGACCCCGAGACCGGCGAGAGCTATGTACCCTATGTTGTTGAAACCTCGATTGGTGTTGACCGTATGGTATTGCAGGTGCTCTCGGCAGCCTACAAGGAGGAGAAGCTCGAGAGTGGCGAGGAGCGTACCGTATTGTCGATTCCCGCACCTCTGGCACCTGTTAAGGCTTGCGTGATGCCTTTGGTTAAGAAGGATGGTCTGCCCGAGTTGGCACACAAGATCATTGCCGACCTGCGCTTTGACCACAATGTACAGTACGACGAGAAGGATAGCATCGGTAAGCGTTACCGCCGTCAGGATGCTATCGGTACTCCCTTCTGTATCACTGTTGACCACCAGAGCCTTGAGGATGGCACTGTAACCCTCCGTGACCGCGACACTATGGAGCAGTCGCGTGTGGCTATCAGCGACCTTAACACAATCATCACCGAGAAGGTGGGTATGAAGCAGTTGTTTGAGAAACTTCTGTAAGATAGAATATAGATTTCTCGGGTAATGAAAACAGCGCTCTTCCCTGGCTCGTTCGACCCCTTCACTCGTGGCCATCAGGCTGTGGTGGAGCAGGCACTCGGCCTCTTCGACAAAGTGGTGATTGCCATTGGCGAGAATCGTGCAAAGCGCGGTTTTCTCACTACCGACAGCCGAAAGAGGTTGATTGAGGATCTCTATGCGGAGGAGCCGAGAGTAGAGGTTGTGGTTTATAGCACGCTGACAGGCACCCTTTGCAGGGAGTTGGGCGTAAACCACATTGTACGCGGTGTGCGCAGTGTTGCCGACTTTGAGTATGAGAGAGGCATTGCTGATGCAAACCGACTACTATTCCCCGAGATTGAGACGGTGATGTTCTTCTCGCCCGCAGAGGTGAGTGCAATATCATCGAGTGTAGTGAGGGAGGTGGCCTCGTTTGGTGGTGATACTACCAAATTACTTCCCGAAGGTATAAGATTAGATTTATACCTCACCGAGGATAATTAGCAAGATAAGGTAAAACGCTTGCGATAACGGTCTAAGGTTGTAGGACTACGACTACACCTCACCGAGGATAATTAGCAAGATAAGGTAAAACGCTTGCGATAACGGTCTAAGGTTGTAGGACTACGACTACACCTTACCGAGGATAATTAGCAAGATAAGGTAAAACGAGAAAAAGAATGAAATTTAGTGCAGAGATGATTGCTGCCGCTTTGGGTGGCGATATTGTGGGTAATAAGGATGTGACGGTCAGCACTCTAGCAAAGATTGAGGAGGGTGAAGAGGGGGCGTTGTCGTTTCTCTCGAACCCCAAATATGAGCACTACCTCTACTCCACCCGCTCCTCTATTGTGATTGTGGCTCGCTCATTTGAGCCCAAGCAGGAGGTGGAGCACGCAACGCTGGTGAAGGTTGATGACCCCTACGGTTGCTTTGCTAAGTTGTTGGAGATGTATGTAGCGAGCAAGCCTCAGAAGAGTGGCGTGCATCCCACAGCAGTTATCGACCCCACCGCTACCGTTGGCGAGGGTTGCTATATTGGTGCTTATGTGGTTGTCGATGCAGGTGCTAAGGTAGGCTCGGGATGTAAGATTTACCCCCACTGCTATATTGGCGACAGAGTAACCATTGGCGATAATACAATGCTCTACTCGGGCGTTAAGATATACGAGGAGTGCAAGGTTGGTAGCCGTGTGATTATTCACTCGGGGGCTGTTATCGGCTCGGACGGCTTCGGCTTTGCGCCTAACGCTGAGGGCAAGTACGACAAGATACCTCAGATTGGCAATGTGGTTATCGAGGACGATGTGGAGATTGGTGCAAATACCACCATCGACCGCGCCACCATGGGCTCAACCCGCATCTGCAATGGTGTTAAACTTGACAACCTTATCCAGATTGCTCACAATGTGGTGGTTGGCGAGAACACGGTTGCTGCTGCTATGACAGGTATTGCAGGCTCTACCAAGGTGGGTCGTAACTGTATGTTTGGCGGCCAGACCGGTATCGTGGGCCATATCACCATTGGCGACCGTGTGAATACAGGCTCGCAGACTGGTGTAACAAACAGCCAGCCCGATGACGTTACCCTGATGGGCTTCCCCGGAATGCCTATTGCCAAGTATCGCCGTTGCAACGCTGTCTATCGTAACCTTCCCGAGATGAAGAAGACGGTAGATAAGTTGGAGAAGATGTTTCTCAGCGAGGAGAAGTAGCATTGAAGAGGGCTTGCCAAAGGGCGAGTATATATATAAGGTATGATTAGGGAGGGCACGCAGAATCGTCTGATAATGGGTATCGACCCGGGAACTAACCGTATGGGCTACGGTCTGTTGAAGGTTACGGATGGGAAGATGGAGTGCTTGATTATTGGCGATATCGATATGGTGAAGATGAAAGACCCCTACGAGAAGTTGGGTTATATCTTTCGCCGCGTGGCACAACTGACCGATGAGTACCAACCCGACGAGGTGGCTCTCGAATCGCCCTTTTTTGGCGAAAATGTGCAGAGTATGCTCAAACTCGGCAGGGCGCAGGGCGTGGCTATGGCTGCTGCACTGAGCAGGGACAAAAAGGTCTTTGAGTACCCACCCACAAGAGTCAAGCAGGCAATAACGGGCACAGGCTCAGCCTCTAAGGAGCAGGTAGCCAAGATGTTGCAGCAGATGTTGCATATCGAGTATGACGAGAAGAGGCTCGATGCTACGGATGGATTGGCAGTGGCATTGTGCCATCACCTGATGACCTCATCGCCCATACCGACAGCACCCAAACACCGCACCACCAAGCGCGGGGGTAGTTGGGAAAGATTTGTGGCCGAGAATCCGGAGAAGATTGTCAGACACCAACGCTCGACCCGAAAATAGTGAAACAAAAAGAGTTATAAATTTATTATAGTTTAAAAAACAAAAAAGATTATGAAAAAAATTATGATTATTGCCGCTACTGCTCTGTTGGCAGTTGGTTGCGGCTCATCGACCAAGTACACCCTTTCGGGTACTATGACTGATGTTACCGGTAGCATTGAGGTTTTGGACCCCGCAAACGGTGATGTATTGGCTTCGGCTACTACCGAGGATGGTAGTTTCTCGATTAGTGGTGAGGTTGAGACTATGCAGGCTTACCTGGGTGTTGATGGTCAGCCCGTTCTCGCATTTTTCTTGGAGGCTGGTAAGCTGAAAGTTGTTGAGGATGGCGAGATGGTTATCGTTAAGGGTACCCCCGCAAATGATGCTGCTGCTGAGGTTAGCGCAAAACAGCGTGTAATCGAGGAGAAGTTCTACGCAGAGGGCACTACCGACGAGGAGAAAGAGGCTCTGTTGGAGGAATATGACGCTATCGAGGCTGCTGCTTTGGAGGAGAACCTGGACAACCTCTACGGTCTGTCGCTCTTGCAGAACGCTGCTTACAGCATGACCGGCGATGAGATTATCGCTGCTTACGAGAAGCTCGCTCCCGAGTTGCAGGAGATGGATCGCGCAAAGGCACTTCGCGAGCGCGCTGATATCTTGAAGGAGACTGAGCCTGGCAAGCCTTACAAGGAGATCAAACAGCCCACTCCTGATGGTGGTGAGGCTGCTCTTTCGGAGGTAGTTGCTAAGAACAAGTATGTTCTCTTGGACTTCTGGGCAAGCTGGTGTGGTCCTTGCATGGGTGAGGTTCCCTATATGTTGGAGGCTTACGCTGAGTATAAGGATAAGGGTTTTGAGATCTTTGGTGTGTCGCTCGATCGCTCGGAGGAGGATTGGAAGAACTGCATCAAGGAGGAGAAGCTGGATTGGGTACACGTTAGCACCGTTACCTACTGGGACAACGCTGCTGCTAAGGAGTATGGCGTGAACAGCATCCCCACCAACTTCCTTATCGATGGCAACGGCAACATCGTTGCTAAGAATCTGCGTGGCGAGGATTTGGCTGCTAAATTGGCTGAACTCCTCAACTAATTTTACTTCGGCTTTTGTTGCTCTCTGCCCGACATCGACGGGTGTCAGTTATGGCAGAGGTGAAAAAGCAAATCATCTTCATAAATTCATCCGCCGTATGCGTAGCGTGAGCACGCATACGGTATTTTTTTATCAGTTTTCTTGCAATCAATCAGATAAATACCTCCCTCTACGCGACATCTGCCGATGCCCGAAAAATGTTAAAAATTACTCTATTTCGCAGAAAATCAGAAAAAAATCACAAAAAGAGTAGAAAATATCATACAAAATAGTAAATTTGTGTTTCAAAGCCCTTATTACTAAGGCTTAGCCAATTAATAGTAATAAAAGCGGGCTTACAGAACAAAGAAGGTTAGGTTACAATATAACTGATAAACAAACAATTAATTAATAACAATTAAAATTTCGGCTTATGAAAAAATTTTTTGCTATTGCCGCAATGGTCTTTGCAGTGGCTATGACCGCTTGTACTGATCCAAATGAGAATCCCTATGACAGCGCTCCTACCCCTGTCTTCACCCTCTCGACTTCCAGCGTAGAGGTTCCTCAGGCTGGTGGTGAGATGGCAGTTCCTTTCACCATTGAGAATCCCGGTGAGTGGGCACAGCTCCGTGCTACCACTACAACCAAGTGGATCAAGAACCTTGCTTGGGACGAGGAGAATGGTAAGATTACCTTTACCGCAGACGCTAACAACAGCGACGATCCTCTGACCGGTGGTGTTATTACCGTTGCTTACGACTTCAAGGAGTACAACATCAGCGTAACTCAGCTTGGTATTGCTTATGACTACAAGTGGACTGTTCCCGCTGAGGCAATGCAGACTCAAAAGTTAGGTGCTGCTAACGAGAATACTACTGGATTTGCTGTGCAGGTTGTCACTTATGGTTACAATGGCGAGACTATGGAGGGTGCTGCTTCTTTAGCTCTGGTTATTCCTTACAGCCCCAGCGCATACTGCGTTGACGCTGCTGCAGGTACCTACCAGTTCGACGCTAAGAACACCTTGGCAGTTGGTTCGATTATCAACGCTTACAGCTTTGTTTCGACCGATGTTGCAGGTCAGTTCGCTACTACTGTTAAGTTCGAAAGCGGTACTGTAACTATGACCAAGGAGGGCTTTGTGGCTCGTATGTTCGATGTTAACGGTAAGAGCTACCGCATTGAGTGCGATGCTGTTCCTCACGTTGACACTCCCACTGATTATTTCTACAAGATTAACCTTATCACTGGTGATGTTGACCTTGGCTTTGACCAGCAGCCCTTCTATCTGATGGCTGATTATTATGGTGACTACTATGCTGAGGGTACTCACAACTACACTCTTACTTTCTTGGGTATGGATGGTTACTCGAAGTACACCATTGACCTGATCGCTACCGAGAAGGCTGAGGCTGATATGTTGCCTCTTGGCGAGTTCACCATTTCGAGCAATGCAGAAGCAGGTAATGTAGCCTACAATGGTGGTATCGAAGGTGGCTATCTTGTTGGTAGTATGATTGAATATCCCGATTGGGATGGTGGCGTTATTCGCTACGGTTTCATGAAGAATGGTAAGATTAAAATCTCGACCGAGAATCCTGAGGATGGTATCGATGCAATCTACAAGGTTGAGATCGAGGCTTACGATGATCATCACGCTCCCGGCTATAAGATGAGCGGTACTTATGAGGGTTGGCAGTATGGCATTACTGATTACACCGAGGAGGCTCCTGCTGCTGCACCCGCAAAGAAGGTTGCTAACAATAAGGTAGAGTTTGCTTACAACGCTACGTACCTTCGCTAAGAAACTTGCCCAATAGGGCTTAAAATAGAATACCCGATGTGAGAGTTCACATCGGGTATTTTTGTTTTACGAGGAAAGCGAGGGAGGTATAAAATATACAACCTCTGCCTCTCTCCCCTATTTCAATGCTGTGCGATTCACAATAGCGTGAGCTATGGTCAGCTCATCCGCATACTCAATCTCATCGCCAAAGCCAATACCGCGCGCTATGGTGGTCACCTTCACGTCGGGAAATTGCTGCAAGCGACGCGAGATATAGAAGAGGGTCGTTTCGCCCTCTACGGTTGTGCCAATAGCCAGAATCACCTCCTTAATGCCCTGTCGCTGTATGTTTTCCAGCAGGAGGTCTATCTTCAAGTCCGAGGGCGAGATGCCCTGCATCGGGGAGATAACGCCACCCAGAACGTGATAGAGGCCATTATATTGGCGGGTATTCTCAATAGACATCACATCGCCCACCTGCTCCACAACGCACACCACAGAGCGATCACGCGACGCATCGGCACAGATAGGGCATATATCCTTGTCCGAGAGATTATTGCAATAGGAGCAGTGTTTAATATCGGTACGGAAGCGGTCGAGTGCATCGGCCAGCTGGCGCACCTCCTCCTTCTCACGAGTGAGCAGGTGGAGTGCAAGGCGCAGTGCAGTACGGCGACCAATGCCCGGCAGTTTGGAGAGTTCTCCCACTGCCTGTTCAAGTAGTCTGCTATTCATCTGCTCTGAAGGTTACGCGCTTAATCTGATCTCCACGAATCCAACCCTTGCTGCCATCCGAGAGGAGTATCTCGTTCCAATCGCCAAAGTCGGTCACCACCTCGACAACAGTACCCTCGTGGAGGATAAAGAGGTCGATACTCGCCCTGTCGGGAGAACTCTTCACAGAGGCCGACTCAGCCACAATAACAGCCTCGGCACCCTTATTAATCTTTGCAACCGCGCTACTCATAAAGCAGAGCGACACCACAAACATCAGAGCCGACACAACAGCCACACCCAAGCCCCACTTACGACGAGGAAGCGCGTGTGCCAAGAGGAAGAGCAAGAGTCCAGCCGCCGCCAATACCAAAAATATAAGCGAGAGAGTAGCCCATACCTTGCCACTAAACAGATCGGCAACAGCACGCACCCAACGAGTGAGGAAGAATACGGGAACTACACTGAATCTATCCTTAGTATAAGAGTTCGCCACAGCGAGGTTATACTCAACATCGGCATCCGATGGGTTGAGGAGTTGTGCCTTACGGTAAGCAACAATAGCCTCGCCCAATTGGTCGTCCTTAAAGTAGGCATTACCGAGATTATAGAAGAGGTCGTAACTCACCAAGCCTGCCTCCTCGATATCCTCATAAAGAGCCACAGCACCCTTATAGTCGCCATTTACATAGAGGGTATTGGCAGCATCCCAGAGCGAGTCAGCATTAATTGCAGGGGCTGCCGAGAGGCTATCCACACCCACGAACGAGAGGGCTGTAACAAAGAAAAATCTATATATCATTTTCATAGGGCTATCGGTGTATTACAGATTCAAACTTAGAAACAATCTCCACGCCTGCGGTATACAATTCGCGCATCTTACCACTTGCGGCAGGGGCATACTGAGCATACTCGCACTCGCTGATCACAGACATATACTGCTCGATATCAGCTTGTTCAACGCCCTGTTTATCCAACTCCTCGCGGATATTCTCCTTCGTGAGGTTGGCAACGGGGATATTGAAACGGTCGCTCACATAACCCCACAGACCACGCAACATCTCCTCGTAAAAACCACGCTGCTG
>JAGBTK010000009.1 GCA_017631375.1 Tidjanibacter sp. | reverse complement strand
TCGCACTTGGGATTGTGAGAGTGGATTTAGGGTGCTCGCACACTAGGATTCACTCTCACACGACCAAAGCACTGAAAGTGCTATTGCCCATAAAAAAAGTGGAAAAATCTCTCGATTTTTCCACTAAGTAGCGGGGAGAGGACTCGAACCTCTGACCTTCGGGTTATGAGCCCGACGAGCTACCAACTGCTCCACCCCGCGATGTATCTCTAACCCCTGAGGGTATGTTATCGCTGAATTGCGGTGCAAATATAATACAAATTTTCTTCTCCCGCAAATTTTCATTGTAATTGACCTCTTTTTACAAAAAAAAGGGGCGAAACAAACAGAAAAAACTACTCTCTCACATAGTCCACAAAGGCGAAGGGGTGGGGGAACTTCTCGCCGCAGGGGAACTCCTCGCGGGCTATCTCCTGCCACTCGGGGCCGATGGTGGGGAAGCGGGTGTCGCCCTCGAACTCGGCGGCGATGTGGGTGATGTAGAGCTTGTCGGCCAGGGGCATTGCCTGGCGGTAGATCTCGCCACCGCCGATGATGAAGTTCTCCTCCGCGGGGTTGCAGAGGGCTATCGCCTCGTCGAGTGAGGAGGCCATCTCGCATCCCTCGATGCGGAGCGCGGTGTTGCGTGTGATGACGATGTTGCGTCTGCCGGGCAGGGGTCGGCCTATCGACTCGTAGGTCTTGCGTCCCATAATCACCGCCTTGCCCATCGTCACCTGCTTGAAGTGGCGGAAATCCTCTGGCAGGTGCCACGGCATCGAGTTCGCCGAGCCTATCGTATTATTGCTCGCAATGGCAACTATTATGCTAATCATATTGTTGTTCGGTTAATTTCTACTCTCTGCAAAGTTACGCAACGCTTGGATATTTGCAAATCGTCAATTGTTATTAATATGAAATCTTGAAGTAATCGAGCAGTAGTTTAAAGTTATCTTGCGCTGTTAGGCAGGTGTCACGCAGATATTCTTTCACTCGTGGCCACTCGCGCAGGCCACGATAGTAGAACATTTTCAGCTCATCGGTGATAATAAATGGGACAATGCCATTTGCAAGACACTCTTTGAACATTACCAGCCTACCGACTCTGCCGTTACCATCTTGGAAGGGGTGTATCATCTCAAAACGGTAGTGGAGGTCGAGTATATCCTCAAAACTTTTATGTTTTATTGCGTTATACTCTCGCAACAAATCGCGCATTGCTCGGTGTACATTCTCAGGAGGGGTGGTTTCGTTGCCACCAACCTCATTAGGTAGATGTTTATACTCGCCAACCCTAAACCAAGACTTCAAACTATCGGAAGTGCCTGCTTTCAATCGTAGATGTAACTCCTTAACCAAATTTTCGGTTAAGCGTTCCTCCGCTCGGTCAATCACCATATCAATACATCGGAAGTGGTTTGTGGTTTCGATAATGTCATCTATCCGCAGGGACTCCCCTTCGACACCAATAGTGTTAGTTTCGTATATGAAACGTGTTTGGTCGTGTGTCAATCGACTGCCCTCAATGTGGTTGGAGTTGTAGGTAAGGTCTATCTGCGTGCGGTGATAGATACTACCTTTCATCCCGACCTCCCTCTCGCGGCGTAAAGCGGCAAGCAGAGGCATTGTTGTGCGCTGTCGAGATTTGCGACTCGGCAGGGGTGCATCGGCAGGAATGCTCCACGTTTTACCTATCAGGGCTGCCCCCTCAATCTTGCCCGTAGCGCAATAGTTACGCGCTGTACGCTCCGAAATGCCAAACTTCTCGGCAAACTCTGTAACTGAAATATAATCCATGTTTTATTGATATCGGCAAGTTATTTGCCATATTTTGTGTACAAATATAAGATTTCTTGCCGATATCGGCAAGAAATGGAGGCTTTTTGGGCAAAATCAAGCGAAAACTTGCCGATATCGGCAAGAAATAGGGCAATAAAAACGGAGTTGGTATAAAGCCAACTCCGCTATTTTTTAGAGTGGATATAAAGGATGAAATTCAAGGCCTGCGAAGGGCAAGACAAGCGATGTTTACTAAGCGTAAATGAGTGCTGCCGAGCCGAGCATAACGCAGAAGTTCGCCTTTATATACTCTCTTAGAACGACATTGGTGCCTTAATAGCAGGCCAGGGGTCGTATTCGGTCAGGGTGAAATCCTCGTACTTATAGTCGAAGAGGCTCTTCACGCCCTCGGCAAGAAGCATCTTGGGCAAGGGACGAGGCTCGCGTGAGAGTTGTTCCTCAGCTTGCTCTAAGTGGTTGAGGTAGAGGTGGGTATCGCCCGTGGTGTGGATAAACTCGCCTGCCTTCAGACCGCACTCTCGGGCAATCATCATAGTGAGCAGTGCGTAGGAGGCAATATTAAAGGGCACACCGAGGAAGGTGTCTGCGCTACGCTGGTAGAGCTGGCACGAGAGTTTGCCCTCGGCAACATAGAACTGAAACAGCACATGGCAGGGTGGCAAGGCCATATCCTCAATCTCCGCCACATTCCAGGCCGAGACGATCATACGGCGCGAGTCGGGATTCTTCTTTATCATCTCCACCACATTTTTTATCTGGTCGATACTCTTGCCATTGGGTGCGGGCCAGCTGCGCCACTGGCTGCCATAAACATCGCCAAGGTCGCCATAGCGGTAGCCCTCTATGGGGCACTCCTCGCCACTCAACACACGCTCCACGAACTCCTCGCGCGAGAGTGCGGGAAGTCCCTGTGCGGTAGCCATCGTGTTGTAGTGGCGCATAGCATCGTTATCCCAGATATGCACTCCGTTCTCCACCAGATACTTGATGTTGGTGTCACCCCTCAGAAACCACAACAGCTCGTGGATAACCCCTTTGAGGAATACCTTCTTGGTGGTGAGCAGGGGAAATCCCTCGCTCAGGTCGAAGCGCATCTGGTGGCCAAAAATGCTCTTGGTGCCTGTGCCTGTGCGGTCGCTCTTGACCACACCTTCGTCAAGGATTCTGCGTAGCAGGTCGTGATATTGTTTCATCGGAGTAGTTATTTATGGAGTGTGATATTACCCTGCTCGTCGAGTGTCGCCCACGGGCTCATACCGAACCAGTGACCGAGCATAATTGTCCTGCGGCCATTGCCTATCGGGTAGTCCTCAGCGCAGTGGCTGTGACCGAAGATGTAGAGGTCGGCCGCCTCTGCGGTTGCCGAGTGCTGGCGTGCGAACTGCACCAGGAAGTCGCCCTCGCCACGGAAGGGGTGGGCAATCTCCTTGCTCTTACGGCTGTGGCCCGCCCACGACAGACCGAAGCCCATAGCCCAATTCGGATGGATAAGGTTGGTGAAGAGCCAACGTGCCACACGACTGCGGAAAAAGCCACTCAGCATCCTCGAACTGCGAAGGTAATTATTATATACAAGGTCGCCGTGCTCCACCCAAAGGCGTTTGCCGCAACGCTCGAAGATCTCGCCACGATGATAGATGGTCGCACCGAGCTCCTGCGCAAAATAATCTCTGAGCCACATATCGTGGTTTCCGGCAAAGTAGTGAATTTTCACACCCTTGTCGGCAAGCGCAGCCAGAGCCCCCAGCACGCGGACAAAGCCACGAGGGACAACTCGCTTGTACTCATACCAAAAATCGAAGATATCGCCCACCAGAAATAGTTCGGTGGCATCGGAGGCTATCGACTGAAGCCACTCCACCACACGTCGCTCCCTCTCGCGGCTCTCTTCGGGAGAGCCGTTACCGAGATGCATATCGGAGGCGAAGTAGATCATTTTTGCACATTTCGGTCTTGCTGTTTATGCCCTATCTGCGGCAGTGTCTGCAAGGCCAATGGGGAAAAACACTACCCAAGGGGTAAAAATTTATCGGAGGGCTTTGCGTACCATCTGGCGGAGAGCATCGTCGGTCACGTTGCGACCGATGATGTTACCCTCGCGGTCGATAACAAAGTTAGCGGGTACGCTCTGCAATGCGTAGTGGTTGATAACGGTGTTGATCTGCTCGTTGTCCCACACGCTGATCCAGGGCAGACGCTGCTGCTGAGTGGCATTCACCCACGAAGCCTTCTGGCTGTCAACCGACACCTGGAAGATCTCCAAGCCCTGCTCTGCGAACTCCTCGTAGAGATCCTTCATCTCGGCGTTGTTCAGACTGCTGTTCGCGTCAGCTGTTGTCCAGAAATCGAGGATAACCACCTTGCCGAGTGTTGAGGAGAGCTTGTGCTCTTTGCCGAACATATCCTTCATCGCAATCTCGGGATAGGGCATCGGGTTCTCCATCAGCTCGCTCAGAGTCTTCTGCATCTCGATACTGTTTGTTGCCTCCTGCAACTGACGACGGAGGGTTGCCAGATAGGGGGAGGTGGGATATTTCTCGCTCACCGAGTCAGCCACCAAGCGGTAGTACACCAAATCGCCTTCGCCACCTGTTGCTAAGTATGGGTCGTTGGGCAAACGCTGATAGAGGGCATAGAGTGCTGCGAGCGAGCCGCTGTTCTCCACGATGAAGCGGATCTGCTCACGCTTCACTGCGTAGTACTCGCGTGCATAGCTCTCGCTAAGGCTCTTGCGCTCAGCCTCGGAGATATTTTCAAGCGAATAGTTATTCATAATCGAGTCCAAGCGTGCTGCGCCATTGTTGAGGATATCGGTCACCTCGCGGATGAGTTCGGACTCCTCCGAGCCCTCAACCGAGTAGCCACCCGCCATACCAACAGCCGAGTTGAGGCGGATACGGTCACCGGGGGTGAGGAGCAGAACGATGTCGCGACCGCCTGCGTGGAAGGTGTAGAGCGAAGGTTCGCCACCCTGCAACTCAACGCTAAACTTAAACGCGCCCTTCTCGTCAACAACGATAGTGTCGGCAACCGACGAAGCGAGTGCGCCAATGCGCTCAACAGTAACGGTGTCGGACTCCATGCCAACAAACTTACCTTCTACCTTAGCATTGTTCGACGAGCAAGCGCAAAGTGCTGCTATACTGAGAATTACAAATAACTTTTTCATTTCTTCTTTTCGGGGTTCTCAAAAACTGCCACAAAGATAATCTTTTTCTTCTAAAAATAAGCACAACCACACGCCAATTTGCTCACTATGAGCTCAGCGGGTCGGCCGCGGGAATCTACTTGTGGTTTCTTCTGATGACAATCTTCTGGTTTTTCTGGTTCTTGTTGTTTTTCTTCTGGAACTGACCCTTCTTGCCATAGGGGGTAAAGTTCTGTTTGTAGTCACTTTTGAGCGAACTGATTGCCTCTTCGTCCACCTCAATAGTGCCAAGAGCCATACGCTTTATATCTTTTATGATCACCTCGTTGTTGGGGTGCTCCTGATTATACTCATAGCTCTTGGTACGCATATAACGAGCAAGATTGCCCGTTATAGTATCTACCACCTGCTGATTTTTCAGATTCTCCAACACGCGCACCACATTGCGCACATTTTTACCATAGTGCTTCATCGCGATACGACCCTCAGGATAGTGCATACGCGCAGGGGTGGGAGCAAGGCTCTTGGGAGTGGGAACAGGATATGGTCCATCAACGTCGAGTTTGAAGTCCGACATAATATAAAGATGGTCCCAGAGTCTGCGCTCAGGGTTGCCGCTCTCCTTGCTGGTCTGCTTGATGTTAGCCATAATCGCCACCAACACACGCGCCCTGCGGTTGCGCTCGGCACGGTTCTCGATGGTCATCAGCTCGTCAACCATATCGTGAATATGACGACCATACTCCGGCAGTTGGAGGGAGGTGCGGTCAACATTATAATTCTTCTTCATATTTTTTTATCATTTTACCTTCGGAGTGCTAATGAGCGTTGGACAGATGGAGTGATTTTAAGATACTACACACAAGAGCCACACACACAGACACAACTAACACCCCTAAACTAACTTTTCAAATATACTAAGTTGGAATTAAACGATTTCGACCCGGAGGTCGTATTAGGGCACCCAAAAGGAGTACAACGGAAAGCCCCTATTTTTGCTCTCGCACCCCTCAACACGAAATCGGGCTCGCATTTTGGAGGGAGATTCGATTTACTAACTTTGCCACAAATCTAACGCTAAATTTCTAAACCACAAAATTTTTATTCATTTTACCTTGCAGGAGGAGGTGTGGTTGAGAGGGTAAGATGTGAGCGTGAAAAATTAAAACAGAGAGTTGCAACAAGACCTATAAAATAATGAGTAAAAAAATTTTAGTCATCGACCCTTCGCGTGCCATACGCAACACCCTGAAAGAGCGTCTTGAATTTGAGGGCTACACGGTCGATACCTCCGATGGGAGTGCCGACCCCTCGCGCAAGCGATATGACCTCACCATTGCCGAAGAGTCCTTTGCGACTCTCAGCCTATCGCCCTGGATTGCTCTCACAGATTGTGCCGAAGTGGAACGAGTGGTCGAACTTCTCCACAAAGGGGCTGACGATGTTATCACCCGCCCGATAGATATGAACCGTCTGCTGCGAGTGGTGCGCGAGAGGCTGAGCCACGCCCCTGAGGAGGTGGTGGTGGCAGCACCACCGCAGCGCACGCGACGCACATCGCACCACACCGCTGTTGAGCCTATCATCGGCTCTTCGCCACGCATCGAGCGTGTCAAACGGCTCATCGAGCGAGTAGCACCCAGCGAGGCACGCGTGCTGATCACGGGAGCAAACGGTACGGGCAAGGAGCTTGTGGCGCGCTGGCTGCACGAGAAGAGCAACCGCGCAGCCGGTCCTTTTATTGAGGTGAATTGTGCGGCAATACCTTCGGAACTGATTGAGAGCGAACTCTTTGGCCACGAGAAGGGGGCTTTCACCTCCGCCATACGCCAGCGCAAGGGGAAGTTCGAGCAGGCCATTGGTGGCACTCTCTTTATGGATGAGATTGGCGATATGAGTCTCTCGGCACAGGCCAAGGTACTGCGTGCCTTGCAGGAGAACAGAGTAAGCAGAGTGGGCAGTGACAAAGACATCGAGGTCGATGTGCGAGTCTTAGCGGCAACAAATAAGAATCTGCGCGAGGAGATCCGCAAGGGCAACTTCCGCGAGGATCTCTACCACCGACTGAGTGTGATTGTGATTGATGTGCCACCCCTCGGGGAGCGGCTTGACGACATCCCCGCCCTTGTTGCCCACTTTTCGGCACGCATCGCAGCCGAGTACGGCATTGCCGAAAAACCTCTCTCGCCTGAGGCTGTCGAAGAGCTGAGGAAGATGCCCTGGGGAGGTAACATCCGCGAACTGCGCAATGTGATGGAACGCCTCATCATCCTCAGTGGCAATGAGATAACAGCCGAAGATGTTCAAAACTATGTGGTAGAAACCGCCTGACTCTCTGCTGCCTGTCCGACAAAAAAAATAAGGCTTGCCGACAACTCTGCAAGCCTTATCAGTAAGTAGTTATCTCTCTGCTCCGATGTAGCGTTACTCCACCTCCACAAGTTCGTACTCTTTGGAGCCCATACCGAGCACCTCAGCGTAGTCTATGGTGTGAGCGCCGTGGCGCGAGGCGATACGCTCCAGCAGGGGCTTATTGTTATTATGCTCGTCGCACTTCACACCGTGGATCAGCTCCAAGCAAGCCTGGTCGAGAGCCACAGGGTCGAGCGAGGAGAGGATACCGATGTCCTGAATCTCAGGAGGTGCGGGGTGTGCGTCGCAGTCGCAGTCGATAGAGATATTGTTCATCACATTGATATAGAGGATGTTATCGCCGAAGAACTCTGCCACGCTCTGTGCAGCAGCAGCCATCGACTCCAAGAAGCCGTCTTGATCCTCCTCGAGTTTCCAGACGAGTCTGGTGTCCTCGGTGCGACCGGCGGAGTGGAGCAATGCCTTACCGTGCGAGGAGGCAACGCCAATCGACTGATTCTTCAACACACCGCCCAGACCGGCAGCAACGTGGCCCTTGAAGTGGGCGAGGTTAATCATAAAGTCGTAGCGCGGGAGGTGGTCACCCACAAGGTTATACTTGATATGTTTGGTATCCTTAACGGGCAACTTCATCTCGCCCTCGGCATCCATAATATCTACCTCAGCGATAGCAGTAAAGCCGTGTGCCTCAACCACTTTGAGGTGGTCTTCGGTCTTATCGCGGCCACCACCATAGGCGGTGTTGCACTCAACGATAGTGCCATCTACCAACTTCACAAGATCCTTGATAAATGCGGGTTTGAGGTAGTGGTTGCCACCCGGCTCACCGGTCGAGATCTTCACAGCCACCTTACCCTTAGCCTCGCGACCCAGGATTTTATACATCTTCACCAGCGACTCGGGAGAGATTTCGCGGGTAAAATAGACTTTCGATTTATCCATAGTTTTGCTCATTTTTCCGTTTAACAATCTCTAATCCTATCGGGTTTTGAGCAGATACTTGATGACTGCATAGCCACCGACAATCTGCAATGCCATACCGGGCAGACCCAGACGGAAGTCCTGCATAGCAGCCACCAGCGAGCCGGTCATCGCCCACTCAGCAAGCGAGCCAACAACCTGATAGCCAAGCACAACAGCCACAAGTGCCAACACAGTAACGCGACCCATACGGCGAGCCACCAGAGCAGCACCACCAGCCAGCAAGAGCGACTTAACAAGGATGATGGGCAGCATAGCCGCTACGGGCATACCGAAAAGCAACGAGTTGATAACGGGCGAGAGCACCGCAGTCACCACACCCACACCAAAGCCATACTTATAGGCAGCAATGAGGGTGAAGAAGTAGATAGGAAGCAGAATCAGGCCACCCTGTGGAATGAGGTGGCAGAGCTGTGGCAGAGCGATATTGCCGAGGACAAAGATCGAGGCAAGCAGCCAACTCTGCGCATTTCGAAGCGAAAGCGAATAGGTTTTGTTCATAGCCTTTTGATTAAAATTAATTCTTTAGGTGTGTTTTGTATTGTTTTTTAATTCTTTATAATGTCACTCGTTCTTTGAGTATAGCGTAGGCAGCCTCTGCCGTTGCAGCCTCTGCCGTTGCCATCTCCATCGGGCAGAAGCCATCTCCGCGACGGTTGATAATCGCCTCGGTAAGAGTGTCGTAAGTGTACTCCACCGCTGAGCCTTGCAGCATCTCCTCGCCCGCACGGCTCAGCACCGCCGTATGTAGCCTTCGGCAACCACCAACGACGAACAATGCCGCAGCCGCCCTGCCTACCACCTTATCTGCCACCACCGCACATCGCAACACTTCAGGTCTGTCGGCAAGCAGACGCATCAGCGTAGTCACCCCACGCTCACGCGAGGTCACCGCCTCACCCGACGAGGTGAGGATAGCGATGGTGTAGTCGCCGCTACGGAGCAACTCCACAGCACGCTCTATGGTGGGTTGGTCGGTCATAATATGGGGTTAAGGTCTAAAAAAATGATTTGTTGAGGACACTTTGTCACCACAAAGTTAATGTTTTTTTCGAGAGAGCAAAGAGGTTAGCAGATTATTACTACCTTTGCCCGAACAATTTACTCAACTTATGGAAAAACTTATCAATCCATACATAGGACTCGAAGGATATAATTGTTTTGGCTGTGCGCCCCACAACCCCATAGGACTCCATATGGAGTTCTTTGAGGATGGCGACGATGTGGTGGTGGAGTGGCAGCCCAACGACAATGTTCAGGGGTGGGTCGATACGCTACACGGTGGTGTGCAGGCAACGCTGGCCGATGAGATTTGCGGCTGGGTAATCTCGCGCAAATTTCAGACGGCAGGTGTCACCTCGCGAATGGAGGTAAGATATATGAAACCCGTGCGCATCTCGACCGGCAAGGTGACCCTGCGCGCACATATGATTGAGCAGAAGCGCAATCTGGTAGATATCGAGGCGATGATCTATGATGGTGCGGGCGAGGCTTGCACCAAGGTGGTGTGTACCTTCTTCATCTTCCCGCAGGAGAAGGCGAGGGAGCAATTCCACTTCTGTGAGTGCCTGACAGAGCACGAAATGGAAGAAAAATGCAACTCTAAGGAGAAATAGCAGGAAAGGAATTGCAAATTTTGAAATAAGGTCGTATTTTTGTCGCGCTCTGAGAGTCTATTGCAGAGCGACATATCCGGAAAGATGGCAGAGTGGTCGAATGCGGCGGTCTTGAAAACCGTTGATCTTCACGGGTCCGGGGGTTCGAATCCCTCTCTTTCCGCAAAGGGCAAAGTGCCACGAAAACCTCTGCAATTTTGCAGAGGTTTTTTTGTTTATGCAAGCGACTTGGGAGTTTACTCACTAAGTCGCTTGTGTAGACAAAAAGAACTCTAATAGAGTTCGTGGCACTTTGCTGTTTGCAAGGGCCCTCGCGGCAAGCGACAAGGGATGGGCAAGCGTAGCGCGCCAATCCCTCTCTACAAAAACGATACCCTTTGCCCTTGCAAACACCTTTGGGAAAGAGAGGGATTTGCCTAACGGCAATCCCATAAGCGTTTACCCACCCCCTAAATCCCCCTCCTTAGAGGGGGACTTACTTGGTGCAAAACTTATCCTTTATCTTTCTGGTTAGGTATCGCCCGCGACGGCTTCGCCGTTCGAATCCATTAAAATAATTTAGTATCCGATAACTACTTTTCTATTCACGGGTACGAAAAATCGTACCCGTGAATATGATAGGATGATAGGATGATGAAAAGTGGGGAGAGTAGGGAGAGTAGGGAGATTAGAGTATTCAGAGAGATTAAGGAGTTTAAAAAAATTAAGGAGAGTAAGGAGAAGCCCTAATCTCCCTTTAACTCTCTTCAATTCCTATTATTCCTATCTGCCTTATCCACCCTATCAAAAAAAACTGAGAGCAGTATCGAACTGCTCTCAGTTTTAATCTATTTTGAATCTTGCATTTTGCATTTTAAATTACTCGGTAGTACGGAGGCAACCACTTACCAATCCCCAACCACACTCCTCAATAGAAACGCATCTGCGATGCCTCAATAGAAAAGGGTCTATGACCAAAAAAAAGTCAGATGATTGAGGAAATTTTAGGCGGGGGAGTCTTGACGGCTACACAGCATACTTTTCGTATGTGAGTAGTCGGCAAGGCTCCCCCAACACCAAACTCACCAATTATATTGGCTCAATTACTTGATGCGCTCGTAGTACTCGCGGGTTCGGGTATCAACACGAATCTTGTCGCCGGTGTTGATGAAGAGGGGCACCTTGATAGTTGCACCGGTATTCACGGTAGCGGGCTTGAGCGAGTTGGTCGAAGCGGTATCGCCACGCACACCGGGCTCGGTGTAGGTAACCTCCATATCGATGATGGGGGGCAACTCAGCGGTGAGAGCGGTCTCCTTCTCGGTGTGGAACATAACCTCCAGAGTCTGACCGTCGGTCATCAGATCGACATTGTTGATCAGATCCTTAGGAATGGTAATCTCCTCGAAAGTCTCCATATGCATCAAGTGGATGCCGAGATCATCCTCGTAAGTGAACTGGTAGGGGCGACGCTCAACGCGAACGGGCTCAATACGCTCACTTACCGACGAATAGGTCTTGTCGAGTACGCGACCATTCTCAAGGTTTTTCAGTTTGGTACGGATGAAAGCGGGACCTTTGCCGGGCTTAACGTGCTGGAAATCGACAACGAGGAAAGTCTTGTTGTCCATATCGATGCACATACCGATTTTGATATCAGATGCTGTTGCCATTTTGTATAGTTTTTTTGTTAAAAATTTATGTCTAACTACTTGCGTAACACCTCAATTGAGGTTTGGGGTTTGCAAAAATACGCTTTTTCTATATAAATTCAAATTTCTGCCTGTTTTTTCGGGTCATAACCCTCTCCAACATCACTAATACTTTGAGCCGGCAAGAGGCACCGAAGCACCGAAGTAGAAGTTGATGTTGTTCTGGTGGACAGGAATAAGCTGCGGGGTCACCTCTCTGACCATATAGTCTGTACCCACAAAGAGATTTACCCGCGAGGTATGGATATTGAATGCCATACCGAAGGTCTCCGTACCGCTCAAAGTCGCACCAAACGAGGAGTATGTTGCCGAAGCCGAGAGCCAGCGAGTGGGGGTCAGCGTTGCGGCAAGGGTCAGCTGCGACGAGTTGTAGAGTTCGCGCGTTGTGAGGTTATAGACAAGACCTACGGAGAGAATATCGTTGATCAGAGGCACCTCAGCACCCAGCACCACATTGCTGGTCAGCTTGCTGGAGAAACTCTCTGCCGCTGTGGGCTTGAACTTAACGAAGTCGGCCAACTCTGCCTCCTCTAGGGGGCTGGATGAGCCGTCCGACTCAATCTCAACACCAGTAAAAGCATAGGTACCGCTTGCCACACCGCGCTGTGCATACTCGGCACTCCAATTCATAAAGCCGAGGTTGAGCACCGATGCCGACAGACGGGCAAAGCCGAGATCGTAGGTAACACCGAGGTCGAGTGCCATACCCGAGCCGGCGAGCTCCTCAGGCTCTCCCATCTTGATACCTTCAAGATTCCAAGCACCATCCGCATTTGTCGGGATGTGCAGATTGTGCATAGCCACATCGGCCACACCGTGCGAACTGATGCCCCACACATCTTCGTTCAGAGCGAAATTCAGCTCGTCGAAGTGCATCTTTGCGTAGCCCAGACCTGCGATATACTTACCACGCACACCGAGCGTAAAGCCCTTGAACAACTCACGCGAGTAGCCCAGAGCCATCTCTGCGGTAGCGGTTGCATTTGCCATTGTGCCACCTAACGAGTAGGCCTGACCACTCTTGCTATTCTTCAGAAAGTCAAATAGTTCGTATGGCAATACTGCCTGAACATCGGCCTTTACATCCATATCGAAAGTCAGAAAACCGCGACCGATATAGGCACCCACGCCGAGAATCTTGGAGTCAACTCCTGCATTGAGGGTGTTATCCTCGCTCAGCGAGGATAGGAGGTTCTGCGCATCCACGCTCGGGTGGAGGAAGGTTCTCAGCTCGCCATCCTGAGGATAGAACAGAGTGCCCACCGTCAGGCTGTTGGAGAGGAAGGTTGCACTTGTTCCGCCCACTGTGGGCAACGACACATAGCCACGCAGAGGGCGCAGTGCGGGATTGAGTTCGCCACGGATTGTCGAGCCGGGCATAAAATATGATGAGGTAAGTTGACCAAATGCCGAGACACTCATAAGGCTTGCACCGAGCATCAACACCACCTTTTTGATTCTATTCATCTCTCTTTATTAGTTAAAATCCGTTTATACTCTTGGTTAGAGGCTGATTGACAGACCGCCGGTCTTCTTCGCCTTCAGATTAACCACGATTTTGTCTTCTGACTTGGGAGTATATTCGAATAGGTTTGTTCTTAAAGATATCTGCACAGAGTGCGCACTGCCGATTGCCTGAATATCCTGAGCAGTGATCTCAATCTCTACGCGAGATGTCGTGGCTGCCTCGTTAGCACCCTCGGCAATCAGGAGTTTGTTGATAGGGCTGCAAACCGCATCGCCCTTAGTATCATTGAACTGCACATCTGCCTCAAAGAAGATGGGGCTATAATTCTCAACCTCTGCCAGGAAGTAGAGTCCGCCATTTGCGACGAGCATCTCGATGACCGATTGGTCTATCGCGCCATTGATGGTGTAGGATTTCGTGAATTCCACGACGGCACTGCCTGCCGCCTCTTTCTGCGCATTATCATCCTCAGTGGGGATCTCATCCTCAAGTCCCCAATGCATATCTGCAATTGAGGTGGTGATTTTGGCAATCGGGGCGATAAATTCGTTACCAATCGTTATCTCTTCTTTGTTTATTTTTGAAAGATCGTAATCCTCATTGATCTCTACACAACCAATCATCGCAACCGAGAAAAAGAGCATTGCAATAGTTTGGAAAAACTTTTTCATAGCAAACCTGACAAGATAAATTAACCGAAAAGCGGAAAGTTCCGCATTCCAACCACAAATATAGCACTATTATTTCGAGTTTTTTCTTTTTTTTACCCTATTTTTGTATGAAAATCCGAGCGATTCCTCATCTTTCAGATGAGCCCACAAGCAGATAATGGCAGAGAAGGAGAGAATAACACGACTAAAAGAGCAGGTGGCAGCCCTGCCCACCACCCCGGGAGTATATCAGTTTTTCAACTCGGCGGGGGAGATCATCTATGTCGGCAAGGCAAAGAATCTGCGTCGTCGTGTCAGCTCCTACTTTGTCGACCGCACCGACCACTCAGCCAAGGTGAAGGTGATGGTTGGGCGTATCGAGAGGCTCGAACATATCGACACCGCAACCGAACAGGATGCCCTGCTGCTCGAAAACTCGCTCATCAAGAGGCTGCAGCCCCGCTACAACATACTGCTCAAAGATGACAAGACCTACCCCTGGATTGTCATCCGTAACGAGCCCTTCCCGCGAGTGGATAGCACCCGCCGATTGGTGCGCGACGGGTCAACCTACTTCGGTCCCTATGCTTCGGTGACTATGCAGCGCAGTATGCTCGAATATGCCCACTCGCTATTCCACCTTCGCACCTGTCGCCTCGACCTCTCGCCCGAAGCGGTGCGCAGAGGCAAGTATAAAGTCTGCCTGCAATACCATATCGGCAACTGCCTCGGCCCGTGCGAGGGGTTGCAGAGCGAGGAGGAGTACTCCGCTGAGTTGGAGGTACTTCGTCGCCACCTCCGAGGTGATGTGCGCGCCACACGCGCCTACCTCGAAGAGCAGATGATGGTGGCTGCCGAAGGGTTGAAGTTCGAGGTTGCCGCACGCTATAAGAGTCGCCTGGCGGTACTCGACAACTATGTATCCAAGTCGGTGATTGTCAGTGCGATACTCGGCAATGTGGATGTCTTTTCGCTTATTGTTGATGAGGACGAGGCCTATTGTAATTTTGTGCGTGTGGAGAGTGGCACGGTGACGGGCTCTTTCACCTCACGACTCTCGGTGGGTGCCGAGAGCGACCGCGCCAAAATTCTTGCCGAGGCAATCTCGCTAATCTCGGAGCGCATTGAGGGCGGTTTGGCGCGCGAGGTTATCGTTCCGTTTCTCCCCGAAGAGGGACTATTTGAGGGGGTGAAGTTCACCATTCCCAAGCGTGGCGAGAAGTTGGCTTTGCTCGAATTTTCGGAGCGCGCAACCCGTCTGTATCGTGCCGACAGGCTCAAAAATATGGAGATTAAAAACCCTGAGCGTCATACAGATAGGCTGATGTCGGCAATGATGCGCGAGCTCCACCTCGACCGCGAGCCGCGCCACATAGAGTGCTTCGACAACTCCAACAACCAGGGTACATACCCTGTCGCTTCGTGTGTCGTATTCCGCGACGGCAAACCCTCCCGCAAAGAGTATCGCCACTTCAACATCAAGACTGTAGAGGGCCCCGACGACTTCGCCTCGATGCGCGAGATTGTGCGTCGTCGCTACTCCCGCCTGCTTGCCGAGGGTAAGGATCTGCCCGATCTGATTATTGTCGATGGTGGCAAGGGACAGCTCAGCTCTGCCTACTCGATATTGCAGGAACTCGGCATTGAACACCGTGTGCCGATTGTCGGTCTTGCCAAGCGCATCGAGGAGATTTTCTTCCCGAATGACCCCGAGCCGTACTATCTGGACAGGACGGGCGAGCCGCTGAAGGTGGTGATGCACCTGCGCAACGAGGCACACCGCTTCGGCATCACCTTCCACCGTAACAAACGCTCGGCAGACTTTATCCACACCGAACTCGAAAAAATCGAGGGCATAGGTCCGCGCACCATTGAGCAGCTGCTCAGCAAATTTGCCACCGTATCCCGCATCCGAAAGGCCTCGGTGGAGGAGTTGGCAGAGGTGGTAGGCAAGGCCAAAGCCCAACGCGTCTATGACTATTTCGCACGATAATTTTTTTTACTATTTTTGTACTTTATACATTAGATAAATTATACCTTACCAACCTTCATTAGAATTACAAACGCAAAATGAAAAAAATATGGAACACATTAAATGTCTTATAATTGGTAGTGGTCCTGCTGGTTACACTGCCGCTATCTACGCTGCTCGTGCCAATCTCTCGCCCGTAGTTTATGAGGGTATCACCCCCGGCGGACAGCTCACCACAACCACTGAGGTTGAGAACTTCCCCGGCTATCCTGAGGGTGTATCGGGTCCGCAGCTTATGGAGGATTTGCGCAAGCAGGCTCTCCGCTTCAACACCGATATTCGTCGTGGCGTAATCGTCAAGGCCGATCTGTCGAGCCGTCCCTTCCACCTCACCACCGACAGTGGTGACGAGTTGGAGGCCGAGGCACTTATCATCAGCACCGGTGCAACAGCCAAGTATCTCGGTCTGGAGAGCGAGCAGAAGTTCCGTGGTATGGGTGTGAGTGCTTGTGCTACCTGCGACGGTTTCTTCTATCGTCGTAAGGATGTGGCAGTTGTGGGCGGTGGAGATACCGCTTGCGAGGAGGCTACCTATCTCGCATCTATCTGCCGCAAGGTCTATATGATTGTCCGCAAAGACTATCTGCGTGCCTCGAAGGCTATGCAGGAGAAGGTATTCAACACCCCCAATATCGAGGTACTCTTCGGCTACAACACCAAGGAGATTCTTGGCGACGAGGAGGGTGTAACAGGCGCACTGTTGCAGAGCGTGGATGGCTCGGAGCGCACTATCGATATTATGGGCTTCTTCCTTGCCATCGGTCACCACCCCAATACCGAGGTATTTGCAGGTCAGCTCGAACTCAACCCCGAGGGCTACATCGTCACTGAGGGTGCATCGGGTCGTACCTCTGTTGAGGGCGTCTTTGCTGCCGGCGATGTGCGCGATCCCCACTACCGTCAGGCTATCGTAGCAGCAGGCAGTGGCTGTGTGGCTGCTCTCGACTGCGAGCGATTCCTGCTCTCGCACTAAAATTAGGAAACAGATAACCTGTTGTAAATGATAGCGTTGTCGGAGATATTGAGCATAAACTCCTCTGAGGAGTTTGAGCCTCTGGCGTTGGAACTATTCCGATGGCAGGCAGAGCATTGTGAGCCTTACCGCGAGTACCTCTCACTGATTGGGTGTGAGGTGGCGGAGGTGCAACGAATGGAGGATATTCCTCACCTGCCGATTGAGTTTTTCCGCACTCGCAATGTCTGGTGTGGCGAGGGCGAGCCCGAGAAGGTATTTTCGAGTAGTACCACCTCGGGAGGTGAGCCGTCACTCCACCCTATGGCCTCGCTCGATGAGTATCGCCAGACCTTCACCGAGGCGTGGAGGAGATTTCTGCCCACTCCGCATCGCATATATGCTCTGTTGCCCTGCTATCTGGAGCGCGAGGGCTCTTCGTTGGTCTATATGGTTGATGAGCTGATTCGCCTCTATGGTGGCGGATTCTATCTCCACGATCACGACAAGCTGCTTGCCGATATGGCGAGTTACGATGGGCCGAAGGTGCTCTTTGGCGTAAGTTACGCACTGCTCGACTTGGCGGAGCGCAAGCCCAAACTGAACAATACCGTAGTCATCGAGACGGGCGGTATGAAGGGACGACGCAAGGAGATGGCCAAGGCGGAGATGCACAGCCTCCTCTGCGAGGCCTTTGGCGTAGAGCAGATAGCCTCGGAGTATGGTATGGCGGAACTCACCTCGCAGGCCTACTCATCGGGCGATGGAGTATTCTTCGCTCCGCCGTGGATGAGGGTAAGCATCCGCGATCTGAACAACCCCTTTGCCACTCTGCCGATGGGCAGAACGGGCGGGGTGAATATCATCGACCTTGCCAACCGCTACTCGTGCGCCTTTATCGAGAGTGCCGATATGGGCAGACTCACTGCCGATGGTGGTTTTGAGTTGTGCGGCAGGGTTGACGGTAGTCCGATAAGAGGATGTAACCTATTGGTTGATAACGACTAACACTATATGATAATTATTGACAAGAAGAGCGAGTGCTCGGGATGTGAGGCTTGCGCCTCGGTCTGCCCCGTCAGGTGTATCACCTTTGAGGCAGATGGTGAGGGCTTCCTCTACCCTCTTGTCGATGAGAGCCGATGCATAGGCTGCGGGGCGTGCAACGATGTCTGCCCCGTTGAGAACCCGCGCCACCCAATCGCTCCGCGTGCCACTTTTGGGGTGGTAAATCCCAATCGTGCTGTGCGCAGACTCAGTTCCTCAGGCGGATTTTTTTACCTTTTGGCTGTGGGGATTGTAGAGCGTGGGGGTGTAGTCTTTGGTGCAGCCTTTGACGAGCAGGGTGCTGTTGTGCATCGTGGTGTGGAGAGCATAGATGAGCTTGACGCACTGCGAGGCAGTAAGTATTCGCAGAGCCATATCGGGAGTGCTTATGCTGAGGCATTGCAAGCATTGGCCGATGGGCGCGAAGTTCTTTTCTCGGGCACACCTTGCCAGGTTTCTGGCTTCCTACACCTTGTGCCTCAGGAGTATAGAGATAGGGTGCTGGCGGTAGATATTGTCTGCCACGGAGTCCCCTCGCCTGCTGTGTGGAGGGCACGTCTGAGTGAGATAACGGGTGGCGGCAAGCCACTGAAAATTAACTTCCGCGACAAGCGAGGTGGATGGGCTAAGTATGGCTTGGCGGTGGAGTATCGTCGCACGGACGGAGTGGCAACCGAGAGTTACACCCCGAAAGATAAGGAGCCGTTCTACCGAGGATTTGTTGAGGATTTATATTGTCGTCCCTCGTGTGCCGAGTGCCCGAGCAAGGGTTTCAGCAGTGGTGCCGACCTTACGCTGGGCGACCTATGGGGCTACGAAGAGAGATATCCGGAAGATGGTGTGGGGGTGGTTTTTGTGGGCTCGGAGCGCGGTGCAAAGGCATTGGAGAGCGTAGAAGCCGAGAAGTTCCGAGTGGAGTATAGCGAGGCGGTAGCCCACAACCCAAGCATCGAGAAATCCAACCCTGCACACCCAAACAGAGAGAAATTTTTTAGCGCATTTCTTTCCATTGGTGATGAGGGTAAGGGTTGTGCTGCGTTAATAGACAAAAATGTACAAAAACCTTTTACAGAGTTGGTTATCGGCTTTGTAAAGCGTAAATTTGGTAAAAAATAGGTCGATGAGAGTAGCGATTCTGACACTTGCACCCGCCACCAACTATGGCGGTATCTTGCAGGCTTGGGCACTGCGCAGCCTCCTTGCTGATATGGGGCACGAGGCTACTGTGGTGAGCCTGCGTCTGCGCCCTGCTGTCGCGCTGCGCTACGGGGTGGGCAACTTCCTGATTCGCCACCACCTCCACCCGACCAAGAGATATTATATACCCTCGCGCACAGAGAAGTTGCGTACTACAGCCGAGCTGCGACGCTTTATTGCCGAACAGGTTGCACCCGCCACCCCCCTATCGCCCAAGTCGCTGCAGAAGGCAGGCTATGAGGCCTTTGTGATTGGTAGCGACCAGGTGTGGAATCCCGACTATACCCGCCCCTATGGTGCGGAGAACTTCTTTGGCGACTTCCTCACTGAGAGCGACAGCCGCCCGCGTATCGTCTATGCCGCCTCGATGGGTGGCGACAAGTGGCGTTTTACCCCTGCCGAGAGCGAGAAGATTGGTGCGCTGCTGAGCCGCTGCAAGAGGGTGTCGGTGCGTGAGCAGGGGGCTTGCAAGAGCCTCAACGAGAGGTTTGGCATTGAGAGTGAGTGGGTGGCAGATCCCGTTATGGTGATTGGTAGAGAGAGGCTGTTGCAGATTGCTGGGTGCACCCTTAAGGAGGAGCATACTTTTGCCTATATGCTCGACCCGACTGAGGCCAAAACAGCAATAATTCAGAGAGTTGCAAATAGCGGAAAAGTGAAAAAAATCACTTCGCCCAAGCCTCACGAGGTTATCCCTTCGGTTGAGGAGTGGATTGCGGGCTTTGCGGGGGCAAGGCGTGTGGTTACCGACTCGTTCCACGGGGTTGTGATGTCGCTGGTGCTGGGCAAGGAGTTCGTGGCAGTGGGTAATGCCGCACGCGGAATGGCGCGTTTCACCTCACTAATGTCGGCATTCGGGGTTGAGGAGCGTCTGATTGATGAGGGGTGCGCCGAGCCGGAGGCTCTATTTGTCAAGCCGATAGATTGGCATAAGGTGGAGGAGGCGATGTCGGCTCTGCGTAGTCGCTCACTCGACTTCCTTGTGAAAAGTTTTGAATAAGAATGAACGAAAATATAACCATAAGTGTAATTATCCCGCTCTACAACAAGGCGGAATCGGTGGCGGCAACCCTTGAATCGGTGTTGATGCAAACCGTTGAGCCATTGGAGGTTATCGTGGTCGATGACGGCTCTACGGATGGGAGTGCCGAGCGTGCCGAGGCTTTTGCCGCGAGGGGCGTGAGGGTTGTGCGACAAGCCAATGGCGGTGTGTCGCGTGCCCGCAATCGCGGTGCTGCCGAGGCTCGTGGCAGCCACCTGGCGTTTCTGGATGGGGATGACCTCTGGTCGCCCAACTTTATTGAGAGTATGGTGGCCGCTGTGGAGAAAAATCCTGAGTGTGGGCTGTATGCTGCCGCCTATCGTGTGGTGGGTGCCGACGGCAGGAGTGGCGTGCGCAGGGCTGCAAGGAGTGGCGTGAACGACTTTTTTGAGGAGGTGAAGAGTGGTTTTGTGGCTCTTCCTTCGGCTTCGGTTGCCTCGCGCGTGGCCTTCGAGAGTGTGGGCGGATTCCCTGCGGGGATGAAGCTTTGCGAGGATAGTTACCTATGGATAAAGATTGCCGATCGCCACTCGGTATGCTTTGTGGATGAGCCACTTGCAACCTATCGTGTAGGTGCTGAAAATCGCTCCTCGAAGATATATGTTGCCGAGCAGACGGAGTTCTCGTTTGACGATCTGCGTGGCGAGGGGGTGAGCGCACGCGAGGAGTTTATCGCACGCTGTATGATAGGTAAGGCGATAACCCTCTGCCTGAAAGGTGACAGCGAGTTTGCCCGCCACACCGTTGCGACCTACTCCTATACCCGTCTGCATCGCCTATCGCTGTGGAGACTACGCATCACCCGCGCGCTGCCGAAATGGCTCCGACACCCCTTCAACAGACTCTACGATAAGTTGGCGTGGCTGACAAAAAGAAAATAGAGAGGTCGGAAAATAAAAGTTGCCTGCAATTCGATATTGCAGGCAACTTTTTTAACTTATTTATCACTATGGCTGTGGAAATTTTGGCTTCGTGAGCACCCCAAAAAAGTCGTAGAATTGAGGGGCGTCATAGACGCTTTTCTATTATAAACTCACTACCGTATTATCCCCACAAAAAAAGTCGTAGAATTAGGGGAATTTTAGGCGGGGGAGTCTTGACGGCCACGCGCATACTTGTCGTATGTAAGTGGTCGGCAAGGCTCCCCCAACACCAAATTCACCAATTATACGGCTTTTTTATATGGAGAGGATTTTGATAGTATCAAGAAGCGCCGGATTAATCGGCTTATCATCACGAATCGCCTTGGTGAAGGGGACATAGACAATCTGGTCGTTCTTGATACCGATCATAACATTGCGCTGACCCTCCATAAGTGCATCAATCGAGGCACGACCCATACGACTTGCGTAGATACGATCGGCAGCGGTGGGCGAGCCACCACGCTGCAAGTGACCGAGGATGGTTACACGGGTGTCGTAATGGGGATTTTTCTCTTTAACGTGCTGAGCAACACCCATAGCACCGCCTGTCAGCTCGCTCTCGGCAACGAGTACGATACTACTGTTCTTGCTCTTGCGGAAGCCGTGGTCGATAAGCTCGTCGAGCTGCTCCATGGTGGTCACCATCTCAGGGATGATGGCCGCCTCAGCACCCGAAGCGAGTGCGCCGTTGAGTGCCAGGAAGCCGTTGCTGCGACCCATAACCTCAATGAAGAAAAGACGCTCGTGCGACGATGCGGTGTCGCGGATCTTATCCACAGCATCCATAATGGTATTCAGCGCGGTGTCGTAGCCGATGGTGGTGTCAGTGCCGTAGAGGTCGTTGTCGATAGTACCGGGCAGACCCACAACAGGCACATCAAACTCCTCTGCAAAGACACGCGCACCGGTCAGCGTACCGTCACCACCGATGACAACCAGCGCATCGATGCCTGCCGCACGCATATTGTCGTACGCCTGCTTGCGACCCTCGGGGGTAGCAAACTCCTTACAGCGCGCAGTCTTTAAGATAGTTCCGCCCTGTTGGATGATGTTGCTCACATTCTGAGTCTGGAAGGGGACTATCTCATTATATACCAGGCCGCGATAACCACGCATAATGCCCTTAACCTGAAAACCATTGAAGATTGCCGCGCGGGTCACGGCACGGATAGCGGCGTTCATACCCGGAGCATCGCCTCCCGAAGTGAGTACGCCTATGCAGTTAATTTTTGCCATTTCTCTTGATTAGATTGGTTGTTCGGCTACAAATGTACTATTTTTTCTGGTTTTTTTCTACTTTTGTAAGTAAATGAAGTTGCGTGGTCACATATTGACTCTCCTGCTCCTCGTTGCGCTGTGTAGCAGAGTTGGGGCGCAGAATCTGATGGTCGCTACCGAGATTGACTCGGTGGTGGTTGTCGTGTCGCGCCCGCTGAGCCAGATCGGTGTGCAGCGAATGAGGCTCGACAGTACCGTGCTACGCGAGAATGTCACCCTCTCGCTTGCCGATGCGCTGGCGGTGGGGAGCAATGTCTTTATCAAATCCTACGGCCGAGCCACCCTCGCCACAGCCTCAGTGCGTGGCACAGCCCCCTCGCACACCTCGGTAACCTGGAACGGGTTGAAGCTAAACTCACCGACACTCGGTATGGTTGACTTCTCGCAGATCCCTGCCTACTTTATCGACGACGCCTCGGTGCTGAGTGGCGCAGGCTCACTCGCGGAGAGCAGTGGCGGACTTGGCGGAGCGGTGGCACTCACCACCACCAAGCCCTCCGAAAAGGGATTTTCGGTGAAGGCAATACAGGGAGTCAGCTCCTACTCTACTTACGACACCTTCCTGCGCACATCTTATGCCACAGAGCAGTTGCAGCTCTCACTGCGCGGACTCTACACCACCTCCAAGAACGACTACACATACATCAACCACAACAAGGTTGGCGATCCGATATATGATGCCTCGGGCAAACTGACAGGCTACACCCACCCGACAGATGTCAACCGCAACGGCGACTATCGCGACAAGCACCTGCTCGGCGAATTTTTTTACAAGACGCGCCGTGCGGGACAATTTAACTCGTCGGTCTGGTATGCCGACACCGATCGCGGAGTGCCTCGCCTCGGTGTGGACTATCGTGGCGACAACCTCACCCGCGCAAACCAACACGATCGCTCGCTGCGTAGCGTAGCGCAGTGGTCCCACATCGTTGGCGGGTGGAAGATGGGGGCAGCACTCGGCTACAACTACACCGACCTGCTCTACACCTACGATGTAGATAATGGCAACGGCTCGGTGACTCGTGCTGTGGAGTCGCACACCTATCTCAATATGCTCCATTCACGCCTGGAGGCAGAGGTGGGCATTGGCAGTGTGTGGCACCTCTCGGGCAATCTCACCTTCTCGCTCCCCTCGGTGGTGAGTCGCGATGTGGCGGCACTCTCATCGGGCAAGGAGTTTGAGGCGCAGAGGGCAGAGAGTTCGCTCTTTCTTGCTGCGCGCTGGAAGCCCACCGAGAGGCTTGGCGCGGCAGTCAACCTCCGCCTAGAGAGTTATGACGGCAAGGTGGCGCAGCCTATCCCTGCACTCTTCGTGGAGTACACGCTCCTGCCCCACTCAGGGCTGCTGCTCAAAGCCTCGGCTACGCGCAACTATCGCCAGCCCACCCTCAACGACCTCTACTTTGTGCCGGGCGGCAATCCCGACCTGCTGCCTGAGGAGGGATTCACTTGGGATGCAGGCTTGCAGCTGATGCCCAAGCAGTTAGGAGCGGTAGAGGTGAGCGCAGAAGCTACTTGGTTTGACTCGCATATTGACAATTGGATATTCTGGCGACCCACCCATCAGGGCTTTTGGACACCGCTCAACACCCGTGTACATAGTTACGGTGCGGAGGGCAAGCTCTCAGCCACAACACACCTCGGAGAGTTTCGCATAGCGATAGACGGAATAGGTGCCTATACCCGCTCGGTAAATCTCGACGCTCCGACCGGTGAGGTAAATCAGCTCCCCTATGTGCCTCTCCTCTCCTCGTCGCTATCGACAAGGGTTCTGTGGCGCAAGTGGAGTGTGAGCCACAAACTTGCCTACTACAGCCGTCGCTACACGACCGACGGAGCAAGCTCGGAGGCGGGAGGCAGCGTGCCACCCTACACGATGAACGACCTGTCGGTGTCGCGTGCGCTGAGGCTTTCGTGGGCAGATGTCACCTTGCGATTTGAGGTGAAAAACCTCTTTGATATAGAGTATGAGTCGGTATTGGCACACCCGATGCCGGGAAGAAATTTCGGATTTTTCGTTGAGATTACACCAAAATTTTGAAATATATTACCTTTGCATAGGTGTTACTAATCGCCCCCTGCCGACAAACAGGGAGAAAAGAGATAATAAATAACTAAAAAATAAGTAGATGAAGAGAATTTTATGGATTGCAGTTGCGCTGACAGCCCTGTTTGCGGGTTGTGCCACTGCCGAGAAGGAGAAGGATGCTTACGTTTTGATGATTTCGCTTGACGGCTTCCGTCACGACCTCGCCTCTATGGCGAACACCCCCACCCTCGACTCGCTGAGGGCAGTGGGTGTATATGCGGATATCGCACCCTGTTTCCCCGCAAACACCTTCCCCAACCACTACTCTATGGCTACGGGACTCCACCCCGACCACCACGGACTTATCAACAACACCTTCCACGACACCGAACTCGACCTCCCCTACGCTATCAGTAATGGTGAGGCGCGCAAAAACCCCGATTTCTACGGTGGCGAGCCTATCTGGAACACAGCGACCCGTCAGGGCAAGCCTGCACACGTCTATTTCTGGGTTGGCGTGGAGGCCAAGGTGGGTGGCGTAGAGCCCGAGTTGTGGTATGAGTACGACGGCAATGTACCCTTCAAGCAGCGCGCCGACTGGATTATTGAGGCTCTCCATCGCCCTGAGGCCGAGATTCCCCGCCTGGTGATGGCCTATTTCGAGGAGCCCGATGCTGTGGAACACTCCTACGCTCCCGACTCGCCCCAGACAATCGCTATGGTCGAGGAGTTGGACAGCGTGCTCGGCTATCTCTTCTCGTCGCTTCGCACCTCGCCCATCTTTGACAAGCTCAACATCATCGTCACCTCCGACCATGGTATGACCGAGAACTATCCGGAGAAGTATATCAACCTATACTCCCTGCTCGACAACGAGCGCATAGAGAGAGTTGTGGATGGCGTGCCCTTCTACCTCGCCCCTGAGGAGGATTATATTGATGAGGCGTATGAGATCCTCTCGGCACAGCCCCATATGGAGGTCTTCCGTCGCGAGGCTATGCCCGAGCAATACCACTACGGAACTACCACCTCGCGCATCACTCCGCTTATCGTGCTGCCCGAGCTGGGCTGGCGCATCGGCTACTCCGAGCGTGACTATCCCCCCACCCCGCGCAGTGCTACACACGGCTACGACCCCTTTGAGCGCGATATGCAGATGATTTTCTACGGAGCAGGCCCCGCATTTAAGAAGGGTTACACCCACGACCGCCTCTTCCAGAATCTCAACGACTACCTCATCGTCTGCCACATACTCGGCTTGGAGCCCGCACCCAACGACTGCGTGTGGGAGGATATTGAGGGGTTGTTTGCCGAATAATTTTAGACCCAACAGACTAATCTATTGATTGTTATGACCCAAAGCGATATCAGCCCGAAGCTCTCGGTGATCATTGCCACCTACAATCGTGCCGAGCCACTGCGTCGCACTCTGCACTCGCTGGCAGCCCAGACCCTCGACAAGAGTCTGTGGGAGTTGGTGGTTGTTGACAACAACTCGGGTGACAGCACACCCGCCATCATCGACACCTTTGCTGCCGAGCATCCTGAGGTGCGACTGCGCAGATTTGTGGAGAAGCGTCAGGGTGTATCGCACGCCCGCAACCGCGCCTTCACAGAGAGCGTCGCCCCGATCATCGTGAGCATCGACGACGACGAGGAGGCCTTTCCCAATTTCTTGGAGGTCTACTTGGAGTTCTTCGAGAGTCACCCCCATATCAACGCGGCGGGCGGCGACAATGTGCCACTCTACGAGGAGTGTCCGCGCCCCGAGTGGATGAGCACCTACACCGAGACCCCGATTGCCGCACTTGTTCGTATGGGCGATAAGCGTCGCCCTTTCCGCAAGGGTAGATTCTTTATGGGTGGCAATATGGCTATGCGACGCGAGGTGTTTGAGAAGTATGGATTGCTGCACAGCGAGCTTGGTCGCACGGGTTCGTCGCCACTTGCGGGCGAGGAGAAGGAGTTCTTCTTCCGTATGCAGCGAGCCGGCGAGGAGATATGGTTTCTGCCTGAGGCTAAAATCTACCACATCATCCCTGCCTATAAATTGACAAGGGGCTACTTCCTCAATCTCTGCTATATGACAGGTCGCAGCGAGAAGCTGCGCACTCAGCGTCGTGGCAAATGGGCATACTTCAAGAGGGTCTGTGCCGAACAGGTGAAGTGGTGGGGCACACTCGTCATCGCCCTCGGCTTCTTGCTCAAAGGAGAAAAACCCAAGGCAAAATACCTTATAGATATGCGTATGGCTATCACACAAGGACTATTTAACTAACAAAAAGAGCGGTGGTTTTTCCACTGCTCTTTTTGTTTCTTGTCCCTCCCCCCTCCCGTTTTTTTCTGCGTAAGCAGAAAAAAACGGGAGGGTTGTTCCGCTAAACAATCCTCCCGTCCACGTGAAAAACTATAAATGATACGGTACGGTTTTTGGCCGCTTGCCTGACTACATCTGGCTACCGTATGTACCTTGGAGCACTACACTCTCTTTGCTACCGGGATAATAGGTACCACCTACAACGCAGTCGTTTACACTGGAACCGTGATACCATCTCCAGCGCAACTCGATGCCTACCGGCTTGGTAGGATCCTGAGGAACGATGCGCTTGAGAGGGAAGGAGCTGTACCTACCGATAGCTGTTGAACCATTCTTGTCGGTATAGGCGTTGTGATAAAGCTCGAAAACAAAGTTATGCTCGGTGCTCTCCTTGTCGTTGAACACAAGCTGAATCTTGTGTGCAACCTCCTCGCTGGAACTATTGTAGAGAGCCACCAGAGGCATATTAAGATAGTCGCCCGAAATGGTGGCGGTGGTCACATAGATAGGATCCTCGCCGAGATTCTTCTTCTGATCCTCAGTAAGGCTGCTGATAGGAGGAATCTCATCGGTCAACAAGGCATAGAAACCGTTAAGACGGATATAGTAGTCGCCATAACTGTCGGGACCCTCGAGAATGGTATAGTTGGCAAGAACGCGCTCCTTCTGGTTGTTGATATCCTGCTGAGTAACATTAGTCTCATAGATATACATTTTCAAACCAGAGTCGGTAACGATGCAGTTGCGGTAGCCTACACCATCATCAATCAGAATACCATAGCTAACCACATAATCGGGTCCTTCCGGTGATCTCATCTTATCGCACGAGGTGTTGAGTGCTACGCTCATCACAAGTGCTGCTACATACAAAATAATTTTCTTCATTTTTCTTCTTATTTATTTTATTAATCACATCTCACTATTTACGACCTTCGCCAAAGAGGAATTTCAGACCCATTCGGAGCGAGAAGCTCACAGGATTCTCAGTACGGTAGTTGGCAGGCTGCGATGTTGTGCCAAAGTAGTATGAGAGTCCGGGCTGGGCGTAGAGGCCTATATTACCAACGGTGAACATTGCACCCACCGACAAATCGACAGAGGGCTGAACACCTTTGAACTCAATAGGTGTCTCCGAGGTCTTCTTGCCATCCATCAAAACTAAATCACGCCCTGACACTCCGCGCTCCAACATAAAACTGCTGTGCGCATAGAGATCAAAGGCGTTTCTGCTGAATAGGTTATAACTCAAACCTACGGGGATACCTATATAATGAAGATGACGCTCCTTAGAGTAGGTGCTCATCGTCTGCTCCTGATTAGATGCCGAGTGGAGGTAGTTGTATACTACACCTGTCTCGAAAGCCAACTTATTATTTATTGGGAGGCTCAGACCAATACCCATACTGAGGGGCATACTATGTTTGAGCTTTGCCTCCTGAGGCGCACGGAAGGGCTGCGCTATCAGAATATCGTCAACCACCTCGTTGACCATCATATTGCTGCTCACCAGCGATGCCAGACCGCGCTCATTAAGACTACCGCTACCCATCACACCGCCGTTGCCGCCATAGAGCGAAGCAACAATGCCGCCATTGCACTCCGAAGCATACTGCTCCGCCATTGCACGACGCCACGCCTCGGTAACATCATCGCCCTGACTTGCCTTGCGCTTGGCGCGAGGTGCATCCTCAAGTGCGGGGCCTTCAATCTGTGGTTTGGTTGTGTCTGCGTTTTCGGGCTGCTGATATGCGAGGAGCGTCTGGGGTGTGATACCATTCGCAAGAATGTCTAACTGAGCAATCTCATTCTCCTCGGCAATCTCCTCATAGAAGAGGGTGCGCAGACGATCGGTGATACTCTCCTGCTCGGTGGCAGTGGTCTGTATGGTGGTTGCCTCAGCCACCTTTGCGGGTGGTACCGCAAGTGCAGGCTGGACAGGCTGAGTTGTGGCAAGGATAGCCTTAGGCTCCTCAGAAATATGCTCGATGGCCACCCACGATATGCCGATGGCGAGGAGCACAGCCGCAGCTGCCGAAGCATAACGCCACATAGGGATCCTGCGTCGCACCACAGGAACGGGCGCGGCGGCGGGAATCTCATCCAGCGAGGCAGATATACGGTCGAAGAGCCCCTCCGGTGGTGTCACGGAGAACTCCTGCAACTTATCACTCAGAAGCTCTTCAAATCTCTCCCTTTTCATATTCTAAATCTCTCTCTACTATCTCTAAAAGTTTGGCTCTCGCTCGCGAATACTGCGAACGGGAGGTGTTCTCGCTAATCCCCATCTTCTCTGCTATCTCGGCGTGTGAGTATCCCTCGACAGCATAGAGATTCAGGATTGTGCGATAGCCGACAGGCAGTTGATCGATGCACTTCATCAGATCCTCAGCCGATATCTTCTCCACAGCATCGGCCTCCACCTTTCGGAGCGAGGCAGGCACCTCCGAGTAATCTTCGCTCCACACGGGCGAGCTCTTGCGCAGCCACCCCAGCGCGGTGTTCACGAAAATCCTGCGGCACCACCCCTCGAAGGAGCCCTCACCACGATAGTCGCCTATGCGGGTGAAGAGAGTGACAAATCCGTCGTGCAACAAATCTTCGGCCGTGGCCCTGTCATTGACGTATCTGCAGACCACGCCAAACATACGAGCGGCAAGCCACTCGTAGAGTTCTCTGCGAGCCTCGGGGTCACCCTTGCGGCACCCTTCAAGCATTTGGTTAGTGGTCACGATATACTCCTTCGTTAAATAAGATACAATAAGGGGCAATAAAGTTGCACGCCCCCGAAAATTTTTCTAATTTTACACTCGTAAAACGACACTAAACTATGGAAACAACGACTAAAAAAATCGGCATTGCCTCCGACCACGCAGGATTCCAGATGAAGGAGTTCCTCGTTGGCCTTCTCTCGGCCCGTGGCTACGACGTTTACGACTTTGGTACTTCGAGCGAGGATAGTTGCGACTACCCCGACTTCGCACACGCTCTGGGCACAGCCCTCGAGAGTGGCGAGGTGCCTCTGGGCATCGCTCTCTGCGGCTCGGCAAACGGTATCTCGATGACTCTCAACAAACACCAGAAGGTGCGCGCAGCACTCTGCTGGTTGCCCGAGATTGCATCGCTCGCCCGCCAGCACAACGACGCTAATGTCTGCTCGCTCCCCGCACGCTTCATCGACAATGATGAGGCTGTCGCTATTGTCGACGCCTTCCTTGGCGCGGAGTTCGAGGGTGGTCGCCACCAGCGCAGAGTGGACAAAATCGCTGTTGCTGAGTAACACCCCACCTCTTCGGCCTACTGTAATTAACGGTTAGGCCGAAAGGTTTATTGCCAAACCACACATCAAAGGTCGCCCACAAGCAGGGCGGCCTTTGATTTTATATGGTATTAAAATTTAATCAAGGACTTAACGGGCGCAATGGCTTCGAGTCGTGCACGACCCTCCAACACCTCAATCTCGCCCATAAATACAAACTCCTTCACCTTAACGGGATAGGCCACGCCATCGCGCTCCACGGTGAGTGCCGACAGACGCTCTGCCATACCGACAGCTGTACCACCCGTAGCCAGGATATCGTCGAAGAGGGTTACCTCAATCACGCCATCGGTAACGCGCGCCTCGCTGAGGTCGCTCTTGCGGAAGAAGAGGTTGTCCTCGCCATACTCCTTGACAATCGACACACCTACCAGGTCGTCGCCCGAGTGAGGCAACTTGCCTTTCTTGCGGAAGGGAATCACACACTCCACACCGCCATCGGTCATCATCAGCGGCGACGCAAAGAGGAAACCACGAGCCTCGGGAGCAGCCACATTGGGAGCAGTTACGCACTCGTCAATCGCATCGACAACAGCACGGAACGCCTCAGCATCAGCCAGCAAAGGCATAATGTCGATAAAGTTGATACCCTCACTAGGCCAATCGGGATAGAACTTGATGCGCTTCTTCACAGCATCAATCTCCATTAAATTCTTACACATTTTTCTTCGTTTTTATCTTGCAATAGTAATTGTCAATCTCGTTCTCGGCAGAGATTTGATTTCGCAAACCACGCCCTTGATGACTATGCACAAAATAGTCAATCTACAAAAATAGGAAAATTTGTCGATAATCCACCATTCATCCCCCATTTTCCTCCTTATTTAAATATACGACAAGTGACGGTAAAAAGAATTTCGAACAAAGCATAGGACAAACAGAACAGAAAATAGGAGATATCGACCACAAAGCTACTGATAATGAGGAAAATTCAAACATTTTTCACACAATAAACAAAGACGGTATGCGTTAATTATGCAGAGGGTCGTTAGTACCCTTCAACACAAAAAAGAAGATACCTTGAACTGAGAGAGATGAGTGAAGAGAGTAAGAGTGGTTGGCCCATTGAGGATATTTCCGAGCTGACCAGACAGTTGAAAGACGAGGAACGACGACCCATAATTGGTTGGTTTTCAATTGATAATCAGGATTCCGTATTTGCCACAGATGCCGCCCCGCAGCGTGTACCCGATATTTGCGGTATTGCCTTTTGTGTGCGTGGCTCGGCAGATATTGCCATCGACGGACGCAGGTTTCATATTACATCGGGCGATATGTGCGCCATCTTCCCGAATACCCTGATGCAGACCTTCGGACGCAGTAGCGACTTCGAGTGCAGGGTGCTGGTTGTCGATGCTTCGATACGCAGAGCAATAAGTGTCTCGGCAGCGATGAAGATTTTCCTCTACATCCACGAACACCCCTGCACATCGCTCAACCCCGAGGAGGCTGAGGCACTCAGGGGCTATATGCAGAGCCTCTATATGCTCCACAAACGCCCCGACCACATATACCGCGAGGAGATTGCCGAGCGACTCATCATCGCCTTCTGCTACGAGGTGGCGGCCATCTATCACCGAGGCAACGCCTTCGAGAAGGAGGAGCGCACACGCCAGGAGTATATCTTCTATGAGTTTATGGAGCTGCTCTCGGAACACTACACCACCGAGCGACAAGTGAAGTTCTATGCCGACAGACTGTGTATCTCGCCCAAATACTTCTCCGCGATTGTGAAGAGCGTGTCGGGCAAGAGCGCGGCAGAGTGGATTACAGATATGGTAATCCGCAACGCCGTGTCGATGCTTGCCGACAATCGTCAGACGGTGCAACAAATCTCCAACGCCCTCAACTTCCCGAACCCCTCCTTCTTCGCGCAATACTTCAAACGCGCCACGGGCAAAACCCCAAAGGAGTTTAGGCAGAGGAAATAAAAGTAAATCACCTTGCCCTGAGAGGGAGAATTCAAAAATAGATAAAAGTGAGAGCAATTCGATATTGCTCTCACTTTTTAATATAAACCCACTCACTTCAAGAAGTCATATGGTTTAGGAAATTTTGGGCTTCGCGAAGGGAGGCAAAGCGCAGTTTACTAAGCGTAAATGAGCATTTGACTCACAAGGGAAGTGCAAAATTTACAAGCCAGATGACTTAGTGAGCACCCGCAACACCAAATTCACCAACTATACGGCTTTTTTACCCGGTTATTTCGAGGAATTGCTCTATATCAGATTGTAGATTCTTGTAGAGAAAACACTGCTTGTAATTTTCGTTGAAGAGTAGTGCATCTCTGACATTGCAGAGGGAGTTATTATAGTTACTCTGTTCGTTGATAAGCGAGAGTCCTTCGCGGGCGGAAGTGGCGATACGGTTGGTTGCCATCAGGCGCAACTTGTCGCACACGGCATTGAGAGCCACCATCACCACATTGTCCATCAGCGTATGCCCCTGCATAAAGAGGTAGACATTGTCGGGGGTCACACCGCGACTGAGCAACGCACGCTCAAAGGCAGGCATACGCTCTGCCATCTCGGGGTAGCGTTCCGCGAGGCTCACCACCCTGCGTGCCACTTGTCGGCCAAGCCAGGCTATGGTGTCTGCTCCGTTGCGCTCGGTATCGAGGTAGCCGATGCGCACCGTACTCTTGAAGTCGAGCAGGGTGAATGCCCTCTGCATACCACTCTGAGCCGAGTAGGCATACCAAAGGAAGGCGGGATAGATGGTGCGCGAGTAGTCGGCCAAGAACTCCTCGAAGTCGAAGATCTTCGCATCGTTCTTGGTCGCCTTTACGCAGATATTGTGTAGCGACGGAGCATAGCAAACATAGTTCTCCGTCGAGTAGGCGTAGGTGTGGAACATAAAGGGCGAGGAGTTAATCTCTGCCGCCTGCTCCGTTTGATCGGCGAATAGGTAGTCGAAGTCGCTATCCATACAGAGTATGGTATTCGGACCGCACTTGTCGGCCTGTGCGAGTAGTGTCTTCTTACCCTTTGCCAAGTCCTTGCGCAGGGGCACAGTAACCTCAAAGGTCACCTTGTCGCTCTCGTAGCGGTCGAAGATGCCACGCCAGAAGGCCACATCCTCGTACCCCTCGACCAGCACGGTCACCAAGCGTTTACCCGCATCGACAGGGAGTCGTTCGGGTATCTTCTCCTCACCACTCTGTAAGGGACGATGATTCACCTTCGTGCGTGCCACAACCTCTGCCAATTTGCCTGTTAGAAGAAATCCTTGCGCAGGATGGTCTGCTCACGATCGGGACCTACCGATACCACAGCCACCTCGGCACCTGTCAGCTCCTCGATGCGAGCGATGTAGCGTTGTGCAGCCTCTGGCATCTCCGCCACACTGCGGCAGGTGGAGGTATCCTCTGCCCAACCGGGAAGCTCCTCAAGCACAGGCTTGCAACGCTCCAGCTCGGTAATAGTTGAAGGCACATAGTCAATCACCTGACCATCAAGCTCATATGCGGTACAGATCTTCACCGAAGGCAGACCCGAAAGCACATCAAAGAGCATCAGCGAGAGGTAGTTCACACCGCTCACGCGCGCTGCGTGACGCAGTGCCACAACATCGAGCCAACCCACACGACGGGGACGACCGGTCACGGTACCGTACTCGTGGCCACGCTCGCGGATGTAGTGTGCCAACTCGTCGTGCAACTCGGTGGGGAAGGGACCCTCGCCTACGCGGGTGCAGTATGCCTTGCACACGCCAAGCACATTATCAACATAGCGGGGAGCGATACCTGTGTTTACGGGTACGCTGGCTGCTGTGGGGCTCGACGAGGTAACATAGGGGAAGGTACCGTGGTCGATGCAGAGCATCACACCCTGCGCACCCTCGAAGAGAATCTTCTTGCCCTCCTCGATCGCCTTGTTCAGCAATACCGAAGTGTCGCAAATGCAGGGGCGGAAACGCTCACCAAGTGCGCGATACTGCTCAAAGACAGCGTCGAACTCGAAGGTGGGCAGACCCAACATCTGCAACTCCATATTCTTGACCTGCAACACATTGTGCAGACGCTCTGCGAAGTATTCGGGGTCGAGCAGGTCGCCCATACGGATACCGATACGATTGTACTTATCGGCGTACGCGGGACCGATACCCTTCTTGGTTGTGCCAATCAGTTTACCACCCTTCATCTCCTCGTATGCGCCATCGAGCACCGAGTGCCAGGGCATAACAACTGCTGCACGGTTAGAGATACGGAGATTGTAGTCGGTGATGCCCTGACTCTCCAATCGCTCCAACTCGCCTTGGAGTGCTACGGGGTTAACCACAACACCATTGGCAATCACATTGATAATCTGGGGGTTAAAGATACCCGAAGGAGTGGTCTGCAATGCATACTTGTTGCCACCAAAGACGATGGTATGGCCTGCATTGTTGCCACCCTGATAGCGCACCACTACATCGGCACGCGCGGCAAAGTAGTCGGTAACCTTACCTTTACCCTCGTCGCCCCACTGGGTACCGACGATAACTACTCTTTTTCCCGAATCGGCTTTCTTATTCATAATCTATTTGATACCTACGCGGTTGTAAATATAATCAACATTTTTCAGATAGTACTCCAAGGTGAAGCAACCATCGAGTTCCTCCTGCGAGAGAGCCGACATCACCTTCTCGTTCTGCGAGAGGAGGTCGTGGTAATCTTTGCTCTCGCTCATCGCCTGCATAGCCACGGGCTGTACGGTGTCGTATGCCTCCTCACGCGAGAAGCCCTTGTCGATGAGGGCGTTCATCACGCGCTGAGCAAAAATCACACCGCGAGTGCGGTAGATATTGGCGTGCATAACCTCGGGGAATACCACCAGATTTTCGAGGATACCGCGGAAACGCACCAGCATATAGTCGAGCAACATTGTTGCATCGGGGAGAATGATACGCTCGGTTGCCGAGTGTGAGATATCTCTCTCGTGCCACAGAGCCACGTTCTCGTAGAAGGTAGCCATATAGCCACGCATCACACGAGCGCAACCGCAGATGTTCTCGCTACTGATGGGGTTACGCTTGTGAGGCATCGCGCTCGAACCCTTCTGACCCTTGCCGAAAGACTCCTCAACCTCATGTACCTCAGTGCGCTGCAAGTTACGAATCTCCATAGCCATCTGCTCCAGCGACGAAGCGATAACGGCCAGCGTAGCCATATAGTAAGCGTGGCGGTCGCGCTGGATAACCTGAGTCGAGATGTTTGCGCTCTCAATGCCGAGGTGCTCGCAGACGTAGTCCTGAATCGAAGGGGGAATGTTAGCAAAGTTGCCCACAGCACCGCTGATCTTACCAACCTCAACACCACGCGAAGCAGCACGGAAACGCTCCAAGTTGCGCTTCATCTCCTCGTACCAGAGTGCCCACTTCAAGCCAAAACAGGTGATATCTGCGTGGATACCGTGAGTACGACCGATGCATGGGAGGTCGCGGAAACGGAGAGCCTGACTGCGCAACACTTCGAGGAACTCCTCGATATCTTTGAGCAGAATCTCGTTTGCCTGACGCAACAGATAACCGTTTGCGGTGTCAACCACATCGGTACTTGTCAGACCGTAGTGCACCCACTTGCGCTCCTCGCCGAGTGTCTCGCTCACAGCGCGGGTGAAGGCAACGATATCGTGACGGGTCTGCAACTCAATCTCGCTGATGCGAGCGATATCAAACGATGCGTTTGCGCGCAACTTCTTTACATCCTCGGCGGGAACAACGCCCAGCTCGCACCAAGCCTCGCTGGCGAGAATCTCCACCTCCAGGTATGCTCTAAACTTATTCTCTTCTGTCCACACGGCGCGCATCGCGGGACGACTATATCTTTCAATCATAACTGTTTATGCTTATTTGGTTTGATTTTTCAAGAAACACTCGATAGTATTCTCCATCAGGCAGCAGCGGGTCATAGGACCAACACCACCGGGAACGGGAGTGATAACGGATGCCTTATCCACGCAAGCCGCAAAATCGACATCGCCACAGAGTTTACCTGTCTCGGGATCGCGGTTAACGCCCACGTCGATAACCACCGCACCGGGCTTAACCATATCAGCAGTCACCAACTTGGGTCGACCGATAGCCACCACCAAGATATCAGCCTCGGCAGTCACTTCGGCAAGGTTGGGGGTACGGCTGTGCACTATGGTCACGGTAGCATTTCTGTCGAGCAGAAGTTTGGCGGCAGGCAGACCTACGATGTTGCTACGGCCCATAACCACAGCCTTCTTGCCTGCAATCTCCACGCCCGCATCATCGAGCATACGGATAATACCCTTGGGGGTGCAGGGTAACACACAGGGGCGTTTCTGCCACAGAGCAGCCACATTGAGGGGGTGGAAGCCATCGACATCCTTCTCCACAGCGATAGCCTCGATAACCCTATCCTCGGAGATGTGTTTAGGCAGGGGCAACTGCACGATAAGACCATCTACATCCGAATCGGCATTGAGTTTAGCAATCACATCGAGCAACTCCTGCTCGGTAACGCTTTCGGGCATACGCAGAGTGGTATTCTTGATACCCACCTCTGCCGAATCCTTAGCCTTGCCGGTCACATAGCTGACGCTGGCAGGATTCTCACCCACGAGGATTACTACCAAGTGGGGCACACGACCATACTTCTCGGGGAAGGTCGCAACCTCGGCAGCCATCTCCGCTTTGAGGCGAGCTGCCAAATCTTTTCCGCTGACAATCATTTTCTTATATATAATTTTTACCTATATCCTTACGATAGAAGAGGTTATCGCACTCGATACGCTCAATGTTCTTATAGACATTGGCGCGCGCTGCGGTTGCATTCTCGCCCTCAGCTACAACAATCATCACACGACCACCTGCAGTGAGCAACTTACCCTCCTTGCAAGCAGTACCCATATGATAGACCTTAACGCCCTCCAGACTCTCCAAGCCTCCAATCTCAAAGCCCTTAGCGTAGTCGCCGGGGTAACCCTTGCTTGCCAAGACCACACCTACAACAGCCTTGTCGTTCCACTCCACCTCGCACTCGGTGCCACCTGCGGCAACGGTTGCAAAGAGGTTGTAGATATCGCTGCTGATGCGGGGGAGGATAACCTCGGTCTCGGGGTCACCAAAACGGGCGTTGAACTCGATAACCTTAACACCCTCGGGGGTCTTCATCAGGCCACCATACAACACACCGTGGAAAGGCACACCCTCAGCCACCATAGCGGCAGCCATCGGGCGCATAATCTTCTCAACAGCATACTCCAAGTCCTCCTCGGTCACAAAGGGCAGAGGGGTGTAAGCACCCATACCGCCTGTGTTGGGGCCTTTGTCGTTGTCGTAAGCGCGCTTGTGGTCCTGAGCCAGCGGCATAGGCCAGATCTGCTCACCCGAGGTGAAGCACATCAGCGAGAACTCGGGGCCGGTGAGGAAATCCTCAACCACCACCCTGCCCTTGCCGAAGCGAGCGTCGAGCAACATATCGCGCAGTGCAGCATCGGCCTCCTCGGCACTCTCAGCCACCACTACGCCCTTGCCTGCTGCCAGGCCGTCGTATTTGAGCACGATGGGCAACGAGTGAGCCGAGACATAAGCCGCAGCCTCCTCATACTCCTCAAAGACACGATAGTCGGCAGTAGGAATCGAGTACTTCTGCATAATGCTCTTGGCAAACTCCTTGCTCGACTCTACGCGTGCAGCAGCCTTTGTAGGGCCAAAGATGAGCAAGCCCGCCTTGCGGAACTCATCGACAACACCAACAGCCAAGGCTGCCTCGGGGCCTACTACGGTGAGGTCCACCTGCTCCTTCTGAGCGAAGGCGAGCAGACCCTCAACATCGGTATCCTTGATGGCAACACACTCTGCCTGCTCGGCAATACCTGCATTACCGGGTGCGCAGAAGATCTTCTCCACCTGGGGCGAGCGACTCAGCGCATCGACAATGGCGTGGCAACGACCACCACCACCAACTACCAATACCTTTTTTCCCATATCTTTTTTCCTGTTTTTCCTTTGTAATTCTAATTAAACTCTTGCGTAGTTCTACACGATTTTAGTGCTATTTTGAAGTGATTTTTTCCCATTTCGCGCGGCGCATAGCGGGACTATGTAACAAGAGAAATGGAAAAAAATCACCCAAAAGAGGCTAAAATTTTAATGTTTAAAATGTCTAATTCCGGTGAAGAGCATACTTACACCCAACTCATCAGCCGCAACAATCGAATCCTCATCGCGAATCGAGCCACCGGGCTGAACAATTGCGGTAACACCCGCAGCAGCAACAGCCTTCACGGTGTCGTCGAAGGGGAGGAAACCATCCGAAGCGAGCACAAGACCCTCGGTAAAGCCCTTCTCGGCTGCGCTCTTGAGAGCAATCTCTGCCGAGCCCACACGGTTGGTCTGACCGGGACCTACACCTACGGTGCAACCATTCTTCACAACAACAATCGCATTCGACTTAACATACTTCACGATGCGCCAGCCGAAATTCATATCGATCAGCTCCTCTGCCGAGGGGTGACGCTTGGTAACGGTCATCTCGTCGGTGATGGTCACCATCTTGTCGTCAAACTCCTGTGCGAGCAGACCGCCACGCACGCTGGTATATTGCATCTCGGGCTTGGTGCGCTTGTACATAGGTACCTGCAACACACGGAGGTTCTTCTTCTTGCCGAAAATCTCCAACGCCTCCTCAGTGAACGAGGGAGCCATAACGATTTCGAGGAACACGGGGCGCATAGCCTCAGCGGTTGCAGCATCCACCTCGCGGTTGAAGGCTACGATACCGCCATAGATACTTACATTGTCAGCCTCGTAAACCTTAGCCCAAGCCTCGGCGGGCGAGTCAGCGATAGCAGCACCGCAGGGGTTCATATGCTTAACACCTACGCAGAAGCACTCGTCGAACTCGGCAACGATTGCAAGAGTAGCGTTAGCGTCCTGAATGTTGTTGTACGAAAGCTCCTTACCGCCCAGCTGCTTTGCGAAAGCGAGCGAGTAGGGAACCTCCTCGGTCGAGCGATAGAAGGTAGCCTGCTGGTGGGGGTTCTCACCATAGCGGAGCGACTGAGCAAGGTCGTAGTTGAGGAAGAGTTTCTCCTCCAAGCCTGCCTGAGGACGCAGGTACGATGCGATGCACGAATCGTAGAGTGCGGTGTGGGTATAAACCTTAGCCGCCAGACGCATACGGGTCTCGCGAGTGGTGTTACCATCTGCCTTGAGCTCTGCAAGCACGGTTGCATAGTCATCGGGGTCGCACACAACGGTCACATCGGCAAAGTTCTTAGCCGCGCTACGCAACATCGAGGGACCGCCGATATCGATATTCTCGATTGCCTCGGCAAGAGTCACACCCTCCTTCTCGATAGTCTGACGGAAGGGGTAGAGATTCACGCAGACCATATCGATAAACTCAATCTGGTTCTCGCGCAGAGCCTCCAAGTGGCTCTCATCATCGCGGCGAGCCAACAGACCACCGTGCACCTTGGGGTGAAGGGTCTTAACTCGACCGTCGCAAATCTCGGGGAAGCCCGTCACATCGCTGATGTTGATACACTCGATACCCTCATTCTCAAGCAGCTTCATAGTACCGCCCGTTGCGATGATATCCCAACCTAACTCTTTGAGGCTACGGCAGAAATCTACCACGCCACGCTTGTCGCTTACGCTGACCAATGCTCTTCTGTTCATCTCTATATCTCTGTTTTATTATTGTTTGCAGTTTAGTAATTTACCAACGACCTCGGGATAGAGCAGATGCTCAATCTCGTGGATTCGCTCCTCCACCCTCTCGATACTCTCGCCCTCGCTGTGGAACGCCCTCTGGTCGATGATTGCACCACCGTCGAGCGAACTATCCACATAGTGGATGGTCACGCCAAAGACCTTCACGCCCGCCTCAAACGCCTGTTCGAGAGCGCGCGCACCTCTGAACGAGGGGAGCAGTGAGGGGTGGATATTGATGATGCGACCCTCGTATGAGCCGAGCAACACCTCACCCACGATGCGCATATAGCCCGCCAGGCAGACAAGTTCCACCTGTGCCTCATCGAGCCTGCGGACAATCTCTGCCTCGTAAGCCGCCTTGCTCTCGAAGTCGCGCGCAGAGAATACGAAACTCTCCACCCCCAATCGCTCAGCACGCTCGACAACCTTCGCTCCGGGCTTGTCGCAGACCAAGAGCACACACTCGGCATCAATACGCCCCTGCTGGCAGGCACGCACGATAGCCTCGAAGTTACTGCCCTCGCCGCTGGCAAATATCGCAATTCGTCGTTGCATCTATTATATATAATAGGTATGGCCTACTTAATGGTTACGCCTTCGCCCTCGACAACCTTACCGATTACCGAAGCCTTCTCGCCTGCTGCGGTGAGCAACTCGATAGCCTTCTGAGCATCGCTCTCGGGAAGGGCAATCACCATACCGATACCCATATTGAAGATGTTGAACATCTCGCGGTGAGGCAGACCACCTACGCGCTCCAAGAGGCGGAAGACGGGAAGAATCTCCCAGCTGCCCTCGGTAACCTCAACACCCTGACCATCGAGGAGGATGCGGGGGATATTCTCGTCGAAACCACCACCGGTGATGTGGCTGATACCGTGAACATCACACTCGGCAATCACCTGCAACACCTGACGAACATAGATGCGGGTAGGGGTGAGCAACACCTCGCCCAGAGGCTTCTCGCCGGTCTCGGGATATGCCTGATGCAAGTCCAGACCACCGTCGGCAACCACCTTGCGCACAAGGCTGAAGCCGTTGGAGTGAACACCACTCGAAGCGATACCAACCAAGACATCGCCAACCGCTACCTTAGTGCCGTCGATGAGTTTGCTGCGCTCAACAACACCACAGGTGAAGCCTGCAATATCGTACTCGCCACCCTCATACATACCGGGCATCTCGGCAGTCTCGCCACCAATCAGCGCACAGCCTGCCTGACGGCAACCCTCGGCAACACCGCTAACGATAGCCTCCACCTTGTAAGGCTCGTTGTGACCAACAGCCACATAGTCGAGGAAGAAGAGAGGCTCTGCACCCTGTGCCAACACATCGTTCACACACATTGCCACTGCATCAACACCCACAGTGTCGTGTTTGTCCATCTCGAAAGCGATTTTGAGTTTAGTACCCACGCCATCGGTGCCGCTCACCAGGATAGGCTCCTTGTAGCCCAGCGAGGCGAGGTCGAACATACCACCAAATGCGCCAATGTTACCCATAACGCCCGCACGAGCAGTTGAGGCAACATGTTTCTTGATTCGTTTAACTACTTCATAACCGGCTTCGAGGTTTACTCCTGCCGCTTCATAAGACTTTGCCATAACTATTTTATTTTTTATTTATTTTTACTCAACTTTTTCGGTGCTCTTGCCATCTACATCCTTGTAGAGATCGGTGGGGTACTTACCCGTGAAGCAGGCAGCACACAAATCGGAGCGATGACCTGCCGCCAAAAGCGACTCAGCCGAGAGATACGCCAACGAGTCGGCACCAATCATCTCACGAATCTCCTCCACCGACTTGGTCGATGCCACCAACTCCTCATAGGTACCCGTATCGACACCATAGTAGCAGGGGTGGCAGTAGGGAGGACTCGCAATACGCATATGCACCTCCTTAGCGCCCGCATCGCGCAACATCTGCACAAGATTGCGGGAGGTAGTGCCACGCACAATCGAGTCATCGACCAGCACCACTCGCTTATCCTTAACAATCGAGTGAACGACCGAGAGTTTCATCTTGACACCCTTCTCTCGCAACTCCTGCGAGGGCTGAATAAAGGTACGAGCCACATACTTGCTCTTAATCATACCCATCTCGTAGGGCAGACCGCTCGCCTCGCTGTAACCGATAGCGGCACTGAGGCTCGAATCGGGCACACCGACAACCAGATCGGCATCGGCAGGCGACTCCTTCCAGAGCAGACGACCCGACTCCTTACGGTAGGCGTGTACATTGCAACCCTCGATATCGCTATCGGGGCGGGCAAAGTAGATAAACTCCATAGCACACATCTTCCTCTGACACTTCTCGGTGTAGAAATTGCTGCGCAAGCCGTGGTGGTCGATAGTCACCACCTCGCCCGGCTCCACATCGCGCAGATACTCGGCACCCACAGCATCAAATGCGCAGGTCTCGCTTGCCACAACATAGGCCTCGGGGTTGTTCTTCATACGACCGAGCGACAAAGGACGCATACCGTACTTATCGCGGCAGGCGTAGATACGCTTGGGGGTCATAATCAGAATTGCAAACGCACCGTCGAGCTTGTCGAGCGCACTCAGCAGAGGGAAGATACGATGCTCATCGGCACCATCCTTCTTGATGAGGTGAGCCAGCACCTCCGTATCCGACGAGGTCTGGAAGAGGCTGCCACGAGCCTCCAAAGCCAAACGCAATGCGGTGGCATTCACAATATTACCATTGTGTGCCATAGCGAAGTCGCCTGTCGAGTGGTGGAAGAGCAGGGGCTGGATATTCTCCTCGCCACCATTACCCGCACTCGAATAGCGAACATGGCCGATAGCCATCGAGCCAGCCAACTTATCGAGCTTAGCCTGATTGAATACCTCGGTAACCAATCCGCCACCTCTCACGCGCGAGAGTTTACCATCGACAGCACTTACAATACCGCAACCCTCCTGACCACGGTGTTGGAGATTGTGCAAACCATAATAGGTGAGGTTTGCGGCATTCTTTACGCCAAAGACACCGAAAACACCACACTCCTCATGGATTCCTTTATTCATTTTGTCATCAAACATATATCAGTATGTGCTAACCTAATAATCCTGTTTTATTTTTTGCGGAAATAGTTGACAGCATTCTCAAAGAGTCGCTGGCTCTTGTTACCGCTGATATTCTTGAAGAGGTTATCCTCCCAACGCTCGGTGTGACCCATCTTGCCGAGGATTCGGCCATCGGGCGAGCAGATACCCTCAATAGCATAGTAGGAGCCATTGGGGTTCTGGGGCGATGCCATAGTGGGCTGACCCTCTGCATCGGCATAGCGGAATGCCACCTGACCATCGCGGAACAACTGCTCAGCCAGCTCCTTGCCCACAACAAACTTACCCTCACCGTGGCTCACAGCAATCGAGTGCAACTCGCCCTCGGTGAAGCCCGCTAACCAGGGCGAAGCTGCCGAAGCAACACGGGTAGTCACAATCTGCGAGATGTGACGGTTGATATCGTTGCGGAACAGAGTGGGCGACTCGGTGGTCAGCTCGCCAATCTTACCGAAAGGCAGCAGACCCGACTTGATAAGTGCCTGGAAACCATTGCAGATACCGAGCACCAGACCGTCACGCTGCAACAGACGCTCCATAGCAGCCTTAACATCGGCGTTGCAGAGCACCGCAGCGATAAACTTACCGCTACCGTCAGGCTCGTCACCTGCCGAGAAACCACCGCTGAACACCACGATATCGGCCTCATCAATCTTCTGACACATCAGCGCAATCGAGTTGTTCACATCGTCAGCTGTCAGATTGCAGAGTACCGAAGTGGTGGTCTGCGCACCTGCCTGAACAAATGCCTTGGCGGTATCGTAGTCGCAGTTTGTACCGGGGAATACGGGGAGATAGACAACGGGGCTCTCCTTCGCCTCACCGCTATATGGACGGTACTCCGAGCGGAAAGGAGCCTCGCAGCAATCAACCTCCTTCATATAGGGCACTGCCTCCGAGGGATAGACCGAGGTGAATCGCTCGCAGTTGGCCTCAACAGCCTCAGCAATCGAAATCTCAGTGCCGTTAATCTTAATTACGGGCTCGTCAATAGTCTTACCGATAAGCTCTGCACCCTCAAAGTTCAACTCACGGCCATCGGTCTCAACCAGAATCGAGCCGTAAGCGTAGTCGTAGAGTTCAGCCTCGGGCATATTAACCTCAACACCCACACGGTTACCGAAGGTCATCTTAGCCAGACCCTCAGCCACGCCACCAAAGGTAACCGCCCAGCCTGCCAGGAGCGAGCCACGCTCTACCTCACTGCCAACAGCGTCCCACAGACGAGCGAGTTGCTCGGTGTCGGGCATACCGTCAGCCTTGGGGGTGTGACGAACGAGATATACGGGGTGGCCTGCACCCTTGAACTCGGGGCTGAGTGCCTTGCGGGCGTCAACAGTGGTCACGCCAAATGCGATAAGGGTCGGGGGTACGCTCATATCACCGAAGGTACCACTCATCGAATCCTTACCACCAATCGAGGGCAGATTCAACTCTACCTGCATACGCAGTGCGCCGAGCAGTGCCGAGAGGGGTTTACCCCAAGCCTTGCGCGAAGACATCTTCTCGAAATACTCCTGATACGAGAAGCGCATACCGCGCCAGGGAGCACCGGCAGCCACAGCCTTAGCCACAGCCTCGACAACAGCGTAGGCTGCACTATGGTAGGGGCTCGACTCTGCCACATCGGGGTTGTAGCCGAAGGTCATCACACTTGCGGTGTTGGTCACAGCATCGCCCACGGGGATCTTCTGCATCGACACTTGAGCCTCAGTCTGCTGAGTAGCACCACCATAAGGCATCAAGACTGTCGAGCGACCCACAGTCGAGTCGAACATCTCCACCAGACCCTTCTGGCAAACAACATTGTCGTCAGTCAGATTGACAAGGAAACGCTCCTTGGCATCCTCGCCATCGACCTCGCGTGCAGGCATACCAACCACATCCTCGGCAGCAATGGTGATTGCCGCGCGGTGGATAGCACCTGCCGAATCTATAAACTCGCGGGAGAGGTCCACAACCTTCTCCTCGCCGTAGAACATTCTCATACGGGCTGTATCGGTCACATTGGCAACATGGGTTACCTCAATGTTCTCCTCAGCACAGTAGCGACGGAACTCGGCCTCATCCTTAGGCTCGATAACCACCGACATACGCTCCTGCGACTCGCTGATAGCAAGCTCGGTGGAGTTCAGACCGCTATACTTGGTCGGCACACGGTCGAGGAAGATATCCAGACCATCTGCCAACTCACCAATGGCAACGCTCACACCACCTGCGCCAAAGTCGTTCGACTTCTTGATCAGGCGGGTAACCTCTGCTCTGCGGAACAGACGCTGCAACTTACGCTCCTCGGGAGCATTACCCTTCTGCACCTCACTGCCGCACTCCTCGAGCGACTTGGTGTTGTGCTCCTTCGACGAGCCTGTTGCACCACCGATGCCGTCACGACCAGTACGGCCACCGAGCATCAGCACAACATCGCCCGCTGCGGGGGACTCACGACGAACACTGTCCGCCTTAACTGCACCCACAACTGCACCTACCTCCATACGCTTGGCGGTATAGCCGGGGTGGAAGATCTCTCTCACGCAGGTAGTAGCCAGACCCATCTGGTTGCCATACGAAGAGTAGCCTGCCGCCGCTTTGAGCGAGATAACCCTCTGGGGCAACTTACCCTTCAGAGTCTCGGCAACGGTGGCATATATGTTACCTGCACCCGTCACACGCATCGCCTGGTAGACATAGCTACGTCCCGACAGCGGGTCACGGATTGCACCACCCAGACAGGTCGAAGCACCACCAAAGGGCTCAATCTCGGTGGGGTGGTTGTGTGTCTCATTCTTGAACTGCAAGAGGTAACGCTCAATCTCGCCATCAACATCAACATCGATGAAGATGCTGCAAGCGTTGTTCTCCTCGCTCTGCTCCTGATCGTCGAGCGCACCAATCGAAGAGAGGTAGCGCGCACCAATAGTTGCCAAATCCATCAGACAGAAGGGCTTCTCGGTACGACCGAGCTTTGCGCGCAACTCCTTCCACAGAGCCACAGCCTCAGCCAGCGAGTCACTCATTGCCGAGGGCTCGATCTCGATATCGGTGATGTGGGTGGTAAAGGTGGTGTGACGGCAGTGGTCGCTCCAATAGGTGTCGAGGATGCGCAACTCGGTCTGGTTGGGCTGACGGCCCTCATTGCGGAAGTACTCCACAACAGTACGCAGGTCGTCGGTGTTCATTGCCAGACCCCACTCGGCACAAAAAGCAGCCAGCTCCTCCTCGCTCTCCATCTGGGTAAAGCCCTCCAATACGGGAACGGGCTTCTTCTCTGCACTCTCGCTATTGTCAAGACGCGAGAGATCCTTCTCACGCGACTCCACAGCGTTGATGTAGTAGTGGCGGATGCGCTCCATATCCTCTGCCGACACGCCCGAGTCGAACATCAGCAGACGGCTGCTCTTGATAGCAATCTCTGCCGCAGGCTCAATCAGATGAACACAGTCAACAGCCGAAGCGGCACGCTGGTCGAACTGACCGGGGAGATACTCCACAGCCAGCACCGCACCCTCCGCCTCAGGCATCTCATCAGTCACGCGGTCGGTCACCACCTCGCCGAATACGCGGTAGCGGCAACGCTCCAACAACTCGTCGGAGAAGCCGAAGAGGTCATAGACGCAGAGCAGACGCAACGACTTGATGTCGAGCGACAGATTAGCATTGAACTCCGCACGCAGACTCTCGGCCTCCACGCGGAACATCTCTCGTTTCTCTACAAATACCCTTCTGGGTTTATGATTTTGGCTCATTTTATCTTACTTTATCACGGTTATTGCTTCAACATCGGCTGTCTGCTTTGCACGGAAAGCGTCAAACTTCTCAGCCAGCTCGGGGTATTTGAGGGCCAACATCTGCACTGCCAGCAGAGCAGCATTCTTCGCACCATTGATAGCCACACAAGCCACGGGAATACCCGAGGGCATCTGCACCATCGAGAGGAGCGAATCCAGACCTTCGAGGCTGCGCGACTTTACGGGAATGCCAATCACGGGCAGAGGAGTCATAGCCGCCATCACACCTGCAAGGTGCGCTGCGCCGCCTGCACCTGCGATAATCACCTCAAGGCCACGCTCGCGTGCTGTACCTGCCCACTCGGCAGCCAAATCGGGTGTGCGGTGCGCACTGATAACTCGCACCTCAACCTCAACGCCAAAACTCTCAAGAGTATCGGCGGCGGGCATCATAACATCCAAGTCACTCTTGGAGCCCATCACAATACCTACTTTCATAATTCTCTATATTTTGCTTAAATACTTAAAAATCATAAACAAACAGCCGCCGTAACTCTCATTTTGTTACTGCGGCCGTTATTTATTGTTATACTATTCCCCCACTACGCGCTGCCAGCTGGGTACAATCCACTTGCAGAGACCCCGTCGGGAGGCATCCACCATCTCTGCCCGCGCAACTTATATCGCTCGGCAAAGCAGATAACTTGGATTTCAGATACAGCACCATATTGTCTGGGTTGGTAGTCCTAATTTACACCGCGAAAATAGCGAATTTTTGCGGTATTTTAAAATTTTTTAAAATACTTTTATCAACTGTTTACTAACACTTTTGCGCGAAGGGTTATTTCGCCTTCGACTCGCAATAGACGCAGCGATAAACGCCATCCTCGCCCTCAGCCTTTCGGAAGAGCGAATCGACATTCTCCATCACCGAGATACAACGCTTATTTGCACAACGATGCTGGTTGACAATCACATCGTCGGGAACGAGCTGATTGGTCTTGCTATCGTCATCTGCCCACTCCAAGAGTTTGCAGATGAGAGCCATACGCACAAACTTGCCATTCTCCACCTGACGGAAGTAGGCAGCTCTCGGGTCGGCATCAACCTCCTTGGTGATCTCATTCACGCGGGGCAGAGGGTGAAGGATGATCATATCCTCTTTTGCATTAACAAGCTTCGAGGGATCGAGGATGAAACTGTCTTTCAGACGGTCAAAGTCATCCTCATCAAGGAAACGCTCCTTCTGCACACGAGTCATATAGAGGATGTCCAGCTCGGGCATCACCTCCTCCATATTGCTCACCTCGCGATACTCCACGCCATACTTGTCGCACACCTCGTGTTTCATATAGCTCGGCAAACGCAACTCGTCGGGCGCAATCAGGATCACCTTGTTGTTCTGGTAGCGCGAGAGTGCCTTGATGAGCGAGTGTACGGTACGACCGAAACGGAGGTCGCCACAGAAACCGATGGTAAGGTTGTCAAAACGACCCTTCTCACGCTTGATGGTGAGCAAGTCGGTGAGGGTCTGCGTGGGGTGACTGTGGCTACCATCACCCGCATTGATGATGGGGATGCCTGCCACCTGAGCAGCCACCAGCGGTGCGCCCTCCTCGAAGTGACGCATAGCGATAATGTCGGCAAAGCAGCTGATAACACGCGCCGTGTCGGCAACAGTCTCGCCCTTGCTCACCGAAGAGTTCTTGGCGTCGGAGAATCCAATCACATTACCACCCAGCTCCATCATCGCCGAGGTGAAACTCAGACGAGTACGAGTGCTGGGCTCATAGAAAAGTGTAGCGAGCTTCTTGCCCTTGCACACCTCGCTGTAAGCGGGACGATCGGCAATAATTCGCAAAGCCAAATCAACAATCTCTTCGGTCTCTTGTACCGACAAATCAGTTGGATCAATCAGATGCTTCATAGTATAGCGTATTAATTATGTTCTGCGTTCTTTTTTGCGGTTCTCGCTTGGTGGCCTCAACTCCCTGCCTTCCCGCGGAAGGCATTTCCAAGCCTGACCCACCCCCAAGCCCCCGCCTCGGCGGGGGATGTGTCCTCGGCTAAGCCGAGGCATGATAATACCTTTTATAATTCAAAATTCAAAATTGAGTCATAGACTCTTTTTTATTGTTGGTAGGGAGGTTAGGGAGTTTAAAGAGTTTAGAGATTTTATCTTTAATCTCACTAATTTCCTTAATCTCACTAATTTCTCTATCACACCACAGCCCTCAACAACATTAGTACGGAGCCAGCCACCTCACAATCCCCACAAATGCTCCTCAGTAGAAAAGGGTCTGCGACCCAAAAAGTTGTATGGCTGAGGAAATTTTGGGCTTCGGCATCACAGATGCTTTTCTTTTTTTGCCTCTTACAATCCCAATCCTCACCACCTTAAAAAGGCGTATGGCTGAGGAAATTTTGGGCTTCGTGCAGAAAGACAAAGCGGAGTTTACTTGAAGTAAATGAGCATTTGGCTTTCAAGGGAAGTGCAAAATTTACCAGCCAGACGACTTTTTACTTCATCCAGGACTCGTCAGAAGGATTATTACGGAACTGAATCAGTCTTGCGATATCCTCGTGAGCGATATAGCCCTTCTCGGCTGCCACCTCAACAAGTGCGTCAAAGTTTGAGAGGCTGTGGTTCTCCACCGAGGCCTCCTCCAGGCGTTTCACACCCTTAGCCATTCCGTAGGTGAAGATGCTCACCACGCCCATCACCTCAGCGCCCGCCTCGCGCAATGCCTCGACAACCTCAATGCAGCTGCCGCCGGTCGAGATAAGGTCCTCAACAACAACCACCTTCTGACCCTTATCCAGGCGACCCTCAATGCGGTTGCCACGACCGTGGTCCTTATTGCCACCACGCACATAGCCCATAGGCAGACCCATACGCTCTGCCACGATAGCGGCATGGGCGATACCCGCAGTACTGGTACCCATCAGCACCTCGCACTCGGGGTAATACTCTTTAACCATATCGGCCAAGCCTGCCTCCACTCTATCGCGCACCTCAGGTGCAGTGAGTACCAGGCGGTTGTCACAATAGATAGGGCTCTTGATGCCGCTCGCCCAGGTGAAGGGCTCGTTGGGGCGCAAAAATACCGCGCCTATCGAAAGCAGACCTGCTGCAATATCTTTCTCTCTTGCTGTCATTTTTTTATACTTTTTGTCTTACAAATTAAATCCTTTGTTGGGAAAAACTTACTCACCAAGAAACTCTGCCACGCAACGACGGTATGCCGCTACGGGATCATCGGCAGCAGTGATGGGACGACCCACTACAATATAGTCGCTGCCGAGCGAGCGAGCCTTCGCAGGGGTGGTAACCCTCACCTGATCGCCCACCTCGCCATCGGCAAAGCGCACACCGGGGGTGATGGTGAGGAACTTATCGCCACAGGCACGCTTCACGATACCCGCCTCCAGAGGAGAGCAGACAACACCATCCAAGCCTGCCTTCTCGGCATTCATAGCGTACTTGATAACCACCTCGCCAATGGGCGCATCGATGAGCAACTGCTCACGCATACGCTCCTCGCTGGTGGAGGTGAGCTGCGTTACGGCAATCAGCAGAGGACGAGTACCGTCAGGGCGAGTCAAGCCCTCAACAGCCGCAGTCATCATCTCGATTGTACCCGCAGCGTGGAGGTTACACATATCCACATCAAGGCGCGAAAGCACCGACATAGTCTTCTTCACGGTATTGGGAATATCGTGGCACTTCAAGTCCAGGAAGATAGGGTGACCGCGACGCTTAATCTCCTTGACAATCTCAGGACCGGCCGCATAGAACAACTCCATACCAATCTTCACAAAGGGACGCTCAGCCCCCTCGAATTTGTCCAAGAATTTCAGACACTCCTCCGCCGACCCAAAGTCGCACGCGATAATTACATCCTTAGTTTTCATATTAGCCTTTATGTTTTATTTATCCAATTTCCTTTATTTTTAGGGAGGTTAGGGAATTTAAGGAGTTTAAGGAAAATTCCTATTACTCCTATTATTCCCATAATTCCTATTATTCCCATCACACCACAGTCCCCAACAACTTTAGTACGGAGCCAACCACCTCACAATCCCCACAAACGCTCCTCAGTAGAAAAGGGTCTGCGACCCAAAAAGTTGTATGGCTGACGGCTTTTTATACAATACCAATTATCTCTTTCAGAGAGGTAATACCTAATCTCTCCATCTCGGCATCCAGCCCCTCGATAATCTCCTTCGAGGCGTAGGGGTTACGCAGGTTTGCCGAGCCCACCTGCACAGCGGTTGCGCCCGCCATCATCATCTCGATAACATCGGCACTGCTCGACACACCGCCACATCCCATAATAGGAATCTTGCAGGCGTGAGCCACCTGATAGACCATACGCACCGCCACGGGGAAGACCGCAGCACCCGACAGACCACCCGTGCCGTTAGCCAGCACAGGGCGACGACGACGAGTGTCTATGCGCATACCGAGCAGGGTATTAATCAGCGTCAGACCATCGGCACCTGCATCCTCGCAAGCGCGCGCAATGGCAACAATATCGGTCACATTGGGCGACAGTTTGATAAACACCGGCTTGGTAGTCACCCTCTTAACCTCCTCGGTAACCTTGGCAGCCATCGCCGCATCGGTACCGAAGGCCAGACCGCCACCGTGCACATTGGGACAGGAGATATTAACCTCGATGATATCCGCCACCTCGTCAATCCTGCGGCAGCACTCCCTATACTCATCGAGCGAGAAGCCACTCACATTTGCCACAATCGGTTTTTTGTACACTTTGCGGAGTTCGGGCACGACCTTAGTTACAACGGCCTCCACGCCCGGGTTTTGCAAGCCCACAGCGTTGAGCAATCCCGAAGGGGTCTCGGCAATGCGGGGTGTGGGGTTACCAAATCGGGGGTGAAGAGTGGTGCCCTTGATACTGATAGCACCCAGCACATTAATATCGTACCACTCGGCAGCCTCCTCGCCAAAGCCAAAAGTACCGCTGGCGGGGACAATAGGGTTGTCGAGTTTCACGCCACAGAGTTCAACACTCTTATCCAATATCTTATTCTCTACCATACTACATCGCTTTTCAAAAGTACGGGGCCCTCCTTGCAGATACGCTTGTGGCCACTATGTGTTTCGTGGGTGCAACCCATACAGATACCAAATCCGCATCCCATACGCTCTTCGAGGCTCACCTGACCCTCGCCACTGCTCTGCTCGCACAGGGCGCGCAACATTGGCAGCGGACCGCACGAGTAGAAGTAGTCGTACTCCACACTCTCGGCACGAATGGCATCAATCACCGTACCCTTCACGCCTGCCGAGCCATCCATAGTAGCCACCACCACTCGGGCACCCAGCTCCTCAAATTTCTGACACAGGAAAATCTCCGCAGCGGTGTTGAAGCCGAGCACCACGCTCACACTCTTGCCCTCTGCCATCAGGCGACGCGCAAGTCCGTAGAGCGGGGGAACACCCACACCACCACCAACGAGCACCACGCGCTCTTCGGGTACGCTCCAAAAGCCGTTGCCGAGGCCGACCAGCAGGTCGAGTTCTACACCCGCCTTCATCTGCGCAAGGCGTGCAGTACCCTCACCAACCACCTTATATATAATAGTAAGCTCGCCCTCCTGCCAATCCGAGATGGAGATGGGGCGACGGAGGTACAAACCCTCCAACTCTATATTCACAAATTGTCCTGCGTGGGTCACAGCACTTGTGTCACCCGCAAGGTGCATCTCCCACACCGAGTCGGTGAGAGGTGCATTACTCAAAATGGTAAAAACTCCTTTGTTTGCCATTATCTTTCGTAAACTATCTTTCCACCATAAATGGTCATTGCTGACTCACCCTTCACCTTCCATCCATCAAACGGAGTACTCTTTCCCATCGAGAGGAATTTTGTGCTATCTACCGTGTAGCAGCTATCGAGGTCGGCAAGGAGGAGGTCGGCCCTCTCACCCGCAGCAATCACACCTCCGCCCATCTTAAAGAGTCGGCGTGGCGCAAGGCTCATCGCATCAACCATACGCTCCAACGAGATTATGCCACGCTCCACAAGGTGAGTATATATAATCGGCAGCGAGGTCTCCAGACCGGTAATGCCAAAAGCACTGCCACGCACACCGCGCGCCTTCTGGTCGGCAGTGTGAGGTGCGTGGTCGGTGGCAATCACCTCCACAGTGCCATCTGCCACACCCGCCACCAGCGCATCTCTGTCGGCACGCGAGCGAATCGGGGGGTTCATCTTGAAGCGACCCTCATCGGCAATATCCTCATCGGTCATCGTGAGATAGTGGGGACCTGTCTCGCAGCTCGCCTTGAGACCACTCTTGCGAGCATCGCGGATAAGTTCCACCGCCTCCTTGGTCGAGATGTGGCATACATGGTAACGACAGCCGGTCTTCTCCACCAATTTCAAATCGCGCTCTATCTGCTTCCACTCGCTCTCCGAGCAGATGCCGGGGATACCATTGCGACGAGCGAACTCGCCATCGTGTATCACGCCGCCACGCACAAGATCATCGACCTCGCAATGGGCGGCAATTATGCTGTCGCACTCCTTCACGCGCCACATAGCCTCCTCCATAATGCCCGCATCGCTCACACCCGAGCCGTCGTCGGAGAAGCCCGCAACATAGGGGGCAAGAGCAGCAATATCGACCACCTCGCCACGACCCTTACGGCCACGGGTGATGGTTGCGAAGGGGAGAACGCCAATCTGCGCATCGCGACGAATAATCTCCAACTGAGCCTCCAAGCCCTCCATCGAGTCGGGGGCGGGGCTGAGATTGGGCATAGGGCAGACGGTGGTAAAGCCGCCACGCGCAGCAGCACGAGTGCCACTCAAAATCGTCTCCTTCGAGGAGAAGCCGGGCTCGCGCAGATGGACATGTACATCCACAAGTCCGGGCATCAGCCACAACCCTTCGGCCTCAACAACCCTCTTGGGGTTGAAGTCGCCCACACTGCCCACAGCAGCAATTTTCTCTCCACTGACAGCGACATCGGCAACCGCAAAACCGCTACCGTTCCACACCTTTGCACCACGAATCAGAATATCGCTCATTGCTCTATATCTAAAAAAAAGAGGCAGTTACCCCAATGGATACTACCTCTTGTTGCTTGTTCGACAATTGCTCATTTGCTCTTGTGCTGAGCCAACAACAGAGGCACCACGCTCATAGTGATCTGCAGCTCTGTATAGTGTTGTGTAACTCATAAAGCAAAATGATTTTCTTAACTGAGCAAATATAACGCTTTTTTCTCAAAATATCCTATCTTTGTAGGTATAATTTTTATCCGAATATGGCAAATAACGATTGGAAAGCAAGATTGGGCGTGGTCTATTCGACTGCAACCGACTATAACTACACCACCGAAGAGGAGGAGAGTGTGGCAACACTTCCCCCCGCACAGCAAGATCTGCGAGTGTGGCTCGACCGCAAACACCGAGGCGGCAAGCAGGCAACACTCATCAAAGGATTTGTCGGGAGTGACGACGACCTGAAAGAGCTCGCCAAACTCCTCAAAACAAGGTGTGGCGTGGGTGGCTCGGCAAAGGATGGCGAGATCATCATCCAGGGCGATCACCGCGACCGCATCTTAGAGATCCTCACCAAAGAGGGCTACAAGGCAAAGAGAGCCGGAGCATAATAAAAAATGAAGTAGAAGATATGAAAAACGGAATAAAAATAGTGGTTTCGGTGTTGGGATTACTATGCCTTAATACGCTGACACTAAGTGCGCAATACTACTCCAACGGAGCAATTGCCGCCAGCGAAAATTTTTACACAATTGACCAGGGTGCGACCACTGTTATTACTCCGGATGAGTTTGAGAATAAGGGACGAAGTGTGGGCTACTATATGGGGCAGATGCGCGAGAGCATAGGCTTCGGACTAGCCACTCCGCGCCCCGTCAGCGTGATTATCAACGGTCGGTCGCTCCTCTCCAACGGTATGGCGATGTGGACCCCCTTCCGAATTGAGATGGTGGGCGCACCAGCCATTGAGAGCTACTCCACCCCGTGGCTCAAGCAGCTCGCCGTTCACGAGTATCGCCACATTGCGCAATACACCCGCCTCGACAACCACGCAGCAGGCTTTATCGGCAATCTTCTCGGTGAGCAGGGCTCGCTGCTGACGACAGGTCTGTTGCCATTCTGGTTTTTGGAAGGCGATGCCACCGATGCCGAAACACAGGCCTCACTCTTTGGTCGAGGTCTGCAACCCTCATTCTCGATGCACTATCGCGCTATCGGCTCGCAAATCTTGGAGGGCAAGAACCCCGACCGATGGTTCAGCGGCTCATACGCCGACTACATCCCCAACCACTACGAACTCGGATACCGACTTGTGACCCACGCAAACCAGAGGGAGGGTCGCTATGTCTGGGGCGATATTGTGGAGTACTCGGCTCGTCGCCCCTACCTCATCGCCTCGCACCAGAAGGGTATGCAAAAGGTATTGGGTATCAAGACCGTAGACCTCTTCCGCGAAACATTTTTTTCCAATAACGAGTTGTGGGCGCAAGCACCGCATATCCCTGCTGCAATAGCCTGGGAGGAGGGGGTTTCGACCATTGCCGCAACTGCGCAAAAGGGGTGGCAGAGTTACAGCTCCCCGATGTGGCTGGACAACGAGCGCATCGCTGTCCTCCACTCCACACTCGATTTGACCGACCGCTTTGTCATCATCGACACCGGCACTGGAATTATCGAGAGCGAGGTGGCAATCGGCCCGCTCAGCACCCGCCCCGTGATGGCAGATGGTGTGGTGTGGTGGAGCGAGTATCGCCCGAGCACCTTTTTCAACACCAAAGTAGGCTCGGTGGTGCGCTCCTACGACTTCGGGAGCAAACGACTGACCACCCACCGACTTGCCGAAAATGCCCTCTTCCCCACCCCTCTTCCCGAGGGTGGTCTGGCGTGGGTTGAGTACAACACCGAAGGCACCTACACGCTCCACACTCCGAGTGGCGAAAAACTCTTCACCGACCACTCATTGCACGGCCTAGCTTGGGACAACAAGACAGAACTTTTCTACCTGATTGCTCAGGGAGATAACGGTATGAGTATCATATCGTTCGACCCTGCCAATGGCGCAATAACCACCATCCGAAAACCCGCCTTTGTAACCCTCAGCGACCTGCGCGCCGAGGGGGGCAAACTATACTTCGGCTCAATAGCCTCAGGCATCGACAACGCCCACTCAATAGACCTCGCCACACTGCGCGAAGAGCGACTCTCCGAAGCACTCTATGGTGCATTTGACCCCGCCCCCTCGCCCGACGGCAAGAGGGTAGCAATGACACTCTACTCGGCACACGGATACTCGGTGGTGACTGCCGAGAACGAGGGGATAGAGAGCGTGGAGTGGTCGCAACTTCCCGCCAGCACAATCAACACCCCCAACATCGATTGGGGGATCCCGAAAATCGACACCATCGACTTCACCGAGAGCGACCTGACAGAGAGTGTGAGCAAAAGCCCTGCGCGTCACTACTCGCGCATAGGCCACCTTTTCCGCTTCCACAGTTACGCACCCTTAATGTTTGACCCTGAGGAGATTATGGAGGGTGCTATAAATGAGTTGGGGTTGGGCGTTACGCTCCTTTCGCAGAACATAACGGGTGATATGATTGCCCGCGTGGGCTACGGCTACACGGCTCAGAAGGGACAAAATGCCTCGCTGTCGCTAAAATATCTCGGCTTTGCACCCAAGTTGGAGTTCTCCGCATCGTGGCAGCAACACCACCCCGCGCCGAGCAATATGGTACACGGCTTTATCGGCACGGCGGGTGACACCATAGCCTATGTTCAGCGATTTAAGGATGGTAATCTCTACTTTGATCAGGCCGCTCCGCAGCACAAATTTGCGGGCGACAAGAACTATATCAAAATGAGTGGTCGCATCTACCTGCCCATCTTCCTCGGCGGTGGCAACACCACCAACTATCTGATCCCCTCGCTAGAGGTGAGTCACACCAACGGTCACTATTGGAACCCCGCTGCGGAGAATTACTCTAAGGGCCGCACAATGGTCTATGGCTCAGTGCAATACCTCAACCAGACACGCCTCGCACATCGCGACTTTCTGCCCCGCTGGGGTGTGACTGCGCGCGCCACCTACGGAATGGGGCTGAGTGGCAGGGAGACCTCTGTGTTAAGCCTATTTGGCAAGGCATACACTCCTGGTATCGGCCCTAACCACGCCATCACCCTCCGCGCTGCCTATCAGGATATCCTCGGCGAGGGCTACTACACCCACTATATCGGCGACCTGCAACCTCGCGGTCTGCGCTCACCAATTCTGCCCGTCAATTACTACGCCTTCTCTGCTGACTACGAAGCACCCCTATTCTACCCCGACAGAGGTCTGCGCGGAGTGTTGCTCATCAAGCGCATCAGGGCAGCAATCGGCTATGACTATGCGAGTTACACTTCGTATTATATGATGGCGGGATCGTTGAAGGAGAGCGGTCTGCCCATCATCTACCCCCGTCGCAGTGCCACCACTTCGGTAGGCGGCTCGGTGGTCTTTGATGTGGTGCCCGTGAGGATGCCCGAGCAGGCGGAGTTCTCTGTTCGCCTCTCGTTATTTGTGCCGAGCGACACCGGAAAACCCTATTTCGGAGCCTCGGTGGAGATGCCGCTATAGTGTCAACCGTAGGTTGAAATGCAATTTTTGGGTGCGATTTTGCGTTAGATTGGCAGAAAAAAAATATCTTTGCACAGATATTCAGCACAAAAGATGAAAAACAATAACAACAATATCGCCAAACAGCGCAGATTCGTGAGATGGTTCTGGACACTTCTGCTCGTCCCCACTGCAGCCGTTATCACTATCATAATCCTCACAGCAGCAGGCACTTTTGGTCGCTTGCCTTCGTTTGTCGAACTCGAAAATCCCGAGAGCAACCTCGCCACCGAAATATACTCGGCAGACGGCAAGGTGATTGGCTCGTTCTATATTCAGAATCGCTCCTATGTCGACTATGAGGATCTTTCGCCCGCACTTGTTGCGGCTCTGGTATCGACCGAGGATGCACGATTCTACTCCCACTCGGGTATCGACTTTATCTCGCTTGCCCGTGTGGCGGTCAAGACACTCGCTATGGGTCGCAGTGATCAGGGCGGTGGTAGTACCATCACCCAGCAGTTGGCAAAGAACCTCTTCCCGCGCGACACCACCACCTACAACTCTAAGGTGGCACGCGCCAGCCGCCTGGTAGTCACCAAGTTCAAGGAGTGGATCACAGCGGTGAAACTTGAGTACAACTACACCAAGGAGGAGATTCTGGCAATGTATTTCAATGTTGTCTTTTACGGTAGCAACGCCTACGGTATCAAGGCTGCCTCTTCGACCTTCTTCGACAAGACCCCTGCCGACCTCACAGTCCCCGAGGCGGCTATGCTGGTGGGTGTTGTCAATGCCCCGACCCGTTACAGCCCCGTGCGTAACCCCGAGCGAGCTATGGAGAGGCGCAATACCGTTATGACGCGTATGCATCAGCAGGGCTACCTCTCGCGTGAGCAACTCGACTCGCTCAAGGCGACACCTATCGAACTCACCTACAACCCCTCGTCGCACGATGCCGGCTCGGCAACCTACTTCCGCGAGATGTTGCGCACGGTGATGAACGCCAAGAAGCCCACACGCAACCAATACCTCAACGAGTGGGACTATGAGCAGGAACTCGCACGCTGGGAGAGCAACCCCCTCTACGGCTGGTGTCAGAAGAATACCAAGGCCGACGGCTCACCCTACAACATCTATAGCGATGGCCTGAAGATCTACACCACCATCGACTCGCGTATGCAGACCTATGCCGAGGAGGCTGTGCAGCAACAGCTCGAGACGGTGATTCAGCCCCGTATGGAGGCACAGTACAAATCGACTCGCGTACTCTTCCAGGATATGAGCAATGAGGATATCGAGCAGATCATCCGTCGCGCTATGATCTACACCGACCGCTACCGCGCACTCAAAGCGGAGGGACTGAGCGAGGAGGAGATAGATAAGGAGTTCCGCACCCCTGTCAAGACCCGCATCTTCACCTACAAGGGTGAAGTTGACACCCTCATCTCGCCCCGCGACTCGATACTCCACCACAAGCGCATTATGCGTGCCTCGTTTATGGCACTCGACCCGAGCAATGGCCATGTGAAGGCATACGTTGGTGGCCCCGACTTCCGCTACTTCAAGTACGATATGGTGAAGCAGGGTAAGCGTCAGGTGGGCTCGACAATCAAGCCCTTCATCTACACCTTTGCGATTGACCACCTCGGCTTCAACCCCTGTACTATGGTTCCCAACCTCCCCACCACCATCGAGACCTACACGGGCGAGCCCTGGACACCCAAGGAGGCGGGCGAAGTGGTATATGACGGTGTGCTCCACCCCTTGAAATGGGGCTTGGCGCGTAGCCGTAACAACTACTCGGCGTGGATTATGAAGCAGGCAAAACGCCCTGAGGCGGTGGCCGATTTTATACACAATATGGGCATCCACAGTTGGATCGACCCCGTAAATGCACTCTGCCTCGGCACCCCCGATGTATCTCTCTTTGAGATGGTTGGCGCATACGCTACCTTTGTGAACAAGGGTATTTTTACCGAGCCTATCTTCGTCACCCGCATCGAGGACCGTCAGGGCAACCTCCTCGCCTCGTTCAACACCACTACCTCGGTGGCTATCAGCGAGCAGACAGCCTACACGATGACCGGAATGCTCCGCAATGTGGTGACCAGCGGTACGGCAGGCCGTCTGATCCGCGAACACGGCTTCGCAGGCGTAGAGGCGGGCGGTAAGACAGGTACAAGTAACGAGAACCGCGACGCTTGGTTTATGGGCATCACCCCCAAACTCGTTGGCGGTGTGTGGGTCGGTGGCGAGGACCAGAGCGTACACCTCAAATCGGCAGGCGAGGGCTCAGTGGTGGCACTCCCCATCTTTGGCGATTTTATGGAGAAGGTATATGAGAACCCCGCACTGGGTATCTCGAAGGAGGATAAGTTCTACCACCCGATAGGTGCTATCGAGTACAACTGCCCCGACGAGGTTATCCCCGACGAGGAACTCGACGACGAGTTCTTCAATTAACGGCTTTGACCGTTAATTGAAATTCAAAATTCAAAATTGGTTTTGAATAGTATTTTGGTAACTTATTTAGTTGGAAATTAGGAATTAATATAAAAGGTATTTCATATGAACGTGGCTATTGTTGGCGCAAGTGGCGCCGTTGGACAGGAGTTTATGAGGGTGCTTGCTGAGCGCAACTTCCCTATTGATGAGTTGGTGCTCTTCGGCTCGGAGCGTAGTGCAGGTCGCGAGTACGAGTTCCGTGGCAAGAAGATTAAGGTTAAGTTGTTGCAGCACAACGACGACTTTAAGGGTATTGACGTGGCATTTACCTCGGCAGGTGGCGGCACCTCGAAGGAGTTCGAGAAGACCATCACCAAGCACGGCGCGATAATGATTGACAACAGTAGCGCATTCCGTATGGACGAGGATGTGCCTCTGGTGGTGCCCGAGGTCAATGGCGACGACGCCTTCAACGCACCCCGCAGAGTGATTGCCAACCCCAACTGCTCGACAATTCAGATGGTGGTGGCACTTGCCGCTATCGAGCAGTTGTCGCACATCCGTCGCGTACATGTTGCCACCTATCAGGCAGCGAGTGGTGCAGGTGCAGCCGCTATGGACGAGCTCGTGGAGCAGTATGCCGAAATTGGCGCAGGCAAGCCCGCAACGGTAAATAAGTTTGCTCACCAGCTGGCGTATAACATCATCCCCCACATCGATGTCTTCTGCGACAACGACTACACCAAGGAGGAGCTCAAGATGCACTTCGAGACCCAGAAGATTATGCACTCGGATATCGCTGTGAGCGCAATGTGCGTACGCGTACCCGTGCTGAGAGCCCACTCGGAGAGCATCTGGGTGGAGACCGAACGCCCCATCTCGCCCGCTGAGGCTAAGGAGGCATTCGCCAACTACCCCGGCCTGGTGGTCATCGACAATCCCGCTGCGAAGGAGTACCCTATGCCCCTCCACACAGCAACACGCGACGAGGTGTTTGTGGGCCGCATCCGCGAGGATATCGCCAACCCCAACGGCCTCACCTTCTGGTGCGTAGCCGACCAGATCCGCAAGGGCGCAGCCCTCAACGCAGTGCAGATCGCCGAGCACCTCTTCGAATTGAAGAAATAAGGATATTTGGCGCAATTCCCTCACCGATTTGGTGATATAGGAAAAAAAGAATACTTTTGCGGGTGGATTACGGTTAACCCCGCAATCCACCCACATAGTTCCCGCCCAGATGGGCATACAAAAGGGATGCGGATATGGCGTAATTGGTAGCCGCGCCAGACTTAGGATCTGGTGTTGAAAGACGTGTAGGTTCGAGTCCTATTATCCGCACGCAAAGCCGAGATTGATATTTCAAATCTCGGCTTTTCTTTTGCGGATAATAGGACTCGCTCATCTGTGGCGGCTCGGCAGACTTGTCGGCAATTGCATAGCGGAGGTGTGTTGGCGAGAGAGACAGATGAATTTTCCTGCCACTCTCTCCACGATTGGAGCCTCAATTTCAAGCCCCATCTCCAATATAGAATTGGATGGGTATTTTAATAAGTACAAGAAACGGAGATAGATTATGAGCCGAGAGTGGTGTTGAACTGCTCTCGGCTGTTATTTATAGGGTCGGTGGGCGAAAAAGAGAGAATGGTCGAACATTCAATATTGCATTTAAGCCTTTATGTGGCACTTTCGGGGAAATGTTCTGCTACAAAAGGTATCAAACAATATGCCTAATGAGCTAATCGTATGTCAATCAGGGCTTTACCCGTAAGCCAAATAAGCCCTAATCAACCTTTTGAACATTTTTAAGCAGTTGGGGCTGAGGGAGTTGCGGTTGTGTTGATAAGAGATGGATACTTCGCTGATAACCGATAGACTCTTTGGTTGGAAAACCCTTGTGGTTAGGCTACTTTTGTCTGCGAAAGAGTGCGAGAGAGGCACAAAATACCGCAAAAACAATAATGAAAAATGAGAACCAAGAGGTAGCACACAATACGCCAATCGTTGTGAAATATCTGCAACCATTCCGAGGCGGCATCCAGGCCCACAATGTAGCACGACACTCGATAGGTTTTATCCGCAGTGGTCGCAAGCACATCTACTATGGCGACTCGCGCAAGGAACTCGTGGCAGGCGACCTCTTCTACCTCGGAATCGGCAACCACTATTTTGAAGACATACCCGATGGCGACAAGCCTTTCGAGCAGATCTCTTTCTTCTATTCGCCCGAGGAACTTGCCTCGGTACTTATGACCCTCAACCTCACATATAACTATCGCATTGACGCTTCACATCGCCACGCCACCACCGATGAGCCTTCGTGCATCAGTAGTGTTGCGTGGCCGACCATACGCAACTTCTTCGGCACCATATCGCACTATATGCGCGAGGAGCAATTTATGCACGACCACACGGCGCACACCATCAAATTTGTCGAACTCATCTACCTCATACTGAGCAATGCCGACTCTCCGATGCGCAGCAGAGTGTTGGAGAGCACCGACTCCTCAGCCGAGAGTTTCGAGCAAACGATCCATAAACATATCTTCGAGAATATCTCCATCGAGGAGCTCTCCTCGCTCTGTCACCGCAGCCTCACCTCCTTCAAAAAAGAGTTTCGCCGCCACTTCGATATGCCGCCCCACCGTTGGCTCACGCGCCAACGCCTGTTGCAAGCCCGTCTGCTCCTCATCTCCACCGGCAAGTCGGTATCGGAGATCGGCAACGACTGCAACATACCCAACACCTCGCACTTCATCAAGCTCTTCAAAAAGGAGTATGGCGTGACACCCGCCCTCTACAGGCAGAGAAACAACCACACCATCTCCACCGACCCACAGCCGACCGAAGTGATCGAGGGAGCGCACACCACACAATACTGATCGTCCCTCTCCCGCAGGAGCACACTCCTAAACCCTCAACAAAAGAGAACCGCCAAAGTGACTCACACTTTGGCGGTTTGTTATCTAACAGCTCTTAGCCCTCTTTATCAGTTCTCCCAGATCGGCCAGAGAGTTAATTGTCAGATGAGGTTGTTGCTCTGCCCTGTCGGCATCGGCAAGGGTTGTTTCGCCCGAGAGGGTGAGGACACCCATAGCCCCTGCGTTGTGTGCCGTCTGCACATCGGTATAGAGTCTGTCGCCCACCATAGCCACGCGCTCCACAGCCACACCATAGCGGGCTGCCACACCACGCAGAATGTCGGGATTGGGCTTGCCGATAGTGATATCGGGCTCTCTGCCCGTAGCGGTGGCAAGGGCGGCACACAGAGAGCCGCAATCAACCAACACGGTAGGCAGATTGGTGGGGCATACACGATCGGGGTTAGTGGCAATATAGGGCTTGCCCTGCGCTATCCACCACGCCGCACGACACAGGCGGTCGTAGGTGAGGGTGGTGTCAAACGCCACCAAAACAGCATCCGGCTCATCCTCCGCACTATCTGCCGTAGGCTCAAACCCAGCAGCCACAAACTCGCGTGTCATACTCTCGGTGCCGAGAATAAAGAGCCTACGCAGCTCGGGGCGTGAGGTACGGAGATAGTCGATAGCACCCATAGCGGTAGTATATATCTGGTTCGGGGCACACTCAACACCCATCGAGGCCAGGCGGGCAATATAGTCCTCGGCACTCTTGGTGGGGTTATTGGTGAGGAAGGAGTAGCCAATGCCCTTCTCGCGCAAGAGTGCAAGGAAAGGCAGGGTGCAGTCGAACAGATCGGACCCCATATAGATAGTACCATCCATATCAAGAGCAATATGCTCCAACTGCCCAACCCATCTGAGCAACTCCTCATCGCCCATCGGGGAGCGATACCCTTTTTTCAGATTTTTGTTCATTTTTTCTTTTTTACTGATGCTCAGGTCTAAGCAAATCCTGCACTACCTTCACGGGCGAAAATGTGGTAATCGGCACCTCCACAAACAGGGTGTTCCAATTAGCCATCGCGCCGTTCCACAGACCGGGCAACTCCTGTGCGCGCAGCTCGCGGCCGTCTGCCGACTTGGAGGAGATAAAGCCTGTCTTGGGGTCGGTATAATTCATCAGGTCATACTTGCTACCATCATATCGGCTCACTGCGCATACCAGATCCACGGGGTTGAAGTGAGTCGCGCTCTTCATCAGGTGCATATCCTCGGCAGCAATCTGGCTCGACTCGGCAATCTGCAACTGCTCACGACCCTCGTCATCGCGCACCCAGAAGGGACCACCACCAGGCTCGCCCTCGTTCTTCACCATACCGCACACACGCATAGGACGGTCGAGAGAGCTGATAATCAACTCGCGCGACGCACCCTCGGGCAGAGCGCAGCACAACTCGTTGCGCAGGAAGTCGGCAGCCTCAGCCTCCTTATCCTCGCCACGCTCAAAGGCGCGCAACAGCTCGAAAGCCTTGTCCTGCAAGCGGAGCAACTCACCAGCCAGCACCTTCTTATAGGTTACCGTGTCGGCCTTGCGCGAGTCGGTAGTCACATTGTCGATATTCTTCACAAAAATCACATCTGCGTCCAGCGCATTCAGGTTAGCGAGCAGTGCGCCGTGACCTGCGGGGCGGAAGAGCAGCTTACCCTCTGCAGTGCGGAAGGGTGTGTTGTCGGGATTGACAGCGATAGTATCTGTCGCGGGACTCTGCTGCGAGAAACTGATGTCGAACTTCTTGCCGAACTTCTCCTCATAAAAGCCCTGACGCTCAGCCAGAAGTGCCTCAAAGCCTGCCTGATGCTCAGGCGAAACGGTGAAGTGGATGGTTGCCTGGTCGCCATTGCAAGCGTAGAGCGCAGCCTCCACAAGGTGCTCCTCAACGGGCTTGCGTGCGCCATCAGCGTAGGCATGGAAGGTGACCAGACCCTTAGGCTTCTTGCCGTAGCCCAGGCCGTCGATGATGATATTCTTCACCACCTCCTTATCCTCGCTCTCGGCACCAGTATAGTTACAGAGTTCGGGATAGAACGCGAAATTCTTCACATTATCAATCAACTTATCAATACCGGCTGTGCGTTTGTCGTCATTCACATACTCAAAAAGCTCCTTGAACATACGGGTAGCAGCGCCCGATGCGGGGACAAACTTGATGGTCTTCAATCCAGCCGCCTTGCTGTCATAGTAGCTCTGAGCAGCCTCTTTTTCGCTCTCGCTGAGTTGGCGAACACCGTCGCCACCCGATGCGGCGCGTACCACAGCAAGCGAAGGAAAGCCTGTACGGAAATTCTCAATCTGCTGATTTACAGCCTCGACGCTCAATCCACGAGCCTCAATCTGAGCAACATCTTGTTCCTTAAACATTTTTGTACAATTTAGGTTTTGGTTCTAATTTAGGTTATTTTGGTTTTCTTTTTTTATTCTAAACTTGGTTAGTCTATTTTTTGGGTAAGTCTAAACTTGATAGGTTTATTCTTAGCCGTTCTTGCCTGCTCACTCTCTCACCTAACTTTTGGAAAAAGAGTTTGGGGTGATAACAATCTCTCAAAGTTAATACTTTTTTCTTGATTCGTTACAAATTAAAGCGGCACAATAATCTCCCTTTATCGTTAAAATACGCACAAGGCAGGGGAAATATGTTAAAATTGAGTTTCATAGTATATAGTAGTAGCTTGATTGTGTTATCTTTGCGCACAATCCAAATTAACTATGATTACATTTTTAGAGATATTAGCACTTCTGTTTATCGTGGTTGGTGTGTTGGGAAGTATCCTCCCCGCGCTCCCCGGTCCCCCTATATGTTATATAGGTATGCTGTTAATCCACTGGTCAACAGGTGCCTTTGACGGCAATACGCTGGTGATGTGGGCGGTTGTCGTGGTAGCAGTCACCATATTGGACAATCTGCTACCCATCTGGTTTACCAAAAAGTTTGGCGGCTCGAAGCGTGCTGCGTGGGGCGCAACAATCGGCGTACTCGTAGGACTCTTCCTTGGCCCTGTGGGTGTGCTGTTCGGCCCCTTCTGTGGTGCACTTATCGGCGAACTCAGCCTCGACAGCAAGGATAGCACCCGTGCCTTCCGCGCCGCTTTCGGCTCCTTTGCCGCATTTATCTTTGGCGTGGGACTCAAGTTGGCGTGCTGTGTAGCAATCGCCATCCCGATCGTCAAATCTATTTTCAGCTAAAAATTTTCACTCTATAAAACTTATAATACAATGAAGAATAGAATGTTTGCTTTGCTGGCACTGCTCTGCGGAGTTATGTTGTCGGCTTGTGGGAGCAGTTACTCCTACGAGAGCGTAAAGGGTGACCCTACTGGTGCGCGCATCTACACGCTCGATAATGGTTTGAAAGTATATATGGCACCCAACAGCGAGGAGCCCCGTATCCAGACCTACATCGCGGTAAAAGTTGGTGGTAAGAACGACCCCAGCGAGACTACCGGTATGGCTCACTACTTCGAGCACCTGATGTTCAAGGGTACTCATCAGTTCGGTACCTCCGATTACGAGGCTGAGAAGCCCCTCCTTGACGAGATTGAGCGTCTGTTCGAGGTGTATCGCAAGACCGAGGACGAGGCTGAGCGCAAGGCTATCTACAAGGTTATCGACTCGATCAGCTACGAGGCAAGTAAAATCGCTATCCCCAACGAGTACGACAAACTGATGGCCGCTATCGGCTCGGACGGCACCAACGCTTACACCGGCTACGACCAGACCGTATATGTAGAGAACATCCCCTCGAACCAGGTGGAGAATTGGGCACGCATTCAGGGCGACCGTTTCAAGAACGCTACCGTGCGTGGCTTCCACACCGAGTTGGAGACCATCTACGAGGAGAAGAATATGTCGCTCACCCAGGATAGCCGCAAAGTATCCGAGGCGATGCTCCGCAGCCTCTTCCCCAACCACCCCTACGGTCAGCAGACCATCCTCGGTAGTCAGGAGCACCTCAAAAATCCCTCGATTACCAATGTGAAGGCCTACCACGCAAATTGGTATGTGCCCAACAATATGGCTGTCTGCGTATCGGGTGACTTCGACCCCGAGGTGATGATTGAGACCATCGACCGATACTTCGGCGATATGGTACCCAACCCCAACCTCAAATATCTCGACGTACCTGAGTTGGAGCCCTTGAAGGAGGTTGTTCGCACCGACATCTACGGTCTCGATGCTGAGAACGTACTCTTGGCTTGGCGTCTGGGTGGCTACACCAGCGAGGATGCACTCATCGGCGATATCGCATCGGGTATCATCAACAATGGCTATGCAGGTCTTATCGACCTCAACATCAACCAGCAGCAGAAGGCCCTCTCGGCATCGGGTGGCACCGAGTTCCTTGCAGACTACGGTATCTTCGAGCTCTCAGGTCGCCCCAAGACAGGTCAGACCCTGGAGGAGGTAGCAGAGTTGCTCCTCGCCGAGCTTGACAAGCTCCGCAAGGGCGAGTGGGACGAGAGCCTCATCGAGGCAACAGTAAACCAGGCGAAGATTCGCCAGGAGCGTTACCTCGACAGCAACGACGGTCGCGCAGACCAGTTCGTGACCTCGTTCATCAACGGCAGCACCTGGGAGGATGAGGTGAACTACATCGAGCGCCTCTCGAAAATCACCAAGGAGGATGTTATCGCGTGGGCAAACGAGAAACTCGGCGACAACTCCTACGCTATCGTCTACAAGCGTCGTGGCGTGGATGAGGGTGAGCTCAAAATTGCGAAGCCCGCAATCACCCCCATCGCTACCAACCGTGACGCGGTGAGCCCCTTCCTTGCAGAGATTCAGAACACCCCCGTAAAGGAGATTGAGCCTGTGTTCATCGACTTCGAGAAGGACCTCTCGCGCTTCAACATCAAGAACGACATTGAGGTACTCTACAAGGAGAACACCTCGACCGACCTCTTCGAGCTCAGCTTCGTATTCGAGACCGGCTCGTTCCACGATCCTCTGTTCAGCACCGCAGTAAGTTACTTCGACTACACCGGCACCACCGACCAGACTCCCGAGCAGCTCGCAGCAGAGCTCTACCGTCTGGCATGCAACGTGCGTGTATCGGTAGGTGGCAACCGCACCCGCGTGAACATCAGTGGCTTGCAGGAGAATATGGTAGAGGCTATCCGCTTTGCGGAGAATTGGCTCGCAAACTGCGTAGGCGACGAGGCAGTGTTGGAGGGTCTGAAAGCAGACCGCATGCGCTCGCGCGCAAATGCTAAGCTCGGCCAGAGCCAGAACCAGAGCGCACTCCAAAACTATGTGGCATTTGGTCCCGAGTATATCCGTCTGACCACCCTCACCGACACACAGCTGATGGGCGCAAAGAGCGACGAGCTGCTCGCAAAGGTGAAGAACCTGATGAACTACAAGCACCGCATCGTATACTACGGCCCCGCATCGGAGAAAGAGGTGGCAGCCCTCCTCAACGAGCACCACAACACACCCGCACAGCTGCTCGACACACCCGCACGCGTGGAGGTACCCTTTGCACCTACCCCCACAAACAAGGTGTTCCTCGCACAGTATGACGCAGCGCAGATTCGCTATATGCAGATCTCAAACCGCGGTGAGAAGTTCGATCCCGCAAATGATGCAGAGCTCGCAATCTACAACGAGTACTTCGGTGGCGGTATGAACGCTATCGTATTCCAAGAGATGCGCGAGGCTCGCGGCTTGGCATACTCGTCGTCGGCACGCCTGGTGAACCCCCAGGAGAAGTATGACACATACACCTTCCAGGCTACAATCGCTACTCAGAACGACAAGATGACAGACGCAATCGAGGCATTCGACGAGATCATCAACGAGATGCCCGAGAGTGAGGCAGCATTCAACGTGGCAAAGAGCTCGCTCATCAGCCGTCTCCGCACAACACGCACCATCAAGAGCAGCGTACTCTGGGCATATATCACCGCACAAGACCAGGGCGTAAACTACGACCGCAACCGTGACATCTATGAGGGCGTGCAGTCGGCAACCCTTGAGTCGGTGAAGGCTACCCAGCAGAAGTGGGTTAAGGATCGTCCCTACCACTACGCTATTCTCGGCGATATCAAAGCACTCGATATGAAGAAGTTGCAGTCGCTTGGCGAGGTGACCATCCTGACTCAGGAAGAGATTTTTGGTTACTAATCGACAAAGTATTCCGTAACAAGGTTTCCCAAAGACAGCTCCCGTCTTTCCGCAAAAGGCGGGAGCAGAAACCTTAGCTCATCTTGGTCTAAGGGTGAGCAGCGGAACAAAAAAAAGGATATTTGCTTGGCTGGTTTTCTCGGCCACATAAAATAGAAACGGCACCTTTTCGGGTGCCGTTTCTGTTTGAATTATGTAGGATAAAACTACTCGTCTTTGTCGGTGTCTGCGTAAGCCTTCAAGAGCTTGTCCTGTACATCCGAAGGAACCTGCTCATAGGAGAGGAACTTCATAGTGTAGGTTGCACGACCGTTGGTCAGCGAGCTCAGGGTGGTCGAGTAGCGATAGAGCTCTGCCAGAGGCACGCGTGCGGTGAGGCGGTCAACGCCACTCTCCGAGCTCATACCCTCGATCATTGCACGACGGTTCTGCAAGTCGCTCATAACATCACCCATCTTATCGGTAGGAACGAGGATCTCTACGCTGTAGATAGGCTCCATAATCTTGGGGCCTGCAGCCTTAAATGCCTCCTTGAAGGCGTTACGACCTGCCAGCTTAAACGAAATCTCATTCGAATCTACGGGGTGCATCTTACCATCGTAAACCACAACGCGGATATCGCGAGCATACGAACCGGTCAGAGGACCCTCGTCCATCTTCTCCATGATACCCTTCAAGATTGCAGGCATAAAGCGTGCGTCGATAGCACCACCCACGATCGAGCTGTAGTACTGCAACTTACCGCCCCAGTCGAGAGTGTACTCCTCTTTGTTCTTGATGTTCACAATCAGATCGCGGCCACCCACCTTGTACTTCGAAGGCTCGGGCATACCCTCATAGTAAGGCTCGATAACGAGGTGTACCTCACCAAACTGACCTGCACCACCCGACTGCTTTTTGTGACGATAGTCGGCAGCAGCAACCTTGGTAATGGTCTCACGATAAGGAATCTTCGGTGCGAAGAACTCGATATCAATCTTATTGTAGTTGGTAATCTGATACTTCAAGATATTGAGGTGGTGCTCACCCTGACCCTGGATAATGGTCTGCTTGAGCTCCTTCGAGTACTCTACCAGGATGGTAGGATCCTCGTACTTAGCCTTGTTGAGCAGGTCGCCCAGCTTCTCCTCGTCTGCCTGGTTGAGGGCGCGAACTGCTGCGCGATAACGAGGCTCAGGGAATACGATGGGGCTGATCTGAACATTCGAACCACCACCCACGAGGGTATCATTGGTGCGAGTGCCTTTGAGCTTAACGGTGCAACCGAGCTCACCGGCCATCATCTCGCTAACCTTAACGCGGTTCTTACCTGCAACAGCAAAGATCTGCGACAGCTTCTCCTTGTTACCGGTGCGGGGGTTGATCAACTCCATACCCTCGGTAATTTTACCGGTGGTTACACGGAAGTAGCTAACCTCACCAACATGGCTCTCAATCGAGCTCTTGAATACGAAGAGCGAGGGAGCAGCAGCGGGATCAGCCTTAACATCGTTACCCTCAACATCGGTCATAGGCACAGCCTCTGCGGGGTTGGGAGCAACATTGATGATGAACTCCATCAGACGCTTGGTACCGATATCCTTCTTGCCCGATACGCAGAAGATGGGCATAAAGTCACGGTTGGTGATACCGAGGCGCATACCCTTACGAATCTCGTCGGGAGTAAGCTCACCGGTCTCAAAGTATTTGTTCATCAGCACCTCGTCGTTCTCAGCGGCAGCCTCCAACAACTCGCCGTGCAACTCCATTGCGCGATCCATCTCCGATGCGGGAATCTCCAACTCCTCGCGGGTACCGTTCTCATCTTTGAAGCGGTACATCTTCATCAGAAGAAGGTCGATAAACGAATCGAAAGTAGCACCTACGCTAACGGGGTACTGTACCAATACGGGCTTAACGCGCGACTGGCTCTGGATGCTCTCGATGGTCTGCTCCCAATTAGCCTTGTCGTGGTCGAGCTGGTTGACAGCACCGATAAGGGGCTTCTTGGTAGCCATAGCGTAGCGGCTCTGAATCTCGCTACCTACATCAAAACCTGTCTGAGCGTTGAACACCATCACTGCTACATCGGCAACCTTAAATGCCGAGAATACGCCACCACAGAAGTCGTCGCTACCGGGAGCATCGATGATGTTGAGTTTACGATTCATAAACTCTGTATAGAGGAGGGTGGGATAGATACTACGCTTGTAGATGTGCTCCAAGTCGGAGTTGTCGGAGAGAGTGTTGTCGTTCTCGATACTACCCCTGCGATCAATGACTTTTCCCTCGTAAGCCAGTGCCTCGGCAAGGGTAGTTTTTCCCGAGCCGGCGCCACCAACAAGAACAATGTTCTTAATTTCAGATGTTTGATAAGTTTTCATAGTCGGTTTATTTTTAGTAGTTATTTTGTTGTTTTGCTTTTTTAGTCCTATAAAGGTAGTTATTTTCGGTCAAACTCCAAATTTTTTTAAACAAAATGTCAAAAGCAGACCATTTTACACCCCAATATCCGTGCTTTTGTACCCCCTTTTATTTGGCTGTTCATTTTTTGGTTTAGCAAAAATGTGATATATTTGTCCCTATGAATCATCTGACTGAGAAAATCGAGAGCCTCAAAGAAATGCTCTCCGCAGCCCACAAGGCAGTTGTGGTGACACATACCAATCCCGATGGCGACGCTATCGGCTCATCGCTTGCGTGGTCCCACATCTTGCAGCACTCATTCGGTTTGGAGGTGTCGTGCATTATCCCAAATCGCTACCCCGGTTTCCTCTCGTGGCAACCACACATCAGCGAGGTGCTGATCGACAAGGATACCCCCGAGGAGGTAGCGCGTGTGGTTGGCGAGGCCGACATCATCTTCTGTCTCGACTTTAACCTTATCGACCGTCTGGAGAATCTGGCGGAGGCTATCAAGGCCAACACCACTGCCAAGCGAGTCCTCATCGACCACCACCTCAACCCACCCGCAGAGTTCGACCTTGCCTTCTCCCACCCCGAGTTATGCTCGACAGCCTATGTGGTCTATACCATTGTTGAGGATTTGGTGGGTACAGATGCGCTCGATACGGATGCGGCAACCAATCTCTATGTCGGCATTATGACCGACACGGGCAACTTCTCGTTCAGTTCCCTCACCCCCGACCTCTTCCGCGCTGTGGCTGTGCTGGTCGAGAAGGGGATCAATATATCGGCAATCAATACCTCTGTATATAATACCTTCACCGAAGATCGTGTGCGTTTGCTCGGCCACTCGCTCTGCAACAAGATGACCCTTGTTGATCACGGCAAGGCGGCATACATCTCGCTCACCGAGAGAGAGATGCGCAAGTTCAATTTCCAACTCGGCGATAGTGAGGGCTTTGTAAATTATCCTCTAACGATTGTGGGTGTAAAAATCTCGGCTATGTTCCTTGCCACCCGCAAGTTTATCCGTGTGTCGCTACGCTCGCGTGGCGAAACGGATGTCAACATCTTTGCCCGCAGATACTTCGGTGGTGGTGGCCACAAGAACGCTGCCGGCGGTAAATCTTTCGTGTCGATGGCTCAGACCGTAGAGTACTTCGAAAGAGTTGTGAAAGAGTATCTTGCCGAGGGCGGAAAGGGAGAGTAAATAGCAATTCAAAATGCAAAATTCAGAATTCAAAATTAGTTAACAGCGGAGTTGGGGTCGAACCAACTCCGCTTTTGTTTGCATCTCCTTGTCCGCTTTGTGGGGCGAAAAAATGTTCATTATAGGCAAAATTTACCCCCCCCAGGAAATTATAATTAAAAGTGATGGAAAGGTCGAAAATTGCATATCCTCGTGCAACATTTTCCCCTCTTTGTGCGTCTATAAAACAAGAAGAAACACTAACTGCGTCTAATTATGAAACATTTGTTGCTGCTTTTAGCACTCCTTTGTGGTGTGAGCGCGCCGCTCTCCGCACAGAGAAACAGGAAACCGATTAACAATACCCACGAAATCCGTCTGGGTGCCTATGCTCTGACTCCATTTCTTATGGAGTTTGGTGATGCCTATGTCAGCGACCCCGCCTCCAAGATTTTCAACGACAGCAAACTTGTTGAGGGGGACCATATCAATATCAACGCAAAGGCTGTGACCTACACCTATCGCACCTCGCGTGCTATGGAGTATGGCGCACAATTGAGTTATTCGGGCAGTTTCGTTCCCTACTTCTCGACACTTACGGGCGAGCGTACCCATATCGCGAGTGGTCAGTATGTCACTCTGATGCCCTATGCGCGTACCACTTGGCTCAACAAGCCGTGGGTTCGACTCTACTCCTCGCTGGCGATTGGTTTTACGATGGTGTTCGACCAAGGCAAGCAATCCGACTTTGGCGGAGCCTTCCAGATTACCCCTATCGGTATCACCGTTGGTCGCGAGTTGTTCGGATTTGGTGAGCTGCTCACCATCGGCAGCAATGGTTTTGCAACACTCGGTATCGGCTACCGTTTTTAATCTATTCACCTGATAATAAGAGAAAAGCGATATGAAAAAGTTTTGTACATTTTGCCTTGTAATGCTCGCTGCGGTGGTGAGTTTCACTTCGTGCGAGAAGACGATTGAGCCCGACCCCACCGCCCCCGGTCGTGTGATTTTCACTCAGACAACAACGCAGCTGATGACCCCTATCACTGTGCTTGATTTGGCGGTTGCTTTCAACGAATACTATATGGCACCCACCGACAGAATGCGCGAGGAACTGGAAGATAAATATTTCTCCGATTTCAAGATTCGTTTCGACACCGAGAGCGGTATCTGGCGTCTGGAGCGCAACAACATTCCCGTTGTGCGTTTCAAGATGGAGGGGGGCAAGTCGCTGAACGAAGAGGGGGGCAAGTGGCACTTCTACCCGGGCAGGTATGAGTTTAGTGGCAATAGCGCGATAAGTGTTGAGTATAAGGCGGATGGCGTTTATGGGGTGAATTTCAATAATTTGCCTTCGTATGGTTATAACAATGAACTCGTTCTCTCGGGCAATCTGGAGATGACACCCAGCAATCGTACAACGGTGTTTATTCGTGGTAGTTTCAGCTTTGCCTCGACTACGGATCTCTACAAGGTGAGCGTGCAGACCTATGATGAAGGACTCACACTCGACATTTCGCCATCGATTTACCCCACCGATATCAATTGGTATAACAATAATAGGCGTATTCCCGTCAGAGGAGAGTGGGGTGCTACGGTACAGAGTTCGACAGCCGACAAGTTCGACTTCAACTCACTCACAGACAGCATTTGGCGCATCACCTATACAACTGCCGATGGCAACAAATATATGGGTAACTGCAACTCCAGCGGACAAAAACTAAGTTATATAGATGTACAGCAATGGGAACGATACTATTAATAGGTGCGCTTCTCTCGTTATTTTTGCGAAAAAGTGCAAAAAGATAAAAAAAAGTGAAAAAAAGTGCGAATGCGTGCAACATTTAGGGGCACCTTTGCATCAAGATATATGAAGGGTGATTAAAACGCTTTGTGCTAACAATGGTTCGTCCGTTATAAAGGGGGACACTTCCATAAAAGATCGAGATTTCGGCAAATTTTGTCTCGACACCCCGATCCCCTAAGGACGACGACTTGAGGGCTACTCCTGCGACAGGAGCAGCCCTCTATTCTTTTTTTTATCGCTAAAGCAGCGGCAGGGCGGAAAAAATAAAGCGTAGCCCGCAGACTACGCTTGTTTGTGTGAGCTGTTGGAGCGAAGGGAGCAAAAGTTCTCCCTCCCCCGACCAATCCTCAGTGGGGATGTTTAGACGGTCATAATCTCCTTCTCCTTAGCCGACACAACCTCCTCCACCTTCTTGGAGTAGTTGTCGAGGAGCTTCTGTGCATCCTGTTCGCCGGTCTTAGCCTCATCCTCGGCCATACCGTCCTTCTGTGCCTTCTTGAAGTTATCCACAGCATCGCGGCGTGCGCTACGGAGGCTCACGCGTGCCTTCTCGGCAACCTCGCGCACCTGCTTAACAAGCTCGCGGCGGCGATCCTCGGTGAGGGCAGGAATCGAGAGGCGGATATGCTCGCCATTGTTCGAGGGGGTGAGACCGATGTTAGCCACCAGGATAGCCTTCTCGATGGGGGCAATCATATTGCGCTCCCAGGGCTGTACGAGGATAGTCTTAGCATCGGGGATAGTGATACTTGCCACCTGCTCAACGGGGGTGGGATTGCCGTAGTACTCCACGGTGATGCCTTTCAGAACGTGCTGATTAGCCTTACCTGCGCGGATACCGAGCAGAGCCTCTTTGAGGTGCTCAAGGGTGCGGTGCATCTTGTCCGATGCGTCATCCAAAATAAGTTTCGATTCGTCGCTCATATCTTTTACATTTTTAAGTTTTTCGCAAGAAAAATAATTACAGGGTTACCACAGTACCGATCTCCTCGCCCGAGAGAATACGCATCAGATTGCCCTCGGTATCCATATCGAACACCACAAGAGGCAGCTTGTTCTCGCGGCAGAGGGTGAAGGCGGTGAGATCCATAATCTTCAGACCGCGCTGGTACACCTCATCAAAAGAGATGGTCTTAAACTTGGTAGCTGTGGGATCCTTCTCGGGATCGGCAGTGTAGATGCCATCCACACGAGTACCCTTGAACATAATGTCGGCCTCTATCTCGATGCCACGCAAAGCCGAGGCAGTATCTGTCGAGAAGTATGGATTGGAGGTACCGCCACCGATAATCACCACATAGCCCGCATTGAGATACTCGACAGCCTTCGCCTTGGAGTAGTACTCGCCCACAGGCTCGGTGCAGAAGCTGGTGAGCACCTTCGACTTCACGCCCTCGGCCTCGAGTGCCGAACTGAGCGCAAGGGAGTTGATGATGGTGGCAAGCATACCCATCTGGTCGCCCTTCACGCGGTCGAAGCCACGACCCACGCCCTGCAGACCACGGAAGATGTTGCCTCCGCCAATCACAATACCAATCTGCACACCCTCAGCCACTGCCTCCTTGATCTGACGGGCATAGCTGATGAGCACATCTGTCGAAAGACCGTGACCGTTACCGCCGGCCAACGACTCACCACTCAATTTGAGCAATATACGCTTATACTTCATAACTCTGTTTCTGATTGTTCGGCCGCCCATACCACACGGAGGCCACCACGAAGATAGTGATTTTTTCACAAATTTCTCATATTATTTATATATTTGTGCGGATAATGAAATAATATGATGCCCGACAACCGATATTTGCATAGAGTAAATTCACCCGCAGACCTAAAACAACTCACTCAGGACGAGTTGGTTGCCTACTGTCGTGAGGTGCGCGATATGATTGTTGACGAGTTGTCGCGCAACCCCGGTCACCTCGCATCGAGCCTCGGCACTGTGGAGCTGACCACCGCACTTCACTATGTCTTCTCCGCCCCGCAGGACAAAATTGTCTGGGATGTTGGTCATCAGGCATATACCCACAAAATCATCACCGGTCGTCGCGACGAGTTCCACACCCTGCGCAAGAAGGGTTGCATTGCCGGCTTTCCCCGCCCCGAGGAGAGCGAGTACGACGCCTTTGTGGGCGGACACTCCTCAGTGAGCATCTCCGCAGCACTCGGTATGGCGCAGGCCGCCAAGTTGCAGGGCAGGGAGCAGAAGACTGTGGCTGTGATTGGCGATGGTGCGCTGACAGGTGGTCTGGCATTTGAGGGGCTCAACAATGCGGGCGCAAGCGAGGCAGACCTGCTCGTGGTGCTCAACGACAATAATATGTCGATCAGTTCCAATGTGGGTGCTCTGAAGGAGAATCTGCTCAAGATATCCTCCTCGCGTCGATATAACAGGTTCAAGAATCGTCTTTGGAATGCGCTGTCGCACACCCCGCGTCTGCGTCGCGGATTGCAAAAGATAGGTCACGCCATAAAGTCGGGTCTGCTCAGTCGAAGCAACCTCTTTGAGGGACTTAACTTCCGCTACTTCGGTCCTATCGACGGTCACGACCTGAAGAGCCTTGTTCGCACCTTCAACGATCTGAAGGAGATTCCGGGTCCCAAGTTGCTGCATGTCATCACCGTCAAGGGCAAAGGCTACGCCCCCGCTGAGGGAAGCACCGACCCCGTATGGCACGCCCCCGGTCGCTTCGACCCCGCAACGGGTGAGCGCGTGAAGGGCAAGGAGGGCACACCACCCCGCTATCAGGATGTCTTCGGCAGGACACTCCTCGAATTGGCACAGATGGACGAGCGAGTGGTGGGCATCACCCCCGCAATGCTCAAAGGGTGCTCGATGGATATCCTGCAACGCGCAATGCCTGATAGGTGCTTCGATGTGGGCATCTGCGAGAGCCACGCCGTGACCTTCTCGGCAGGTCTGGCAGCCGAGGGACTCGTTCCATTCTGTAACATCTACTCCTCGTTCTTGCAGCGAGGCTACGATAATGTGATCCACGATGTTGCGCTGAGTGGCTACTCGGTGGTTCTCTGCCTCGACAGGGCAGGTGTGGTGGGTGAGGATGGCTCAACCCACAACGGCACCTTCGACATAGCCTTCCTGCGTCCCGTGCCCGGTATGCGCATCGCCACGCCGAGCGACGAGCAGGAGCTGCGCGATATGATGTACACCGCCTTGCAGGTGGGTGGTCCCTTTGCTATCCGCTACCCGCGTGGCAATGGCGAGGGCGTGGAGGAAAGCCCGATGAAGATGCTGGAGGTGGGGCGCGCACGAAAGATGCGAGAGGGCAAGGATGTGGCACTCCTCTGCTTCGGCACGGTGACATCAGATGGTATTGCGGCCGCAGAGATTGCTGAGAGAGAGGGCGTGAGCGTCGAGGTGGTGGATATGCGCTGGGCGAAGCCTGTCGATGAGGCGATGGTAAGGGAGGTGGTACAGAGATTCCGCCGCGTGGTGACTGTCGAGGATGGCGTGGTGGACGGCGGCGCAGGCAGCGCAGTGGCAACCTTGCTGGCACAAATAGGCTACAACGGCACTGTCGAATGCCTCGGCGTGAAGGATAAATTTGTGCAACACGCCAGCGTTGCCGAACAAAAAGCAGAATGCGAATATGACACTGACGGCATCGTAAAAGCACTGCTGAAAGAGAAAAAATAGATAAACAAGAAAAAAACTACCTTAAAAGAGTTGCATTTTCCGAAAATTGCGTATATTTGCAGCTCAAAACAGTGGTACTGCCACGCCCGGATGGCGGAATTGGTAGACGCGTTGGTCTCAAACACCAATAGGTTCACCCCTGTGCCGGTTCGATCCCGGCTCCGGGTACGAGAAGAGAAGTTCGAAAGAACTTCTCTTTTTTTGTTGGTGTTTTTTTTGTGGGAGGGGGGCAGCGCAAAGCGAGAGCAATGAATTGCTCTTTGTATGATTGTGAAGACGCGCGAGCTCGCAACTTTCGTTGCGACCTTCGACCGGCTCCGGGTACGGGTACGACAAACCCTACCGCAACAAGTATTGCACTATCCGCAAGGGTACTTTACTGACTGCCCCAAAAGCTGAATCGGCTAAATAACATTAAGTTATCAGTATCATAATCCGTTGATTATGGCACTTTTATTTTCACAATGTCCCAATTGGGTTTTGTTCGTTTCGAAAATTCTTTTTAATTTTGAAGTGCCGAGCAGATAGTTTGGCATTACATACGAAAGTGTTTTCGCAGTCCTTCTAAGAAAATGTGGAAGTTTTCAAGACAGCTGGACAAACGAATAGCACTCATTTCTTGTATAGCTATGTGGCTATGCCTTTCTCGGCATATATCCCCATACTATTCAAGTGTGGGGCATTGTATCGTTTATAGCTGTCAGGTCATTCCACAACCTTCTTAGAGATAAACGGAAATTATCTCCACACTTTCTTTTTATACTAACCCACCGCACGGGAGATTATACGGTAACATAATTTACGATTATGAAAAAACTTTTACTTTTTGTTGCAGCTGTTATGCTGCTTGGTAGCGCTGCGGCGCAAAGTCTGCCGAAGAACATTGTTGGTGTTCGCGCTGGCGCAAACTTTTCGAGTTTGGACTTTGAACTTCTTGGTGCGTTTGACTTCCGAACAAATTTCAATGCAGGCGTTAGCTATGAGCGTTTGTTGTTGAAGAATCTGCCGCTGTATCTGGAAACAGGTCTGCATTACTCGAATAAAGGTTTCAAATATTCTGATTTCTACGATTACGAAGATGATTACGAGTACGAGGATAGCTATGGCACAAGAATCTCGCTCAGTTACATCGAGGTGCCCGTAATGTTGAACTATAAGTTCTTTATTGGCAATGATATTGCGCTCTATCCGAGTGCTGGTGTTTACTACGCTTTTGGCGTGGCAGGCAATGCGGTTGAGACCTTTAATGGTGAGAAACTCGGTGAGCCGAGCGACGTGTTTGGCGAGGATGGTCTTCTGAGACGCTCTGATTTCGGCTATCGCGTAGGTATCTCGGCATCGTGGAGAAACTTTGTATTGAGCGCAGGTTATGAGGGTAGTATTCTCAATGTTGCTCAGCCGTTTATTGAGGATTTTGGCATCATCTCGTTGAAAGCTAAAAACTTAAATATCTTCGTTACGTTGGGTTATAACCTCAATTTCTAATCGGCAATATGAAAAGAATAGTATTTGGACTGCTCGCTTTAACGACACTTGTTTTTGTCGGTTGCGAGAATGATGGTGGCAGCAAATCGTCGATATTTGAGGGTGAATGGGCTTTTGTCGCTGATTACGATGATGAATATGGTTTGGACTATTACTATGGAGAATCCGACATGTACATCAAAATAAGTAGCGATGGCGTATGCTATGTTTATGAGGCAGATGATTGGGACGGCTACCCTTTTAACAAAGGTTATTTCGAGTGTTCGAGAGATGATTTCCACCCCTATTGTAGTTTTAGATTCACAATAGTCGGAGCAAAGGGCTATTTCGAACCTAATAACGAATGGGAAGTTACCGATATGTACATTGAGGATGGCATACTCTATATGAGAGATGGAAACGATAGTGATGGCTATTGCGAAATGTACAAACGCATAAAAGGATTCATGGAGGATTAGTCAAACAACCCTTTGATATAACAGAATACAAAAAAACGGCAGCCACCGCTAAAAGTGACTGCCGTTTTGGTATGGGTGGAGGGGCGTGAGGCTCCTCGGACATGTACGATTGGTTATCAGAAAAGGGTTGCTTCGGGGTTGGAGCGATCTACGCCCAGGTGGGAGTAGGCGAGGTCGGTAGCCTCACGACCGCGAGGAGTTCTGCGCAGGAAGCCCTCCTTGATCAGGAATGGCTCATAGACCTCCTCAATAGTGCCTGCCTCCTCGCCCACAGCGGTAGCGATGGTGTTCAAGCCCACAGGACCGCCACCAAACTTATGCATAATGGTAGCGAGAATCTTATTATCCATCTGGTCAAGGCCACGGCGGTCGATATTGAGCGCGCCGAGTGCTGTGCGGGTGATATCGAGGCGAATCACACCATCGCCCATCACCTGCGCAAAGTCCCTCACCCTGCGCAACAGCGCATTGGCGATACGGGGCGTGCCACGCGAGCGCATAGCAATCTCCAAGGCGGCCTCCTCCTCAATGGGAACATCGAGGATTGCTGCCGAGCGACGGATGATATCCTTCAACACCGCAGTATCGTAGTACTCCAAGTGGCAGGTGATGCCGAAACGCGCACGGAGCGGCGAGGTGAGCAGACCGCTACGGGTGGTAGCACCGACAAGGGTGAAGGGTGCCAGCTCAAGCTGTATGGAGCGAGCCGCAGGACCCTTATCCAGCACAATATCGATACGATAGTCCTCCATAGCCGAGTAGAGGTACTCCTCGACAATGGGACTCAGGCGGTGTATCTCATCGATGAACAACACATCGCCCTCGTTGAGGTTGGTGAGCAGGCCTGCCAGGTCGCCGGGCTTGTCGAGGACAGGGCCGCTCGTCACCTTCAGAGCAACGCCCATCTCGTTGGCAATGATGTTGGCAAGGGTTGTCTTACCAAGGCCGGGAGGACCGTGGAGCAAGACATGGTCGAGGGGCTCGTCACGCATCAGTGCCGCCTTGATAAAGATGCGGAGGTTCTCCACAATCTTCTCCTGGCCACGAAACGAGGCAAGCTCCTGCGGGCGAATCCGATTCTCAAACTCGGAATCCGACTCCGGATTTCTGATAATATCACTCATAACTATTATGTTCTGTTGCGTCCTTTGCGCAGTCGTTGTTCAAAATTTGTGCGGGTGATCTCGCCTATTGAGCGACCCGTAATCTTGCTCTCCAGCCACACGGGAAGGTCAAGATAGTAGAAGGTGCGACGCTCATAGGGGCGGGTGGTGTGTGCCAAAAGGTCGTCGTAGAGCCTCTTGAACTCACCCTTCATGCTGCCTGCGCCCACCGTGCCCAGACTCTTGAAGAAGCGGAAGAAATCCTGCTTCATCTCGCTCATATCCCTCATCTTGACAATGAACGAGTAGACAGAGCGCACCTGCTGGTCGAGGTTGAAATCGGCACCCTGCTCGTAGAGTACGATGAGGTTGAGCATACGGGCGTAGCACTGCAAGTCGCGCCTTTGGCGTGGGTCACGCACCGCAATCACACGAGCAAGGTGGGTGCGACACTTCTCGTAATTGCCATCACAAAAGTAGGTGTAGCCGATTTTATAGTCGAGCACCATACGCTCGTTGGTCGTCAGCCTCTCGCCATAGCGACGCAGGTAGCTGTCGATGCGCTTGGTGAGCCACAACCCCTCCTTAAAGTTGCCCTCCATCATACACTTGTTGAGGTGCCCCGTGAAGAGTATCTGACTGACCAGCATATCGGCATTCGTACCAATCGAGGCAAACATAGCCGACTCCTCCTCAAAGGCCTCCAACGCCCCGCAGAAGAGCGAGTAGCGACGCATAAGATACAGACCATCAAGGAGTTGTGAATATCCTTTCAGGTATGCCTCATACATCACCTCCTTCATCTCTGGTCGCTCGTCGAAGAGAGCTATCCACTTGCGGGCGTAACGATACGAGAATGCAAAGCCGTGGCGGATGTAGTGGAACCACGCACGCGACTGGTAGAGGTAGAAACGCTCGCTGAACGATAGTTTGCGCTCATCCACCCCATCGTAGTGCGCCAGCTCAGGGCCTAAACGCCACGAGAGCAGGTCGAGATCCTTCTGCGAACGGGCATAGCCGAGTTGCTGGTGAAGGTCGTAGCAACGCACCGATAGCTTGGAGAGGTGGTTGATGTTCTCCATCTTGTGCCACAACTGCTCGTCACGACGGATAGCACCATCGGCCACCGCCACCATATCGGCAGAGATGTTGACCACACTCACCGCCCTCTGCAAAGGAGTGAGCCCCATCAATACAGGATACTGCTCGGTGCGCTCGGCAAGTGCCGCTGCACGCTCCACCATACGCCCCGCGTGGGAGTAGAGCCCCTTGTCGTAAAGGATGCGGGCGAAGTCGGCCTGCTCCTGAATCTGCAAGAGGGTGGAGTGCTGCACTCCGAGCATTCGCAAACTCTTGAGTATCTGACGATAAAGATGCGCCTTGAGATTGGGCAGCTGCACCTTGCTCAGCTCGGGACAACGCGCGAGGAGTCGCTCCTCGTCATACTCCTCCATACTCTCCAACGCAGTGAAGAGCAACAGGAACTTCGACGAGTGGTTGCCACTCAGCCTACCTGCAAAGAGCTTGAAATTGCGCTTCTCCGCCTTGGTGAGCGAGTGGATCAACTCGAATACCGCCTCCCTTTTTTCTGATGCCAACATTGTGTAAAAAATTTTTCCACTAACAAAGGTAATTTTTTTCAACTCTTTTACCCAATTATTCCCGAAAAAATATCGTTGGGTATCGTAGTTTTTAATATGGGGAAATATGTAAAACGGTCAGACGCAAGAGGACAAGAGTAATTCCCCAGGCAAAATGTACAAAAGTTTTTGGTCCCGCTTTTTACAAAAAAACGGTCGGGGCTACATTTAGAAAAAATATACGCAAGAGGACAAGAGTACTTCCCCAGGCAAAATGTACAAAAGTTTTTGGTTCCGCTTTTTACAAAAAAAACGGTCGGGGCTGCATTTAGAAAAAATATACGCAAGAGAACAAGAGTACCTCCCCAGGCAAAATGTACAAAAGTTTTTGGTCCCGCTTTTTACAAAAAAACGGTCGGGG
>JAGBTK010000078.1 GCA_017631375.1 Tidjanibacter sp. | reverse complement strand
TCGAAGTCACCCACGATAACCAAGCACTGGTTTGTGGTGTTGTACCAACGGTGGTAGAAGTCGCGAAGCTCCTGGTGCGAGAAGGTCTTCAAGTTCTCCTCGGTACCGATAATGTTGCGGTGAGCGTACTTGGTGTCGCCATAGAGGTAGGGATAGGACTTCTCGCGCAGACGCCACGAAGCATCGTTACGGGTACGCAACTCCTCGAGGATAACGCCACGCTCGTTGTCAATCTCCTCACCATCGAGGGTGATGAAGTATGCCCAATCGTGGAGGATGAGCAGCACGGAGTCAATAATGCTCTCGCTGTTGAGAGGCACTGCCGACATCATATACTGAGTCTGCTCTACGCCAGTACCTGCATTGAGGTTAGCACCAAACTTAACACCAACCGACTCCAGGTAGTTGATAATACCCTTGCCGGGGAAGTTCTTGGTACCGTTGAACGCCATGTGCTCCAAGAAATGAGCCAGACCCACCTGCGAGTCCTCCTCCTGGATAGCACCTACGCGATCGAAGATGTAGAATTCGCCCTGATTTGCGGGCTTGCTGTTGTGACGGATGTAATAGGTGAGGCCGTTGGGAAGCACACCTTTACGGAGTTCTGGATCCTGTGGCAGGGGCTCCAACATATTCTGCGCAGCAAGGTTGCCAAGCGAGAATACTGCGAGCAAAGCCACAAGCACTTTTCTTAAATTCATCATAATTTTATTAAATTAAAGGTTTTGTTCAAATAACATATCTGGGTTATCTCATTTACGCCTAATTATTAGTCGCTCCATTCCCATTATAAACTACAAAAATATACAAATTTTCGTTTAAGCATCACTCTACACCCATATTTTATCTATTCTCAGCAGCAACAACCGCCAAAGCGAAGAAGAAATCAAAAAAAACTCTATCTTTGTAGATTGAAATATTATGTCGAACTAAAATTCATAAAACTATGAAAGCTGAATATATCCCCTTTGTAGAGGAACTTATCGAACTCGCTATCCGCGAGGATATCGGCGATGGCGACCACACTTCGCTCTCGACAATACCCGCCGACCACCACGGTCGTATGCGCCTGCTCGTAAAGCAGGAGGGTATCATTGCCGGTATCGAGGTGGCAAAGATGGTATTCAACCGTCTGGACCCCGAGGTTAAATTTGAGCAGATACTCAATGATGGCGACCATGTTAAGGTGGGCGACGTGGCGTTTTATGTAGAGGGACGCACCACTACCCTGCTCCAGTCGGAGCGCATTGTGCTCAACATTATGCAGCGCATGAGTGGCGTGGCTACACAGACAGCTGTCTATGTTAAGGAGGTTGAGGGTACCGGCTGCCGTGTACTAGACACTCGCAAGACCACTCCCGGTATGCGCGTATTGGAGAAGATGGCGGTACTCTATGGTGGTGGCGACAACCACCGTATGGGACTCTACGATATGGTGCTGATGAAGGACAACCATATCGACTTTGCAGGTGGTATCACCCCCGCAGTAGCAGCCGTAAAGAGCTATCTGGCGGCAAAGGGCAAGGATATTCCTATCGAGGTGGAGGTGCGCACAATGGAGGATGTTAAGGAGGTACTTGCTCTCGACGGCATCCAGCGCATTATGTTCGACAACTTCTCGGTTGAGCAGACTCGCGAGGCTGTGAAGTTGGTGGCAGGCAAGTGCGAGACCGAGTCGTCGGGTGGTATCACTCTCGAAACTATTCGTTCGTATGCTGAGTGTGGCGTAGATGTAATATCCGTTGGTGCACTCACCCACCAGATTCGCTCGCTCGACATGAGCCTCAAAGCAATTAAATAATTGGCAGACAACCCATTAACCAACTAAAAAGATGAAGAAATTTATTCGCACTATACTCTCTTTGTGCCTGGTGGTTGCCGCAACCGTTACCACCGCTGGCGCACAAGGTAAGTTCACCTACGACAACATTGCTCGTGGTGAGCTGTCGGCACGCAGTGGAGGTAGTTTTCGCTCGATGAACGATGGCGAGCACTACACTGCCAATCGTATGGGTGCTATCATCCGCTACGACTACGCCACCGGTAATCCCGTAGACACTCTGCTCGACACAACCACCACCGGACTCCCCATCTTCTTCCGCTCCTATGAGTTCAGTGGCGACGAGAGTCAGATTATGTTCACCTACAACTCGCGTTCGCTCTATCGTCGTTCGGCATTCTCGTCGTACGCTGTTTATAGCCGCGCAACAGGCAAGTTGGATGTTATTGGCGATGAGTTGCGTATGGCGATACTTGCCCCCTCGGGCGACAAGGTGGCGTATGTTAAGGATAACAATGTTTATATCTACTCTATCGCCGATGGCAGCCACACGGCAGTAACCACCGATGGCGAGTGGAACCATATTATTAATGGCGTGCCCGATTGGGTATATGAGGAGGAGTGGGCTATCGACCGCACTCTCTGCTGGTCGCCCGATGGAAAGCGTCTGGCTTGGCTTCGCACCGATGAGAGCCACGTCAAGGAGTTCCCTTTCACTCAGTTCAACACTGCAGATAAGGAGTCGAACTATACCTCTATCTACTCCTACAAATACCCCAAGGCTGGTGAGCAGAACTCGTTTGTAACGCTGTGGGTATACGACACTACCGACGGTAGCCGCAAGCAGGTGGATGTAGGCCCCGAGCTTGACCAATACGTTCCCTTCTTCGATTGGACACCCGATGGCAAACTCTACTTCTTCCGCATAAATCGTTTGCAGAACCACTTGGAGATAGTGCTCAACGAAGCCGATGGCACTCAGCGCACAATCTACGAGGAGAAGTCGCCCAAGTATATCGATGCAATCTCCGCTGAGACAATCACTTTCCTCGACGACAAACGATTCATCATACGCAACGAGACCGCAACAGGCTGGATGCACCTCTACCTCTACCACACCGAAAAGGGTCTGCTCAACCCCATCACAAGCGGCGAGTGGGAGGTAACAAATGTAGTGGCAATGGACAACAAGAACATCTGGTATATCTCCACCGAGCGTTCGCCATTGCAGCGCGACTTCTACCGCATCGGTATCAACGGCAAGAACAAGAAGCGTCTTTCGACCGCAGATGGCACTTGGAGTGTGAGTGCTTCGGCTGGTTGCAAATACTATGTTGCCAATTACAGCACCATCACCACCCCCACAGTATCTACCCTCCACAAGGGCGACGGTACGCTTGTAAGAGTATTGGAGGACAATGCGGCACTGAGAGAAACTATTAAAGAGATCAATATGCCTCTTAAGGAGTTGTTCACATTTACCACCCCCGAGGGCTACACTCTCAATGGATTTATGATCCGCCCTGCCAACTTCGACCCGAACAAGAAGTACCCTGTGCTGATGACTCAGTATAGCGGCCCCGGCTCGCAGGAGGTTACCGACAGTTGGTTTGTAAGCTGGGAGGATGCACTCGTTCAGGAGGGCTATATCGTGGCTTGCGTTGATCCTCGCGGTACGGGTTATCGTGGCGAGGAGTTCAAGAAACTCTCATACGGCATTATGGGTCGCCTCGAAACAGAGGATCAAATCTCGGCCGCTAAGTACCTCGCAACTCTGCCCTATGTTGATGCTGAGCGCATCGGTATCTATGGTTGGAGTTATGGCGGTTATATGGCTCTGAACTGTATTTTGAAGGGTGCAGATGTATTTAAGAGTGCTATCTCGGTGGCTCCCGTGACCTCGTGGCGTTACTACGATTCGGTATATACCGAGCGTGTAAACGGTCTGCCTCAGACCAATGCTGAGGGTTATGATGAGCCTTCGCCCATCGGCTACGCTGACCGTCTGAAGGGCAACCTGCTCTTGATGCACGGCACGGCTGATGACAACGTACACATCCAGAACACTTACAATATGCTTAGCCGTTTTGTACAGGCGGGCAAGCAGTTGGATGTTATGATCTATCCCGATGCAAACCACTCGATGGTTCCCGGCGGATCGACCCACATTCGCAAGTATATGATTGACTGGTGCAAGGAGAATTTGTAACTCCAACACCATAATATAAAAAGAGTCGCCGAATCTTCGGCGACTCTTTTTATATGGATTAGTTATCTGTTACTGACCCTCCTCCTCTGTCAGGATTATCGGGTTAGCGGGAGTGCTACTCAATGCCATCTCGTAGAACTCTGCCAGATCCTCAATGTGAGCGTGATAGATCTTCGAGGCCTGACTACCTGCTCCGGTGATATCCACATACTCGAGGTGGATTTCCTCAGAGTCATTCCAGCCAAACTCATACTCGCCACGAAGGTTAACCTTGAAGTGACCATCAGCATCGACAACCATTGAGCCGATACGAACACCTGTCTTAGCCAGCGAGAAGCTCACAAACTCATCTTTCTTAATCGCGCTCACTGCACCGCCATTGGGCTTGAAGCCGATATAACCCTCAATCAGAACATTATCCACATTGAAAGTCTTGTCGTAGAAGACAACCTTGTTGGCATCGGTATAGATCTTGATTTCGCCCTTAGTGGTGCTCTTGGTAGTCTTGAAGGGGAGAACCTTGCGCTCACCTGCCACACCGGAGGTAGCAGCAGCCAATGCACCAAAGCCTGCCTCAGTCGCACGATCAGCATCTACGATATACTTAAACTTACCGTCGCTAATCTTCACCAACTTTGAGCTATTCAGTCTGTTTGCTGCCAAGCGGCTCGCATCAATCTCCAACATAGGAGCATCGATAAAGACCTCAAACTCTGTTCCGAAGGGATCAACCTCCACACCATCCGAGCCGATGAAGTGTGTAATATCCAGAAGGATGTCAACCTGCTGATTGGGAACATAGCTCCAATGGAGATTGTCGATAGGCTCAACAAATACTCCGGTATTGTCCTGCGGATAGCTATTATTATTGCCCCAAGTGCCTTCTGTCACACCGCCAATCTGCACCTCTGCAGCGAAGCCGAAAGGATGGTAGTTAGCCAACTCAAACATCAACGAACGATAGGTGTTGCTGTTGTATGTTGCGGTATAGGGCGGGATAATCGAGGACATACCCTCCGAGTTTGACGCGATACGCACAACATCGGCACTATTCGCACGATTGGTGTAGAGATATACGGTGTAGTTACCTGTTCCCTCGCTCGGGTTGGAGGGATTGTGAGGCTTGAAGGGTAGTGTACGACCATCAGACGAGTGGTCGTCATCGGTCAGCTGAGGATAGAAATCCTGCTGCAAGGTAATGCCTGCGGGCTTCGACACCAAGTTTGTTACATCTACTGCTGGGCTGTAGTTTGCATTGTAGTACTCATAGCCCTCTTTGTATGCATTGAGTGTCTTCGAGTAGAGGATAAACTCATCGGCAGCTGCAGCATTGATAGGAGTATTATTAGGAGTACCCTTTCTCTGCAACTGCATCTGGATAGCCACAGGAGCATTGATTTTGCGAGGAACAAGGGTGTAGTAGATCTCCTCACCATCGGCAGTTGCGTTATATGTGTGCATACCGCGCATACCGATAATGTTTTGGTGGTTTACATAAGCAAACTCCTTGACCAGCTTCTCGAAATATGGAGCTTCGAGGGTGATGTTGTCGGTCTCTCCATCCTCTGCCTCGAGGATATTGTGGAAATAGACGCGCTGAACACCAGGCTCGGTCACCACAAACTCGTACTTGTAGCCCAAACCATTGTCGTCGCCATAATAGCCCTCCTCGCCCTTAATCACAATGGGAAGGTCCTGACCCGCTGCCGAACGCACATCGAGCGAGTTCACGGAGATATAGATAGGGAAGGGGAAGAGAATATCGGGACAAGTCTCCGGAATGGTAAACTTAATGGTTACAAACTCACCTGTCGTGCCGCCATAGATCTGAGTGCCAACCCACGAGGGGACAAAGCTCTGATTGCGGATCATATGCATCTCTATCTTGCGCTGCAAACGACCGTGCTTCACCAGCAGCGTACCCTCCAGAGCCTGCTCCGAAGCAGGGATATCAAGCAGCTGAACGGTGATGACACCTGTACCTACCTTTCGCGACGCGTCAATACTAAAGGTATGGTTGAAGTTATGAGCAGCGATATTGTTACCTGTCATCCAGCTAACCTCAGCCTTATCGTCATCAGTGATATTGGTGCTGCCACTTGCACTGACAGTATAGGTGAAGGTCTGCACACCACCTGCCTGGCTCTCGTCGAGAACGATACCTGTGGTATTGACATTAAGGGTGTAGTCGCCAAAGGTGATCTCATTTACCCAATCATCAACAGCCACATATACATTGTTGGTAGGCGGAGCAAGCATAGCCTCCTCGAAGGTAGCCGAGCCATAGGTCAACTTACCAATCACATTCACTCGGTAGTGGTGGTTACGACGAATCATAACCTGCTCACCCTTTGCGTCCATAATCATCACGCGATAGTATGAGTCCTGACTCTCGCCCTGGTTGCGACCACGGATAATAACGCTCACGGGGTCTTCCAGAGTGTTGGGGTGCTCGAAGATATACTCCTCAGGCTTGGTAGTCACCTCGTCGATATCCGACATCTTAGTCAGATTCTTGGGCAGAGTCACCCAAGGCTCATCGCCTGGCCACTCGAAAGCACTACCAGCAGTGGGAAAACGATTTACAGAGTGGTAGGGAGCGGTGGTACCGAAGGCGAGGATGTTAGCCACATTAAAGCCGGTAACGGTAAAACCACTTGCAGGATCAGCCTCTACGGTCACCTTAGCCTGATTGCGAAGGAGCTTCACGCCCTCGCCACCATTCATAGCGGCAAGCTGCTCACCAAGCGAAGGAGCATTATCTGCGTAGCTGCGCTCAAAGCGTGCCCAATAGATAATCATACCCGATGCACCAACCATATCGTCGTTGATCTCATCCTCGGTCTGGTTGCTGAAATCCATACCGGTAAAGAGCTCAGGGTTCTGGTTAGCCACAAAGTGGATAATATAGGCATCCTCAGGAATGGTTGCCTTGTAGGTACCCGATACCGAAGGCGAGGTTGCAGTGTTGCGAGTAAGCTGCGCCTGCTCGATAGTCAGGAAGAGGCCATACTCATTGAAGCAGAAGAGCGAGAGAGTCTGCACATCCACACCATCGGGGTCAACCGCACGAGTCTCCACCACCTCCATTGCAGGAGCAAAGGCATCAAAATTAATCTCAACATAGCCCTCGGGTACCTCATCCTTGGGGAGGGTATCATCAAGGTTGTCAAGGTGGCACGAGCCGAGCAGCAGTGCTGCGGTAAGTGTCATTATATATGCGAATTTCTTCATCATAGTCGTAGAAATTTGTCTGTTTCTTAATTAGTTGCCTTCCGTCTATTCGAGTACATCGTGTACACAACGAATACCCCAGTTATTTACATTATCGTTACGGATATTGTTCTCATTATATACCTCACCATTACCCGAGATATAGAATGTACCACTGAGCAGGAAGTCGATTGCATCTGCACTCTCGTTCTGAGTACCTTGCAGACCCATAATAATCTTCAACTCTGCATCGGTCGGCAGTCGCCAATCCTTATATACGGTACCATCCTCAGCAACCTCCACATAGTTGGCAGCGTGGTGGCGAGCAATAGCCAAACGACGCTTCTCGCGCTCTGCCGCATTATTCTGGTTCGCATTAGACATATCACCCGGGGTTACAGAACCCAGACGCGAGGCGATGATGAACGATGGCGAAACAAGCTGTGCGTTATCCTCACCGGGAGCAGTAATAGTCAGGCCTGTCGCAGGATCAACAATAGTCTTGGGCAGACCAATTTTATACTCTGTCGAGGAGGCTGTTGTGCGCACATGATACATACGGGCATTTGCAGGGTCCTCACTACCGCTATACTGAAGCGAACTACCATACGTGCTGTAATAGTAATAGTCAATATCGGAACGGCCCTTGTAGGAGTCCTGACGATGCTCGGGAGAGTAGTTCTGTCTTGCAACTTTCGAGCGGAAGAAACCGCTGTTACGGTTGTAGTTATAGGTATATGTGCCTGTACTGCTGTTCCACGAGCCAAGCGAAATACCCGAAATTCTGCTACCGACATTATTGATAGTAGTAGCACTGTTGGTACCCGAGCGGAAGTCATCGCGATAGGAGTACCAGCCCTGGATATTAACAATATAGGTCAACGGATACTGACGCACCAGCACACTCTCGCTCTGGCCGTCCTGATTAGCAACAGTCAGGCGGATGTAGCGGATAGTGTTATTGTCGGGAAGATTACTATTGATAGTGATATTACCCGAAATTGCACCGGCAGCAGTGGTTGCTCTTACATTGTTGGAGTTAATCTGCTGAGTAGTCAGTTTGCGCGAAGTACCAAACTTATCGAAGTAGGATACCGAGTCGATAGTGATGGTAATAGGCGACGAAGAGGTAAACCTCAGCGACTTGGAGTCAACCGAAACATTGTGGATATCAAGTGTATCGTGATTGACCTTCAGATAGAAGGGCCCAATCTCGCCACCCACATTGATAATTCTCTCTGTCCAATCATAGACCGAGTAGTGCAAATCCTGAACAACAACAGGCTCCGAGAAGTCCTCTGCACCGGGAGCATTAACCGTAGCCAACACCTCGTAGTAATGGTTACGCTCAAACTTAAACTCCTTGGTCAAGGGGATCTGGTAGTAGTTCTTGGGGTAGCTTACCAAACCATTGACGGGATCGTCATAAGCAGCGGGGATATCCACCAGAAGGTTGGTAGCCTGCGAGAATACAGAGTTGTCCGCAGGATCCCACGAATGGCTGTAAACATAGGCGGTAATCTCCAAACCCGTAATCTCATTCTCGCCATTTCTCACCCACTTAGCATAATCTGTCCAAACCTCGGCAGTAGTACGAAGATCATCACACAACACCACACTACCGTCACCTGCAACGATTTTAGTGGTATAGGGAAGGTTGCGCATATAGTAACCTGCCGAAGAGCCTGTAAGCTCATCCGAGAATTGCATATTGGCACCCTCCGACAATTTAACCACCACCTTGGCAGCAGCACGGCGGAGAACAACACTCATCTCAACCTTTTTGCTTGTGTCACCACTATTGATAATGATAGGGCTGCTTGTAGCAGGCTCTTCACCTGTACCGAGGTATGCCATACCGTCCATCAGGAAGTGCGAGGGGATACCGGTATATCTCAAACCGCTGAGATGTACGCTACCGTCGAGCTGCTCCATATCTTTGAGCTCCTCTACATTTGCAAGATTACCAACTGCGAAACTCTCGGCAGGAGCCGATGCATTGGCAATCACATATACGCGATACTTGTCATTCACGGTAAAAGCACTCGGTTTCACACCAAGAGTTACATTGGTTGCATTCTCACCAACATTGACACGCTCCGAGTAAGCCAAAGTGCTATTCTCGTCATCTGCGCCATTGTTGAAGAAGAGGACATCAAGGTGGGTAATAGCATTCTCGTATGCCTCGTCAGCCATATCGGCCACAGCACGCGAGCCTGCGCCGGCACCCTCGATATTCAGAGTAATACCGCCCTGCCCCTCAGGACTCTGACCGAAGTCATCGTCGAAGCCGTTGCAAGCCACCAACGAGAAGGCAGCCAACAGACTAAAAATAAAGAGTCTCTTTTTCATAGCATTGCGATATTTTAGTTAACTTGTTCAATTCTAATAATACGAGCATCTGTGCCACTATTTGGCCACATAATATGGTCATGCTCACCATTGATCAGCAGGAAACGAGCACCGCCCGCACCCATCCACGACTGGGTATAGGTAATACCAAACTCTACTACCTCACCAACATTATCAGCAGCAGTAGGAATAACCTTGATATTGTACCAGCCATTGTAGGCAGTCAGCAGGCTGCCGTCGCGAACCTCCGAAGTTGCCGACTCAGGATCGTAAACCAACTCCATAGTGCGCATACCGGCCGAGATAACCTCCTTATAAACCTTGATACTCGCGTTACCCGACGCTGTACGCAATACGGGCATCCAATCTTGATCTGCAGGAGCCAAAATCTGGAACCAGCAAGAGAAGGCGTTAGCATCTTTCTGAGCCGCGTCAGCCACATACTTCATAGTAGGCTTATCGGGGAATACATCGTTTGTCGCGTCTCCGTCGCGCTCACCGGCATCGGCAAGAACGGGGTTATGATAGGTGGGATAGGAGAAATCCTGTACCCACTCCCAATTGTCGCTACGAGCCCAATCAGCAACCGAGAAGTTAAGCTCCAGATTGCCTACACTGACAGCATTGATATTAAAGCGGTAGATAGTGTTGCGTACCAAGTTATAAACATCGCCTGTTGCCACACCGCCCGAATAGTTGCGGAACTCCAAAGCATCAGTATAGACACGATCCGAAGTACCATCGTTCAGAACAACCGTAATTTTAGCCTCGTAGTCAGCAAAGAGCATATTATCATACTCAGGCAGATACATCACATATCGCTCGCCACTAACCGCCTCCACAAAGGGGTGATGGCCCGAGTGGAGCGAACGATAGCCACGGAATACACTCTGGCGATCAAGACTCTCGGTAGCGGTGGTGGTATCCCAACCAGTAGGCAGAACATAGCCCTGCGCGTTGTGGTAGTTGATGCTCACATCCTTCAAGGTATATTGCGAAGTAAGCTCATCTGCAAGATTAACCTCCACCTTCGCCACACTGCGAAGCAACCAGATAGTACCCATATCCATACTCTTTGCACTCATCAGAGGAGTCAGATCGGTCTGCTTAACACCCCACATAGGAATTGCGCTGTCTGTCTTAGTAACATCGGCAAGCGTATAAAGAGTGTTGGCAGGCGAAGAGCCGGCAGGACTATTAGCATAGACCATAAACTTATAGTCGGGAGTAGCACCTACAGGAAGAGCTGCCATATCTGTGAGCAAAGCTACAGGAAGATTACCCTTGAACTGATATCTGGTGTTCTCAGGATTGATGGGCCAATAAAGCAGGTCGGTCACATCACCAAGATAGACATTAGCAGTGGTATAGACTGCTACGCGCAACTGCTCTGCCAACAGACGATTCTCGAAGATATTACCCTCCACGTCGGTAGCCGATGCAGCAGCATCGTTCCAAGCGGCACGACTCGAAGAACCCGTAGCCTCCGAGAGAGCAAGCACAAAGGTCACCTCACGACCATCCTCAAACGACGGACAAGCGCTGTCGTCGAAGATAGTGTTGCAGGAGGCAAGTGCGCCGGCCACCAGAACTATCAATAAATTTCTAAACTTAACTCTCATAACATTAAATGTTTGGGGGTTAATTAAAGGATTATGTCATCTAATACAACAGTCCAAGCATTGATGATGATGCTCGACGAAATCCACTGATCATCCTCGCCAAGGAAGAAGGTCATATTATACTCATCCTGACGATCAAGATACTCCTGATTGCTCATCTTGCTGTTGTAGTGTCCCTTAACCAAGAGTGCGTAGTCAGCAACGGGAATCTGGAATACAACCTCGCCATCGCTCTTCTTCTTAACAGTCAGAATGGGGCTCTGTCCATCAATCATACGACCAATGGTCATCTCAGCAACTGCTACAGTAACCGAAGTCACAGCCTTACCAACCGAAGCGGTACCATTGCTAACTGCCCAAGGCTTGTAGTGAATAGTCTCATCAGCCAAGAGCGAATTGTCCCAATTGTAGTAACCGTTTGCTGCGGTGATCTCAAAATCGAACTCGTCAACAGTCAGGTCACTCTCCTCGTTCTGCTGCAATACGATGCGGATAACATTGGTATCCTTAGTGAGCGACATAGTCTCGTGGTAGGTACCCTCCTCATCGGTAACATTCAGCGACAGAGTGCCGTGATAGAGAGGCTTGAGGTCGTTATTGACAACCGATACGCCACCGGTAGTGGTGCGGTTCATCTTAACCTTCAGCTCCTCCTTCTTGGTCACACCCTCCTGCACATTTGCCAACAGGTCGAACGAGCTCTCATCCATCAGACCTGCCCACGAAAGCAACTCATAGTTGCCACGGGGAAGCTCCAAAGGAATGGAGAAGCTCTCGGACGACAAAGCTGTTGCATTATCCTCAACAACACTCTCGATAAGAGTACCGTTCTGGTCAAATACGAAGAGTGCCACCGAATTAACCTCATTTGCGAAGGCGTTGGCATACTTCATATTGTAATCATACTTGAAGTGGATATTGTAGTACACACCACAATCTCCTTCGCCCTCAAAGATCAGGTTGTTCTCACAACTCGTCGAGAGAGTCACCATAAAAGCTGCGAGTATCAAACTCCACTTGCTTCTTTTCATTTTGGTTTTCATTGTCTTTTGTTTTTTTATTTTTTGTTTTGTCTTTTGTCGCTCTTGTAGTAGCTTATATATTGTATGCTCACTCTCTGTGGGGAGCACTTTTGCTTCACTTTTGGTGGGAGAGTCTTGCGCGGCCTCTCTGCCTCGCCCGACCATATCGCTCAACCCTGTTGCGGGGAGCAGCCTCCAAATTTTGGCACTCACTTTAACGCCTCAGCACCACAGGCTTGTTTGTAAAAAAGAGGGCCCGCTTTGCTACCCGCTCTGCGGGCCCTTAGATTAATTTTTAATTAGGTAAATCGGCGTAAGAATTACTGACCAAGAGTTACATCGTTGTTAACAAGGCTCCAAGCAAGAACATTGATCTCAGCCGAGATATACGACTGATTGTCATCGCTGGGAACAGTAGGATCGATGTTCTCGCTACCGTCGTAAACGGGAGTACCCAAGCCCTTAACACCCTTGATGTTGATAGCGTATGAGTGGTTACGAACGATACCGGGAGTAGTATCGTGGTGCATTACCTCAGCGAAGTAGTAAGCCTCACCGTTTGCCCATACCTTAGCAGGATCAATCTTAGCAAGCTCTGCGTTGATATCAGCAACAGGAGCATAGTCAACACCGTTGTAGGTAAACCAGTTAGCAGTAGAAACACCCGAAGCAAGAGTAAAGTAAACCTCATAGGTTTTCACACCCTCCTCACCGGGAGCTGCAGTACCCTGTACCAGGTCAATCTGATCAGCCGAGATAGGACTATAAGTGTAAGGAGCAGCATCACCGTCACGGAGATAGAACTTGTGCGAAAGGCTGTTAGCAACAGCGGTCTTCAGAGCGCTAATACCTGCATACTCAGTACCATACCACTTAGCAATCTCAACAGTTGCGTCATTCTCGTCAACCAACTTAGCCTTTACGATATACATAGTACGATTTACACCGTCGGTCTGCTCGCCTACATATACAGTAGCACCAAGGCTCTCAGCCAGGTTGTCATAAACAAACTTAGGAGCATCAGCATCCGAGTTTGCATCTGCCCAATGGCTGCGATAGAAAGTGGGGTTGTTCCAAGCAAAACCAAGAGCACCCTCAGTCCAAGTGTTGTCAATCTTCTTTACGAGAGACGACTCCTTCTGAACCGATACCAAGTCCCAACCCATAATCTGAGCATAAACAGTCTCGGAATCAACCTCTACCGAAGTGTCAAACTTAGTAGCAGTGCTGGTAACGCTTACCTTAGCAGCTATACGCTCAACATAGATCTTCGCGGGAGTGCAGCTTGCAGCGTCCTTACCAAAGTTTGCATCAACAAGAGCAGTGCGATCTACAACAGCGTTCGAGCCATCCATATAAACCGAGTTGCTCATAATAAAACCGCTTGCCGAGCTCAGAGCCGAGGTAGCAACCACCTTATCAGTCAAAGCAGCATGCGAAATTGAAGCACCGGTGTAATCCCAGTTAAGAACAGCAACCAACGAAGCGGGCTGGCTCTTATACTGGTCGAGTACCAAGATCTCGTTCGAAAGGCTGGTGATATTGTCATCCGCAGGATTCTGAGTGTTCATAGCGGGAGTCACGGTTACATAGTTCTTGTCACCCTGAACATTAACGGGCAGACCATTTTCGTCGAAGAAGAAGAAGATAGCCTTCGATACCTTCTGCTCGTCAGCAGTACCGTCAGCATAACCGCCAATGGTAGCAGCACGACTGCTGTCATCATTCGACTGAACCGAAACAGCCACATACATCTTTTCACCAGATACGGCAGGCTCATCACCGCCATTTACACCGGCAGCAGGGCCGTCCTCAGAGCACGCTGCAAATGCGAATGCAGCAAGTGCGAGAAAGAAATACTTTTTCATAAACTGATTAATTGTTAGAAGTTAATTATTTGTGTGTAAGTTGTATTTTCTACTTGATACTCTTTTTCGAAATTTTCCAATAGTCGGTGATGCCATCGATAGCGGGCTGTGCCTGACGAATGCCAAGCTCTTTGGCCTGTTCCAGATAAGGCATAGCCGCCTCATAGTCCTGACGCAATACCTCCAAAGCACCGCGAGCATAAACCACCTCGGGACGATTGCCTGCCTGTGCCAGGTAACGCAGAGCGCGCTCATAATCACCCTTACTCATAGCCGAGTTGGCTGCATTGAGGTTGGCAACCTCATCCTCGGGATACATACGAACTGCAATCTCGAACAACTCATCGAGCTCATCGCTGCCGGGAGCATAGGTCTGTGCCAACTTATAGAACTCCTCGAGCGAAAGATTCTGGGGTGCCTCCTTCATAACCTTCTCAATCTCCTCTACCGAAGTGTAGTTACGAATAGTGTACTCAACGGTGTAGTCCGAACGACGAAGAGCTGGATAGCAATCGTTAAGCAGAGTGCGATACTCCTCAGGCCAGGTCATACGAATATAGTACTCGCGTGCATCGGGCTCACGATCGGAGTCAATAGCCTCCAAAATCTCAGCCTTATGCTCCAGAGTCGATGCAGCAACATACTCCTTCAGACCCTCCCAATTCTCGGGCTCGTACGAAGTCTTGATAAAGCCATCAGCAAACTTATAGAGATCCTCAACATACTCCTTCAAAGCCTCGGTACGACCTTTAGCCAAACGCTCGTTGTTTGTCCAAGTACCCTCAGGAGAAGCATAACCCTTAATAGTCAGCGAAGTGATGGTAACATCACTATCCGACTTAACATCGTCAATAGTACCGGTGATCTTTGCCAACTCCGCCACATTATTACGATAGGAAGGAGTGATAACAGACTGATTCACGGGGAAATCAACAAATGCAGAACCACTAACCTCACGGCTCTTAACAACTTCGGCAGCGGGACGGATATAGATAAGCTCAGGAATATAGGGCTCCAGGGGGAAACGCTCAATCAGCACATCATCCTGCTGATTGAAAGCCAAACCGCGGCAACCATAATCCACACGCTCGAAAGTGAGCTGGCAGCCATCCATCCACTCCTCATAAGGCACTGTTGTGTGGTAAGTAACCTTCTCGGGAGCATTCTTTGCCATATAGGAGAGGTCGTTGCCCATAGTAGGAGCCAACTCCTCATTGCGCTGATAGTAGTAGTGGCGATTGCGACCATAGATACCTACAGAAGTAAGAGCCACCTTATGCTCATCGCGTACGATATAAGGAGTCAGAACAGCCACCTCAGAGGAGGCAACATCCAGACCTGTAATATCCAAAGCAATATCGACAGTCACATACTTGTCACTGCGCTCCATAGTAAATCCCTCAACCACAACACCACTTATAGTCTGGGCAGAGAGTGCCGACACGGTGGCCAGCGTTGCAATAATGGTAGTAATATATCGTTTCATTGCTTTCTTAATTTAGAAGAGATAAACCAAATTAACAGCAGCCTTGGTCACACCCCAATAGTGGTGATTTCCCGAACCGACCTTACGACCACAGCCGTCACACTCAAACATATCATAGTTAGTGTAACTATAGCCGGCACCCAACTCAAGCTCAAGGTTCCAAGACTTGTTAAGAATAAAAGCGTAGCCATAAGCGATACCGCCGCCAACAGCCCAGCCCTGATAACGATGATCGGCAAATTTACCAAAGTCCGTCCCAAACAATGAGACAGGCAGGTCAAACTTGCCGATATTGTATTGGCCGCCGTGAAGATGAAGACCAACAAAATGCCCCGAGAAACGATCGCAGAACCAATAGCGAGCCTCAGGCTGTACCATCCAATGCTTCCATCTGGTCTGCTCGTTAATTTTCCACGCATTGAG
>JAGBTK010000008.1 GCA_017631375.1 Tidjanibacter sp. | reverse complement strand
TACACTTCGTATTCCCCGCCCCCACCACCAAGGAGTCGCGCTCGGCGTGCGATGCAGCCCTCCCCGCGTGGAGAGAGATGGTGAGCAGCAGTGGTGGCTACTTCTCGGAGCAGGAGTGGTACGCCTCGGTGGGTATGGAGAACAAGCAGGGACTTATCTCGAAGAAGGAGGCCGACGAGGTGATACGCAAACTCTCCTTCAAGGCCTTCGAGTCGGAGTGGAAAGCGGTGGTGATGTGGCTGCCCGAGCGTATGAACGATAGTTCGGCAAACTGCCTGCTCAAAATATTGGAGGAGCCGTGGGACAAGACCCTCTTCCTGCTCATCTCGGAACACCCCGAGAAGTTGTTGGCAACCATCCTCTCGCGCACCCAGGAGGTGTCGGTCGGAAGGATTGACCGCGAGGCGTTGGCTCAGGCTGCCGTGGAGCGATTTGGCGTTGCGGCTACCGATGCGGCTGATGCGGCACGCGTAGCGGATGGCAGTATGGTGACCCTCAAAGCACTCTTCTCGGAGGAGGCGGCAGAGATGCGCTCGGAGAACTTCTCGCACTTCGCCTCGCTGATGCGTCTGGCATACGGGCAGAAGCATCTGGAGTTGATGGAGTGGGCGGAGCAGATGGCGAAGTTGGGTCGTGAGCGACAGAAACACTTCCTGGAATACTCGCTCGGTATGCTCCGCGAGAGTTATATGCTCACTGCGGGACTCAGCCCTATTAGTTATCTGTGGGGCGAGGAGGCGGCCTTTTGCACAAAGTTTGCCCCCTTTGTCAACAACTCCAACATCGAGTTGCTGATTGGGGCTTTTGAGCGCACGCTGCGCGATGTAATGGCCAATGGCAATGCCCGTATAGTCTTCATACACTTTGCGTTGGCGGCCAGCAAATTCTTCCTGAACAAACCTAACAAGTAACCTAACATAGAACCATAAAAACTTTCAAACCAAAATGGCAAGAGCAATTGTAATTACCGGCGGAAATCTGGACAATGTGAAGGCGCGACTGCGTCAGGCACAACAGATGATCAATGAGCGTCTGGGTGTTATCCTGAGGTGCTCGCATATGTACGAGAGTGAGGCTTGGGGCTTCACCTCGTCGGAACATTTTTTAAATCAGGCCATTGAGTTCGATACAGACCTCACTCCGGAGGAGTTGTTGGCGGGTATCTTGGAGATCGAGAAGGAGTTGGGACGCGACAGAGAGGCTGAGGCTGCCATCAAGGCGGAAAACGGTGAGCCTTACTCGTCGCGCAAGATTGATATCGACATCCTCTTCTACGACGACAAGGTAATCAACACCCCCGACCTGGTAATCCCCCACCCGCTGATGCAGGAGAGAGAGTTTGTGCTGGCTCCCCTGAGTGAGATTGCTCCCAACAAGATACACCCTCTGCTCGACAAGACGGTGCGCGAGATGCGTGGCGAATTGCAATCGCGACAACTGGCCGAGAAGGAGTAGCAAGGCGGTCGTGAGCAGAGTAGCGAGCAGAGTAGGTTAATTAGAGTGATGAGGTAAATTGAACAAAAAAATGAATAAAAGAGTGAAAAGGTCTGCGCTGTGGGCGGGAAGAGGCATTGTGGTTTTTCTTTTCGCCTCTGCCTTTATGTGGCGTTGCGCGAACATTGCGGGTCCTCAGGGCGGTCCTCGCGACTCGCTGCCTCCGGTGGTGATGAATATCACCCCTGCCAATGGCACAGTGAACTTTGACCAGAAGAGAATCTATATCGAGTTTGACGAGTATGTAAAACTCACCGACCAGCAGAAGGAGTTTTTCGTATCGCCCGCTATGGAGAAGAAGCCTACGCTCACCATACGCGGTCGCGGAGTGCAGATCGACATCCTCGACACACTCAAACCCAACACCACCTACTCGCTCAACTTCGGCAGCAGTATCAGCGACAACAACGAGGGTAACAAACTGCCCGGAGTGAGATATGTCTTTTCGACAGGTCCCACCATCGACTCTATGTATATGGCGGGTCGCACGGTGAGTGCCGAGAAGGGCGACACGGTGAGCAAGACACTCATTATGTTCTACGACGCTGCCGAGGTTGATTCGCTCTTCCCCGGCCAAGACTCCACACTGCTGAAACTCAAGCCCAAAGCCATCGCTCGTGCAATGACTAATGGTGTGTTCTTCGCCCAAAACCTCAAACCGATTGACTATCGTGTCTATGCTGTGGAGGACAAAAACGGCAACTTCACATACGAGCAGGAGGTGGACAGGGTCGGCTATATCGACACGGTGCTCAACCCGTTGCGTATGCCCGACTTCACAGTGCGCTACGACACCTCGCGTCTGGAACTTGTGCCGGAGCCGCAGGTGCAGTTCTCGCTCTTCACCGAGAAGGCATTCAAGATGCAGCGAATGAGCAACTCCTCACGCCCCGAGCAGAAGCGCATCCGCTTTGAGTTCAGCGCACCCGAACCTGAGGTGCTCTCGCTACGCATCGACAGCCTCAGCGAGGAGAACTATGTGTGGGAGCGCGTTACCGAGCGTGGCGATACGCTCGATGTGTGGCTCAACGCCCCTGCCGAGCTGTTGGCAGACACGCTCAGGGGTGAACTTATCTATCTGAAGAACGACTCGCTGCGAAATTTTGTTCCCGACACTGCAAAACTTGAACTGCTCTGGAAATATGTAGAGAGCGAGGAGGATAAAAAGAGGCGCGAAGAGGAGGAGAAGGCTCGCAAGGAGGCCGAGAAGTATGGCGAGGAGTACACACCACCCGCCAAGCCCAACCCCTTCAAGGTGACACAAGTCACCTCAGAGGTGATGCCCGGCAGAAAGGCGACACTCCAATTTGAGGCTCCGCTTGTAGTGGCCGACACCTCAAAACTGATGCTGATTCGCGTGGGCGATGATGAGGCACGATACAAGGCGCGCTACACCTTCACGCAGGATACGGTCAACATTCACCAGTGGCACATTGGGGCTTCGTGGCAGGAGCAGGGTAATTATGAGTTGCAGGCCAAAGCCGGTGCGTGGGTGGATTCGCGTGGCGACAAAAACGACTCGATAACTCTCAAAATCACGGTGGCTGACCCCTCAAAGTTTGGCAATATAAACATCAATTTCACCGCCAAGAGCGACTCAAGCCACTATGTGGTCTATCTATTACCCGTGTCGGGCAGTCAGATACTCGACACCAAACAAGTGACGGGCAGCGGGCAGGTGGTCTTCGACTTTGTCAAGCCTGCCGATGTGAAGATCAGAGTTTTGGAGGACAACAACGGCAATGGTGTTTGGGATTCGGGAAGTGTGATTTTCCGTCAGCAGCCCGAGCGTGCCGAGATTTTTAGCGACAATGAGGGCGAAGAGACCCTAACAGTAAAGGCTAACTGGGATATCGACCTCGATATGGATATGAACAAACTCTTTGAGCCTATCACCACCGAGAGTATCCGTCGTGAGGTTGCCGAGCAGGAGCGTCAGCGATTGGAAAAATTGCGTGAGCAGGCTCGTCAGCGCGAGTTGCAGCGACAGCAGCAGGAGCAGCAGAAGAGTTCGGGAGGCGGACTTGGCGGCTTCGGCTCAGGACTCTCGGGTATGTCGAACATCGGCAACACCTTCCGCTAATTGACCACACCTTAGACACACAACAAGATGAAAATGAGGCTAATGAATAAAATAATGGTTTGCGTGGTGCTGTTGAGCGCAGTGGTGGGTATGGCTCCCGCCTCGGCACAGCACTATGTGGGTATCAAGGGTGGCTACGGCAGTAGCGATGTGCGACTCTACCCCTCCTGGAAGAGTCCTATGGAGCTGGGTATGCTGAGCGGTGGTCTGGTGTGGCGTTACTACTCCGAGCCGACAGCAGCACAACCTACACTGAAATATACGGGTGGTATCAGTCTGGAGTTGCAGTATATGCAGAGGGGCTACAAGTATGAGTCGCTCTCCAACAGCAACCACACCTACTCGCGTCGTATCAATACGCTGATGGTCCCCTTTATCTGGCAACCCCATATCACAATGGCGCAGGATCGTCTGAGGGTATTCCTCAACATTGGTGTTACCTTCAACTACAACATCTCCTCAACCTTCCGCACCTACAATACCGAGAGCGGCGAGACCGTAGAGGAGGGTCCATACGAGATGTTGCTCGTGAGGGACAACCGCTGGGGCTACGGACTGTGTGGTGGTCTGGGTGCCGAGATGAAGCTGGCAGGCCGAATGAGCCTCTTTGTGGAGGGACGCTACGACTTCGGCTTCTCCGATATTCAAAAGGCGCAGACCAAGTATCCGCCCAACATCTTCCAACGCTCGCCGGTCGATAACATCACCGTTTCGGTGGGTATCTTCTACCGACTCGGCAAAGGGGAGGATAGCAGTCAGATGCGTCGCAGAGCGACCAAAGTGGCGGCAGATGTTGTGGGCTCGCTCACAGAAAATGGATTGAAATAAATAATTAAAATAGACTCAGAAAAATGGAGCAACAAGAATCGCAAAGACAACAAAAAGTTGCCCGCCAGATCCAAAAAGATATGGCGGATATATTGATTAAGGAGTGCGCCGACCTGGTGAAGGGCGTTATGGCCTCGGTTACTACCGTCAGGGTCAGCCCCGACTTGGGCTATGCACGCATCTATGTCAGCGTCTTCCCCTTTGCCGAGAGCGAGAGGATTATGAAAAGCTTTGAGGAGAACAATTGGCGTATCCGTCGCGCACTCGGCACCCGCATCCGCAATCAGGTGAGGGTAGTGCCCGAGCTTACCTTCTTCCTTGACGACTCGCTGGAGTATATTCAGAACATAGATAACCTATTGAAATAGAAGATACTGCCGTGCGCCTGCCACTGCTATTTGCCCGTAGGTACTTCTCATCTAAGAAGTCATTCTCGGTGATTAACATCATTTCGAGGGTGAGCTCTTTTGCGGTGGGTATTCCGGTGGCGGCAATGGTGATACTGCTATCTATTTTCAATGGTCTGTCGGGACTTATCGCCGACCAGAACAGCCTTGGCGATCCCGATATCCGCATCTCCCCCGCTCGCGGCAAGGTTTTTTGCACAGACAGCCTTGATGTGGCGCAATTGGTTAATGTAGAGGGAGTTGCAGCAATATCCTCCGTGCTGGAGGAGTCGGTATTGGTGGAGTATCGTGGCGCACAGGCCACGGCGATACTCAGGGGTGTGGACACGCTCTACACCGATGTCGTGCCGATGGACGATCTGATTGTAGAAGGCAACTACGATCTCCAATTTGGCGACCTGCAGCAGGCTGTTGTGGGACAGGGTGTGGCCTACACGCTCGGTGTGCGCACCGCACTCTTCGACCCGCTGGTGCTATACACACCCAACCGAGGCAGTGTCTCGATGCTGCTGCCGGTCAGCGCAGCCAAGAGTGCGCGACTCTACCCTGAGGGCATCTACGCACTCGATGCAAACCACGACGGTACCTACATCTTCTCGACCATAGAGTTCGCACAAAGGCTCTTCGACTACCCCGACCGCCTCTCCTTTGTGGCGGTGGCTGTTGAGGAGGGTGCCTCAGCAGACAAGGTGGCCGAGAGATTGCAGGAAAGGCTCGGCAACGGGTACAGAGTGGCTACTCGCGAGAAGCAGAACGCCTCGCTCTACCGACTGATGCAGTACGAAAAGTGGGGTGTATTCTTCATCTCGCTGTTGGTGCTGCTGATAGCCTCGTTCTCGCTTGTGGGATCGCTTATAATGCTGATTATCGACAAGAAAGATGACCTTGCAACACTCCGCACACTCGGAGCCAACGACCGATTTATCTATCGCATATTCCTGAACGAGGGTATGCTGATTAGCGGTTGGGGCGCAGTGGGTGGCATTGTGCTGGGATTGGTCGTGAGCCTTGTGCAGCAGAAGTTCGGGATTGTGAGGATTGGTGGCGAGAGCTTCCTTTTCGATGCCTATCCCGTGGTTGTTGAGGTGTGGGATGTAGTGGGCATTGCTGTTGCGGCAGTCGGCATCAGTCTGGCGATTACACACCTGACGGTGAGCCGAAAACTCCACTCGATGAGGGGAAATTTGTAAAAAGAGGAAAATGTAAAAAGATAGATATGAAAGTGGGAAGAAGAGTGTTGAATGGTGCTGTTGTAGTGGTGCTGGCAGCGATGATGATGGGATGTGTGGCGCGTCCGAAGAATATCCCCAATCGCGAACTTGTGTCGCTCATCAAGGAGTTTCTGCTCGTCAATGCCTATGCGACAGATGTGCTCTTTCTGAGTGCCAACGACAGTACCGATCTCTATACGCCCGTACTCAGCAAACACGGCTACACGATAGAGGACTTTGAATACACAATTGGCAACCTGACCAAGCGTAAGAGTGCTCAGATTTCGGATATTATGGAGGTTGCCATCACCGAACTCCGCACTGAGGCAGACGAGAAACGCATATTGTGGAACTACTGGACAAAGATGGTTGATAAGGGAAAGATGTTGGCTATGGATACTATTTTTGTCGATTCGTTGCTCAATAGCAAGAAGATTGGCGAGAAGGGTATGCGCTGGTATTTCGATGACCTGCAACCAGGCAGTTATCGTCTTGAGTATGAGTACTATATCGCCTCGCGCACGCAAGGCGAGCGAGTATATGCCGAGCTGCGCGATGTGGCCGACTCGACACACACCATAAACCAATGGTCGCTGCGCGTGGGCGACACAATCAAGGGCAGCCACCCCTTCACAATCACCAAACCCACCGAGCGCGCCTATATCTCGTGGCGCAACCGAGGCAACAACACCAAGGCACTCCATATGTGGGTCGATACCCTGCGCCTGTCGTATGAGCCTGCCGACACCATCGCTATCCGCATAATGGAGGAGCAGTTCCGCTACTCCACCGATTACGCTACTCCCCAAGAAGTAATAGGTCAATATCTGCTTACGGCTGAGGCACTTGACAAACTGCTGGAGGAGGAGAAGGCGGCAGCTGAGAGCGACAATAAGGCCGAATAGCGGGATAAAATGTGAGAGAGATGAGGCGAATTTCGGCACACTATATCTTCCTCGATGGCGAGATTTACTCCCGCCCTATCGTCACGCTCAGTGATGAGGGAATAATTGCCGATATCGCCATAAATCAGACCGATATAGACCGTCAGCCACTCACAGAGTTCTATGACGGCATACTCCTGCCCGACCTTGTCGATGCACACAGCCACACCGAACTGTCGCATCTGGCGGGCGCAATCACCGAGGGGGGCGGCTTCACCGCCTTTGCCCGCTCTATGGGCGAGGTGAGGCGCGGCTTCACACCTGAGGAGCGCAGAGAGGCGTGGCAGAGAGCGGACAGAGAGCTCTGGGAACAGGGCGTGGGAGCTGTTGGCGACATCTGCAACGGCACAACAACCTTCGAGGGCAAGCAGAGCAGCCCGATAGCATATACCAACTTTGTCGAACTATTTGGGCTTGGCAATAGCTCCGCCGATCCTGCACGCAGAGTGGCGGGCGAGGGCATAGGGGCAGGGCTGAGGTGCGGCGTGACACCCCACTCCACATACTCGCTCAGCGAGGGAGCATTTGCCGATGCGGTGGCGGAGAGAGGAGAAGTGCCCCTCTCGATACACTTTATGGAGTCGGCAGAGGAGGCTCTGCTCTACCGTGGCGAGGGCGAAATGGCCGAGTGGTATAGGCAGACCGAGCGCACGATAGACTTTGCACACTACGGCTCACCCACCGAGCGCATAATCCGCCAGGTGCCTGCCGAGAGAGATATATTGCTGATACACAATTGCTTTGTCAGCGAAGAGGATATCGAGAGAGTGGAGAGCCACTTCCGCGGCAGGGTCAGCTGGGTACTATGCCCACTCTCCAACCACTATATCTCGCGCACCACCCCACCCGCAGGGATGTTCCTGCGCAAAGGTGTGAGGGTGGCTATCGGCACCGACTCACTCGCCTCCAACCACTCACTGAGTATGGTTGGCGAGATGGCGGCACTGAGCGCACAGGGCATACCTATTAATAAAGTACTGCATTGGGCTACGATGGGAGGTGCTGAGGCACTTGGCATAGAGGATAGGCTGTGCAGGCTGGCTGTTGGGCGCAAAAGCGGGATTGTGACACTCTCGGGACTCGGCAGAGAGATGGAGTTCACCGATGCCACAACACTGCGCCGAATCTGCTAATGGGGAGAAAAATTGGAATTATTAATAAAAAAGGGTAGTTTTGTCACCCGAAACAAAGAGTAAAGCTATGGACGAATTTTACACACACGAGGAGAGGTATAACCCTGAGGTTACTGCCGAACTGATGAAACACTATAAAGCGATTCTCGACCTTCTGGGCGAGGACTCGGAACGCGAAGGACTCATCAAGACCCCCGAGCGCGTGGCTAAGGCTATGCAGTTCCTCACCAAGGGCTACCACGAAGACCCGATGGCTATCCTGCGCTCCGCTATCTTTAAGGAGGAGTATAAGCAGATGGTTATTGTGAAGGATATCGAACTCTACTCGATGTGCGAACACCATATGATGCCCTTCTACGGCAAAGCCCACGTGGCGTATATCCCAAATGGCTATATCACCGGCCTGTCGAAGGTGGCACGCGTCGTGGAGACCTTCGCCCGCCGATTGCAGGTGCAGGAGCGACTCACCGTGCAGATCCGTGACTGCATCCAGGAGGCACTCAACCCTATGGGCGTGGCAGTAGTCATCGAGGCCGCCCATACCTGTATGCAGATGCGCGGCGTGCAGAAACAAAACTCAATCACCACCACCAGCGCATTTACCGGCATCTTCCTCTCCCAAATGGAAACCCGACAAGAGTTTATAAGCTTGCTGGGAGAAAGACTGCATTGAGAATTCAAAATTCAAAATTCAAAATGATAAACAAGCGAGAGTGGTATCGAACTACTCTCGCTTGTTGTTTATGGGAGTTATGGGAAATTTGAGAATTATGGGAACGTTGCGATTAAGCGAGGGCAGAGGCTGCTTGCAGACTATGCCGAGCGGGAGCAACGAAAAGACTGCGAAGCAGAATTAATTATGAGATAACCAATAAGACTCTTTGTGTAGCAATTAAGGTTTTCGGGTTTAGGGAATACCCTCTTAGAGGGTACGATGATAAATAGATATAGGGAATCCTAGTTTACTTGAACTTCCCTAT
>JAGBTK010000077.1 GCA_017631375.1 Tidjanibacter sp. | reverse complement strand
ACAAACAGGGCGAAGACTAACTCTTCGCCCTGTTTGTTTTACGACTATTCTCGCTACTCGGCAGCCATCTCCTCGGCATAGCGTTTTGCGAACTCTGTGTTCCAGGTGATCTTAGCAGTGCCATACTTAAAGTTGGCGTTGAGGGTGGGGTTGTATGCCTGAGGATCGTACTCGGCAGTGCCCTTGCCCATCTGTTCAATCAGAGTGCGCATATCGTGCAGGTACTGCATATCAAGTTTCTCAAGGTCGCCCTTCTGCCAATCGTGACCACCGTAGAAGATAAGAGCCTCAGCATCAATCTTATTTGCGGGGTCTTCGATATAGGCAAAAAGTTTCTCTACGCCACCGATATACTGCTTAAACGCATCGTAGGAGAAGATCCACACGCCATTGCCCGAGCCGATAGCATCGCCGGTGAAGCATACGGGCGAGCCTTCGAGGAAGAAGAGGGTAGAACCTACGGTGTGACCAGGGATGGTGATGGTGTTCAACACCTTGCCACCCAGATCAATAGATGCGCCCTCGGCAAACTTCTCGGTGCGACCCTCTGGGAAGTTCCCGCCGCGCGAAAAGTCGGCAGCGGGAATCCAGAAGAGTGCGCGCTCGTCATCGCGGAAGGCCTCCATCATACCTGTATGGTCGCCGTGGTTGTGAGTGATGGTGATGTAGAGCTGCTTGTCGCCAATACGGTCATAGACCAGCTTGCGCAACGACTCGGCAGCATTGTCGATATTCAGACGGTTGGAGAGGTCGATGAGCAGTGCGCTCTTCTTACCCACAATCAGATACATATCTGAGCAGTTGTTCTGCACAAACTGACCCTCGGCATTGGTGTAGTAGCCTGCGGGGCGTGCCTCGGTGCAATCCTCGATGTGATAAACACCCTTCTCGATAGCGTCAACAGTGTAGGGACCAACCTCTACGGGAGCGGGGAGTGGCTCGGCACAAGCGAACAATGTTGCAGTTGCAATCATCGCCACCAAACGAATTATCTTCTTCATAATAGAACTATTTTATAGATTAGTAATTTGCTATCAACAAAAATAGTGTTTCTTCTCGATTTTTGCTACATTTGCACTCGAAATTTTGCATAAAGTATGAATATCACATCGGCGGAGTTTAAGTTCAGTAGTGGCAAAATCAGTCAGATACCCAATCACGGCAAGCGCGAGTTTGCCTTCATTGGTCGTAGTAATGTGGGCAAGTCGTCGCTCGTCAATATGCTGACAGGTCGAAATCTTGCCAAAGTATCTTCTACTCCGGGTAAGACTCAGCATATCAATCACTTCCTTGTTAACGATAGTTGGTGGCTGGTTGACCTGCCCGGCTATGGCTACGCCCGCACATCGCGCAATGCTCGCGAGAGTTTTGCTAAGATCATCACCGACTACGTCACCGCCGCACCCGCTATGCACTACCTCTTTGTGCTTATCGACTCGCGCCACGAGGCAATGAAGATCGACCTCGAATTTATGCAGATGCTTGGCCGTGAGGGTGTTCCCTTCGGCATTGTCTTCACCAAGAGCGACAAGCTCTCCGCACGCCAACTCCGACTCAATGTGGAGGCCTACAAAAAGAGGCTCTCCGAGTGGTGGGAGGAGTTGCCAAATATCTTCATCACCTCCTCCGAACATCGCAAAGGCCGCGACGAGATTTTGGACTTTATTGAGGAGTGTTTGAAAGATTGTTGATAAAATTTGTAGAAGGTGGTGGTTTTCCGACCTTTTAGTTATATATTTGCGGTGTAGAAACTACAAATCCAAACAATAATATGGCAATTCACAAACTCAAAATCTTCGCTTGCACCGGCTCGCACGCACTTGCCGAGAAGATAGCGAAAAGTTATGGTGTTGAACTGGGTGATCTGAAACTCAGTATGTTTAGTGATGGCGAGTTCCAGCCCGCCTTCGAGGAGAGCATTCGCGGTTGTACCGTCTTTATCGTGCAGTCCACTCCTCCCCCCGCAGAGAATCTGATGGAGCTCCTCCTGACTATCGACGCTGCTCGTCGTGCTTCGGCACATATGGTGGTTGCCGTTATGCCCTACTTCGGTTGGGCTCGTCAGGACCGCAAGGACCGTCCCCGTGTGCCCATTGGTGCTAAGCTCGCAGCAAACCTCCTCGCAGCAGCAGGTGCTGACCGTGTAATCACTATGGACCTCCACGCAGACCAGATTCAGGGCTTCTTCGACATTCCTGTAGACCACATCTATGCCAGCCGTATCTTCGTGCCCTATGTTCAGCAGATGGGCTTGGAGAACCTCTCGGTGGCTACCCCCGATATCGGTGGTTCGAAGCGCGCTAACAGCTACGCATCCTACCTCGATGCACCTCTGATCATCTGCCACAAACACCGCGACAGACCCAATGTGGTTGGTACTATGCGCGCAATTGGCGATGTTGAGGATCGTAACATCCTCCTTCTGGACGATATGATTGACACCGCAGGTACTATCACCAAGGCTGCCGATATGTTTATGGAGATGGGCGCACGCAGCGTACGCGCGTGTGTGACTCACCCCCTCCTGTCGGGTCCCGCATATGAGCGCATCAACGAGAGTAAGCTGACAGAGGTGATTACTACCGATACCATTCCTTTGCGTACCGATAAGGATACTTCAAAGTTTACCGTGCTGAGCATCGCTGATGTGATGGCAGATGTTATTGAGCGCGTACATAACTATCGCGAGATTTCGTCGCAGTTCTTGTTTGGCAAGAAATAATGCTCACGAAGTCATCTGAAAAAGCCATCTGATTGGTGCTTTTTGCACATCCCTTGCAAGCCAAATGCTCATTTACTTAGAGTAAACTCCGCTTTGTCTTGCTGGACGATGCACAAAAATCCCTCAATCATATGACTTTTTGAAGTGAGTGGGTTTATCTAAAAGTTGTCTGCAATATCGAATTGCAGACAACTTTTGTTTATGGGAGTTATAGGAACTATGGGAACTATAGGAGTAATAGGAGTT
>JAGBTK010000007.1 GCA_017631375.1 Tidjanibacter sp. | reverse complement strand
TTTGCAGATGGTATGGATAAATATCTCGACTATGCAATGGGTTACAACCTTAACAACCCTATGCCTCTGTGGATTAAGCCCGATCAGAAGATTTCGCCCAAGCAGGTATTTGATGCAATGCGTGACCACTACGAGGGTACTCCTATGGATATGACTACCGATATCGGCGCCGGTGGCAGCAAGTTGCCTTATCGCTGGCGTCCTATGAACTTTGAGGTTGATGGCGTGAGCTATGTTAACGAGCGTGCTACTGCTACTCAGCAGACAGGCTTCTGGTTTACTGCTCAGGCTCGTAACTATCTTCCCGATGCAGTTGGTGGTATTCTTTGGTTTGGTGTGGATGATGCTGCTACTTCGTGTCTTACTCCTATCTATTGCAGTATTACCGATGTTCCTGAGTGTTTCCGCGAGGGTAATGGCCATATGACTCAGTATTCGCCCACTTCGGCTTTCTGGATTTTCAACCGTGTGGCTCAGTTTGCATACCTGCGCTACGACTATATTGGTGCCGAGGTGCAGAAGAGTGCCGATGAGTGGGAGAATGCAAAACTTAAAGAGGTACTTACCGTTGACAATGCTGCAAAGGGCTTGTCGCTCAAAAAACAGAAGGAGTATCTTACCGACTACTCGATTAACACCGCACAGAGTATGTTCAACCGCTGGGTAGAACTCGATCAGTATCTGATGGTTAAGTATATTGACGGCAATATCAAGGTCGAGGATGAGAACGGCTTTGTGGATAACGGCAATGGCAAGAACATCCCGGCATCTCCCGATCAGCCCGGCTACTCGGAGAAGTGGAAACGCGCAGTTGCTGCCGACAACGGCGATATCCTTCGAGTTGTTGAATAGTTTGCGAAACAGACTCTATGAACTACGATATTATTGTAATAGGTAGTGGTCCTGGTGGTTATGTAGCCGCCATCAAGGCTGCTAAGATGGGTAAGAAGACTGCTCTGGTGGAGCGTGCCGAGCTTGGTGGTGTATGCCTTAATTGGGGTTGTATTCCCACTAAGGCTATGCTTAAAAGTGCGCAGGTATATGGCTATGTGCGCTCGGCAGCTGCTTATGGTGTCGATGTGATAGGCGAAGTTACTCCTTCGCTAGAGAAAATTGTGGCGCGTAGTCGCAATGTGGCTGCCACTATGAGCAAGGGTGTGCAGTTCCTGCTCGGCAAGAGTGGGGTAGAGGTAATCTCTGGTCACGGCAGACTTACTGCTGAGCGAGGAGTGGTAGAGGTGCTCTCGGCAGAGGGCGAGGTTGTGCAGATGATTAGTGCCGACCATATTATCCTCGCAACCGGCTCGCGCCCAAGAGAGTTGCCTTCGCTGCCAGTGGATGGTAAGTATATTATCAACTCGCGCCAGGCACTTACACTCGACAAACTTCCTCAGTCGATGGTGGTTGTTGGCTCTGGTGCTATCGGATGTGAGTTTGCCTATCTGTATGCTGCTCTGGGTGTTAAGGTGACGGTTGTGGAGTTTATGCCTAAGATGTTGCCCCTGTCGGACGACGAGGTGAGCAAGACTCTCGAACGCTCCTTCCGCAAGATGCGCGCTACCGTACTGACCTCTACTTCGGTTAAGAGCGTGAAGATTGAGGATGAGAAATGTTGGGTAGAGATTGAAGGTAAAAAGGGCCTGGAAACCATCATTGCCGATGTTGTTCTCTCGGCTGTCGGCATTAAATCCAATATTGAGAATCTTGGTTTGGAGGCCGCAGGTGTGGAGGTAGAACGCGACAAGGTGAAAGTGGACGAAACTTTCCGCACAACTGCCGAGGGTGTTTATGCCATTGGCGATTTGGTGGCCTCACCAGCTCTGGCACACGTCGCTACTGCCGAGGCATTGGCTTGCGTAGAGGCTATCTGCACAGGCGAAGTTCGTAAAGTGGACTATTCGACAATTCCTTCGTGTGTATATACCGTTCCGGAGGTCGCTATGGTTGGTCTTACCGAGGAGCAGGCCACTGCTGAGGGCTACTCACTGCGCATTGGTCGCTTCCCCTACACAGCTTCGGGCAAGGCTACTGCGGCAGGAGATAGAGATGGCTTTGTGAAGTTGATTTTCGATGCCGAGAGTGATAAACTTCTCGGAGCACATCTGATCGGTGGTAATGTAACGGAGATGTTGGGCGAGGTTACCATTGCGCGTGAGTGGGGTATTACCCGTGAGCAGATTGCTCATACCATCCACCCGCATCCCACAATGAATGAGGCTATTCTGGAGGCTGCTGAGTCCGCCATGGGTGACTCGGTACACGTTTAAGCGGATATTATCTACTAAATAATAAAGGCGCAGGAGAAGTTCTTGCGCCTTTATTGTTATATGAAGATATCTTCGGGATATTTGACATTGCTAAGGAAGAGTCCTTCAGCCGGTGCAGATCCGCTGGCACGAGAGAGGTCGCGAGCCAAAATCAACTCCTCGAACTGTTCCGGTGTGAGTTTGCCTCGTCCTACATCGACCATTGTGCCTACCAAAGCGCGAATCATATTGCGCAGAAATCTGTTCGAGCGAATCACAAACTTAAAACCATCTGCACTCTCCTTCCAGTGGGCATAGGTGACATGGCAGATGTTAGTCGAATTATTAGAGTTGAGCTTAGCAAAGGTGGTAAAATCTTCGTGTCGGAGCAAAGACTCGGCTGCCTTATTCATAGCCTCAATAGAGAGGGGAGTGGAATAACGATAATACCAAGCATTACCTAAGGTGAAAGGGTCTTTTCGGGTGGTAATCAGATATGTATACTCTCTTTCTGTTGCATCAAATCTGGCGTGGGCATCATCCCTCACCTTGCGCACACAACTCACTGCAATATCGAATGGCAGCACCGAATTGAGGTGGTAGATAAACTTCTCGGCATCCTCAATCTGCTCCGAGCAGTCGAAGTGTGCCACATAATACGCAGCATGCACGCCAGTATCTGTACGACCTGCACCAACCACCTCGATAGTCTGGCGCAACACCTTCGACAGAGCCTCCTGCAAGGTCTGTTGCACGGATGGGGCAGAGGTTTGAATCTGCCAACCATTATAGGCTGTGCCACGATATGCCAACTCAATAAAATATCTCATCACAAAAATTCGTTACTAATTCGATAGTACAAAGATAACTATTCGTAGCAAGATGTGAAAAAATGGGCACACTTTTTCGTGAGGTAGCCAAAAATCACTATCTTTGTCCAAATATACCCGAAAAGTATGAAAGCAGCAATTATTGGATACGGAAAGATGGGTCGCGAGATAGAGAAAATACTCATCGAGCGCGGTCACGAAGTAGTAAAAAAGATAGATATGGAGAACTCGGCAGAGATATCGGCTGAGGGATTGGCTGGAGTGGATGTAGCAATCGAATTCACCACCCCCGATACTGCATTTGGCAACATCTGCGCCACTCTCCGTGCCGGTGTGCCTATCGTTAGCGGCACAACAGGCTGGACTGAGAAGATGGCAGAGGTGGTTGCCTTGTGCAAGGAGTGCGACGGCTCGTTCTTCTACTCCTCGAATTACAGCCTTGGAGTAAATATCCTCTTCAAAATCAACAAGATGCTTGGTGCGATGATGAAGCCTCACACCGAGTATAAACTCCACATTGAGGAGACTCACCACATCCACAAAAAGGATGCTCCCAGTGGCACTGCCAAGACACTTGCAGACGATCTGCGCGATGTACTCTACGATGGCGACACAGAAAAGGAGATTGAAATACAATCGTTCCGCGAGGGCGAAGTTCCGGGCATCCATAATGTGATTTGGGAGTCGGAGAATGATATTCTCACTCTGCAACACTCACTCCACTCGCGTCGAGCATTGGCCTTTGGTGCAGTGCTGGCTGCCGAGTATGCCGCTACACACAAGGGCGTACTTACAATGGACAACCTGCTGAGTTTGTAATAATTAGTAGAACAGAATATGAGCAAAATCATTTCGCTATTGAAAAACAGATGGTTTAAGTTTTCGGTAGTTGCCATCATCTACACCCTCTGGTTTGTGGTGTGGAGCCGCAATCTTTGGATGTTGCTTGGTCTGCCTATCATCTTTGACATCTACATCACCAAAATCCTTAATCGCTTTATCTGGGAGCCTTACAAGAAGCGCAAGGACAAAAGTAAGGGTTTCCGTGAATTGATGGGCTGGGTAGAGGCTATCATCTTTGCTGCTGTGGTGGCTACGGTAATCAATACCTACATCTTCCAGATGTACAAAATCCCTACCCCCTCGATGGAGAAGAGCCTCTTGGTGGGTGACTATCTCTGCGTAAGTAAGATAGCATACGGTCCTCGTATGGCAAACACTCCTCTGTCGTTCCCCTTGGTGCACAACACAATGCCTTTCTCGTCAAGTGGCAAGAAGTCATTCTCGGAGGCTATTTCGCGCCCCTACAAGCGATTGGCAGGTCGTGGTGGTGTAGAGCGTGGCGATATTGTAGTATTCAACTTCCCTGCGGGTGATACCGTGTTGCTCGAAAACCAGGCAGTGACCTACTACGACTATCTGCGCGACTATCAGACAATGTATGGCGAAAAGGCCGGTCGTGAGAAACTCGCACAGCACTACACAATTATCTCCCGCCCTGTAGATAAGCGTGAGCATTATGTGAAGCGCGCTGTTGGTCTTCCCGGTGATTCATTGGAGGTTCGCCATTCGCAACTATATATCAATGGCAGATTGTCGGAGTCGATTGAAGGTCGTCAGTATGTATATTTTGTTACAATTAACGGCACTCCTATCAGTAATCAGGCATTTGAGAAGATGGGAATTGCAAAGGATGATATCCTCTTCGATCGCGAAAATCAGCGTTATCAGCTGCCTCTGACCGACAAAAACCTGCGCACTGTTCAGAGTATGAGCAATGTTGTTTCGGTAGAGAAGTATGAATCCACTCAGCCTATGCACTACATCTTCCCCAACGAAGGCAACTTTGGCTGGACAGAGGATAACTTCGGCCCGCTGTGGATTCCCCAAAAGGGTGCAACTGTGGAGTTGACAACCGAAAACCTTCCCCTCTATCGTCGTATTATTGACGTGTATGAGGCAAACGACCTCGAAGAGCGCGACGGAAAGATTTACATCAACGGCAAGGAGGCTACAAGCTATACCTTCAAGATGGACTATTACTTTATGATGGGTGACAATCGTCACAACTCTGCCGATTCGCGTTTCTGGGGCTTTGTACCCGAGGATCACATTGTTGGTCGTCCTTCGTTTGTATGGTTGTCGATTGATAAGGACAAGAAGTTCCCGAAGAACATCCGTTGGAACCATATGTTCCGTTCACTCAAAGAGTAACAATCCCTAAATAGTGGAGCCACAGAAAGATACATATCTCACCCTCTCAGCACCTGCCGAGATTATCTATAAGGAGAAGAGCAGTAAGTTCCTCACCTACGCTTGGCATGTGGAGAGTGTTGACGAGGTTAAGGAGTTGCTCGAAGGGCTCTATAAACAGCACTACGACGCCACTCACCACTGCTATGCCTACCGCATTGGTTACTACGGAGAGCTGTTCCGCGCTAACGACGATGGCGAGCCATCAGGAACTGCCGGAAAACCTATACTCGGACAATTGCTATCGCGCGATGTGACTAACTGTCTGGTGGTTGTGGTGCGCTATTTTGGTGGCACAAAGTTGGGTGTGTCGGGGTTGATTGACGCCTACAAGACCTCTACGGCAATGGTGCTCGACGAGGCCGATATTGTGGAGCGCACAATCGACAGAGAGATAACAATCACCTTCCCCTACGCATCAATCGGCGAGGTAATGAAGGTGCTGAAAGATGAGAAACCCAAGGTGCGCGAGCAGATTTTTGACAATACTTGCCGCATAGAACTCTCTGTGCGGCTAAGCAAAGAGGCGGCACTGATGGGCAAGATGAAAGATGTATCGGGCATTAGTATCATCATCAAAAACTCGGAGGAGTAACAGAGGATGAAAGAGAAAAAAGAGCAGGAGTATATCCGAATTAAGGGGGCGAGAGTGCATAATCTGAAAAATATATCGCTCTCAATTCCACATAACGCATTGGTAGTTGTTACGGGTCTGTCGGGTTCGGGCAAATCAACCTTGGCATTTGATACAATTTTTGCCGAGGGCCAGCGTCGTTATGTGGAGAGCCTTAGTGCCTACGCTCGTCAGTTCCTTGGTCGTATTGATAAGCCCGATGTGGATGATATTAGCGGCATTGCTCCTGCGATTGCCATTGAGCAGAAGGTTACTTCGCGCAATGCTCGTTCTACTGTTGGCACCTCGACCGAAATTTACGACTACCTGAAGCTACTCTATGCGCGTATAGGCCGCACCTTTTCTCCTGTTTCTGGTCGTGAGGTGAAGTGCTACCGAGTGGAGGAGATTGCTGTCGAGATAGACAAACTTGGCTACGGAACGAGGGTGATGGTTGGTGCGCCTGTTGTGGTGAGTGCCAATCAATCGCTAATTGAGAAGCTGACGCTGATGATGAAAGACGGCATACAGCGTATCTACCATAGCGGCCAGACTAAATTTATAGAGGATATTATCCCCGTTGCCGATACCGTTACTGCTGAGGAATTAACGGCTATTATCGACCGACTTGTAGTCGATGACCAGAACGACACAATGAGTCGTATGCGCTCGTCTATCGAGCGAGCAGTGATTGAGGGCGATGGTACTTGCAGGGTGGTTGTTGTTGGTGCTGAGGGAGATAGGGTGGTGGAGTTTTCCACTCGTTTTGAGATGGATGACATAGAATTTACTCCACCCACCGAACACCTTTTCTCGTTCAACAATCCGATTGGTGCCTGCCCCGAGTGTGAAGGCTACGGTAGGGTAGTGGGTATTGACGAAGATCTGGTTGTGCCCGATAAGTGCAAGAGCATCTTTGAGGGTGCTATTGCTTGCTGGCGTGGTGAAACTATGAGCTGGTGGAGAGATCAGCTTGTCAACTCTTCACATCGTTTTGGTTTCCCTATTCACACCCCATATCACGACCTTTCGCAACAAGAGAAACGCCTGCTCTGGACTGGTAATGAGTACTTTGAGGGACTTAATGCCTTCTTTGCTCATCTGGAAAAGGAGCGATATAAAGTACAATACAGGGTAATGCTCTCGCGCTATACGGGCAAGACTATCTGCCCAAAGTGCGGTGGGACTCGTCTGCGTCCTGAGGCTCTTTGCGTGAAGGTTGGCGGTAAGAGTATTGCCGACTTGGTGACTATGCCCGTTGATGAACTGATCGTATTTTTTGATACCGTTACTCTTGACCGTTATGACAATGAGGCCTCGCGCAGAATCCTTGCTGAGGTGCGTAGCAGGTTGAAATATCTGGCAGATGTCGGTTTGGGCTATCTTACTCTCGATCGTCTGTCGGCTACGCTGTCGGGCGGTGAGAGTCAGCGAATTAACCTTGCAACTTCACTCGGCAGTACGCTTACAGGATCGCTCTATATTCTTGATGAGCCGAGCATCGGTTTGCACCCGAGAGATACTCACCGATTGATTAAGGTGCTCAAAGAGTTGCGCGACTTGGGCAATACGGTGATTGTCGTGGAGCACGAGGAGGAGGTTATCCGTGCTGCCGACTATATTGTAGATGTAGGTCCGAGAGCAGGTAGTATGGGTGGCGAGATTGTTTATGCCGGTACGCCAGAGGGGTTGCTTGGCGAGAAAGAGAGCCTGACTGCCGACTATCTTTGTGGTCGAAGGGAGATTGCTCCCCCAAAGAGTCCGCGCGGATGGAGTAGTTTTGTCGAGGTGCGAGGTGCACGTGAGAATAATCTCAAGGGGATCAATGTTCGTTTCCCGCTCGGTGTAATGACTTGTGTTACAGGTGTTAGTGGTAGTGGTAAATCATCGCTGGTGAACGCTATTTTCTACCCTGCACTTAAACGAGCAATTGATGAAACGGGCTTAAAACCCGGTGATTACGAGTCACTTGCGGGTGATGTTTCGCTCATCAAGCGCGTGGAGCTGATCGACCAGAACCCTATCAGCAAATCACTCCGTTCCAACCCTGCAACATATACCAAGGTATATAACGAGATACGCAAACTCTACGCTTCTCAGCCCTACGCAGTCCATAACGGCCTCTCGCAGGGACACTTCTCGTTTAACTCGGCAGGTGGCCGATGTGAAGAGTGTGCAGGCGAGGGAGTTATCAAGGTGGAGATGCAGTTTATGGCCGATGTAGTGCTAACTTGCGAGCATTGTGGCGGCAAACGCTTCAAAGAGGAGGTCTTGGAGGTGCGATATCGCGACAAGAATATCTACGAGGTGCTGGAGATGACTGTGGATGAGGCTGTTGAGTTCTTTGGTCAGGATAGTAGTTCGACTAATCGGAACATTGTGCAGATACTCTCTGTCCTGCAAAGCATCGGTTTGGGATATATCAAGTTAGGTCAATCTACTTCCACTCTTTCGGGAGGCGAGTTGCAGCGTATAAAACTCGCATCATTCCTGCTTAAAGAGGGACGCACGGAGAGTACTATGTTTATATTTGACGAGCCGACAACGGGTCTTCATATGCACGACATTCAGAAACTGCTCCGTGCATTCGATGCACTGATTGAGAAAGGACACACGATTGTTGTTGTGGAGCACAACCTCGATGTTATCAAGTGCGCCGATTGGCTTATCGATCTTGGACCTGAGGCTGGTGATGGCGGTGGCAGATTAGTCTATGAAGGTCTGCCGGCAGGGGCTACCGAGTGTAAGGAGAGTTATACGGGTAAATTCCTGAAAGAGAGGTTAAAGAGCAATAAGTAACGAGAGAGTATGTCGGGAGAGTTTTTTACATATACCCTGCCTAATGGTGTGCGTACAATCCTCAAACGCACCTCGTCACCCGTTGTGCATTGCGCAATGACTATCAACACCGGTACGCGTGATGAGCGTAGCGGGGAGTTCGGCATTGCCCATATGGTAGAGCATAATATCTTTAAGGGAACTACTCACCGCAAGGCACATCATATTAATTGCCGATTGGAGAATCTTGGTGGCGAACTCAATGCCTATACAGCCAAGGAGGAGACGGTAATCTATGCCACATCACTCAAACGCGACTTTGCAAAGGCTGTGGAACTGCTTGTAGATGTGATATTTCACTCCACATTTCCCGAGCACGAAGTTGAGATGGAGAAGGAGGTTATTTTTGATGAGATTAATCTCTATAAGGATACTCCCTCCGAGCGAATTTTCGATGATTGGGAGGATTTGCTCTTTGCTGGCTCGGAATTGGGGCATAACATTCTTGGTAGCAAGGCGACACTGCGCAAAATACATAGCAAAGAGTTAAGCAACTTTGTATCACGCACATACAACACCAACCAGATGGTCTTTTCGGTGACAGGCAATATCAGCGAGAGTCAATTTGTGAGGACTATTGAGCGTTATCTTGCCCCCGAGAGTGCCAATCTGCGTACTTTTGAGCGTACTGCGCCTATGGCACACGAGCCATTTCATACTATTCGTCAGCGTGGCACGCATCAGTCGCACTGCATAATTGGTGGCAGAGGATATAATCTGCACTCGGAGAAGAGGTTACCTATGGTGCTGCTCACCAATATTCTTGGCGGTCCTTCCGCAAACTCGTTGCTCAATGTGCTCTTGCGTGAGAAAAATGCCCTCTCGTATGCTGTCGAGGCTGCCTATACCCCTATGAGCGATTGCGGTAATTTTACCATCTATTTTAGTTCGGACAAGGAACGCACTGAGAAGTGTCAGCAGTTGGTTATGAGGCAATTACAGGAGTTGTGTGAAAAACCGCTAACCCCTCGCAGACTACAAATAGCCAAGCGTCAGTTCCTGGGGCAATTTGCAATATCGGGTGAGAATGCCGAGGGTTATATGCTGGGCGTTGGGCGTAGTTATCTGGCATTTGGCACAGTGGATAGCCAGCAAGAGATTGCAGATAGGGTTAATTCACTCACCGCAATGGAGTTAGTAGATGTAGCAACCGAAATGTTCAAAAATCTTTCAACACTTGTTTATAGGTAGAATATGACAGAACTTGAACGATATATTAATGCACACACTTCGCCCGAATCGGAGTTATTGGTCGAGCTGGAGCGCGAAACCAATTTGCAGATTACCCAACCTCAAATGCTCTCCGGACATATCCAGGGCAGGTTTTTGAAGTTGCTTGTTCAAATGTTGCGCCCGAAGCGTATCTTGGAGATTGGTACCTATACCGGCTATTCGGCACTCTGTATGGCCGAAGGTCTGGAGGAGGGCGGAGTGATTGACACCATCGAGATAGAGGAGGAGATTGAGGAGTTTGCTGCCTCGTTTTTTGAACGCTCACCCTACGGGAAGAGGATTCGCCAACATATAGGTTCGGCTATCGACATCATTCCGACTTTGGAAGGGGAGTATGATCTTGTCTTTATTGACGGCGACAAACGACAATACCCCGATTACTACCGCCTGCTGATGGGCGACGGAGGGGGAGAGCCTAAGGTGCATAGTGGTAGCTACCTACTGGCGGACAATATCTTGTGGTATGGCAAGGTTGTCGAGGATATCCATAGCGGCGATAAGCATACTCAGGGCATTGTCGAGTTCAACCGTATGGTTCAGGATGATCCGCGAGTTGAGAATGTGATTATCCCACTGCGCGACGGCATCAATATTATTCGCGTGAAATAATAAAAAGGCGTATGCAATCCGCATACGCCTTTTTATTATAGTGAGCCTTATCAGCACCAATTCGATATTATATAATTAGTAGGTATCGGACTAAACGAGATTCAACTCTTTCTTCATCTGCTCAATTTTAGCGTCGAGTTTCTCAGCGGTTGCATCATACTCTGCAAGCGAAGCCAGAGGCTCGTAAACGCCAAAGTAGTACTTAATTTTAGGCTCAGTACCCGAGGGGCGTACCGAAATGATAGTCTTGTCGGCAGTGAGGAACTGCAACACATTCGAACGATCGATAGCCAGAGGAGTAACCTTAGCGGTAGTCATATCGAGCTCCTCACGGCTCTGGTAGTCGCGTACCTTTACAACGAGCGAACCACAAATCATACGAGGAGGATTCTGGCGATAGTTAACCATCAGCTGCTGAATCTCCTTCTGACCCTCCTGGCCCATGCGAACAACCGAAACAAGACCCTCCTTGTAGAAGCCATACTCTACATAGAGCTCCTGCATCAAGTCATACAGGGTAGTACCGATACTCTTAGCCCAAGCAGCAGCCTCAGCGGCCAAAGCACACGCCGAAACAGCATCCTTGTCGCGAACAAAGTCCTCAGGCAGATAACCGAAGCTCTCCTCGCCACCACCAATATACTGCTCACCAAGAGCCTCCTGCTGACGAATAATTTTAGCGATATTCTTAAAGCCGGTGAGGCAGTCGAAGCATTTGAGGTCAAAGCTCTCGGCAACATCGCGCATCATCTCGGTAGTAACGATAGTCTTAACGATATACTGATGGCCGTTAAGCTTGCCGAGCTCTTTCCAGCGACGGCACAAATAGTAGGTATAGAGAACACAGGTCTGGTTACCATTGAGCAATACATAATTACCCTTACCATCAGGCAGAGCAATGCCTACGCGGTCTGCATCGGGGTCGGTAGCCATAATAATCTCAGCACCCTCGCGAACACCCTGCTCGAAAGCCATCTTCATAGTAGCCTTCTCCTCGGGGTTGGGCGAAGCAACAGTGGGGAAGTCACCGTCAATCACAGCCTGCTCCTTGACAACACTAACATTAGTGAAGCCAAATCTCTTTAACGCAGCAGGTACCAGACGGTGGCCGCAACCGTGCATAGGCGAATATACAATCTTCATATCGCTATATGCAGCAACAGCCTCTGGCGAGAGCGACAGAGCAGCTACCTTGTCAAGATAGATATTATCGAACTCCTCACCGATAATCTCAACATTCTCGGGGTTCTTGCCAAGCTCAATCTGATCTACCGAGGTGATCTTAGCAACCTCGTCGATGATGTTCTGGTCGTGTGGTGCAATCACCTGCGAACCATCATCCCAATATGCCTTGTAACCATTGTACTCCTTGGGGTTGTGCGATGCGGTAACCATAACACCACTCTTGCAACCCAATTCGCGGATAGCAAAGCTCAACTCGGGAGTGGGGCGGAGTGAATCGAAAAGATATACCTTAAAGCCATTAGAAGCAAAAATATCGGCAGTGCGCTCTGCAAATTCACGACTCATATGGCGCGAGTCGTGGCTTACAGCAACCTTAATCTCCTCTCCCTCAAAGCACTTTTTCAAGTAGTTAGCCAAGCCCTGAGTTGCCATACCTACTGTATATACATTCATACGGTTGGTACCAACACCCATAATACCGCGCAAACCACCTGTACCAAACTCCAAGTCCTGATAGAAACTTTCACTCAACTCCTTGGGGTCATTTTCCATAAGGTTGCGAATCTGCTCTTTGGTCTTTTCGTCATAGTTTCCGTCAAGCCAAAGTTGCGCTTTTTTTAATACATTTTCGTCAATCTGCTGATTCATAATACTATTGGTTAAATTTATAGGTTTTAAAATTTTTCTTTAAAAATATTTATCAATTTTCACTGTTTTCCGTTCAATTCACTATTTCAGTCAGTTAGCATTTTTACGCCCCGAAGCCGAAATTTTTACATAACAATTAATAATTAATACGCAACAAAAAAATGTATTTTTTTTAATAAATTTATACACAATTTTGCAATGTAAATCAAGGAATAAATATGGTACTCAATGCAACGACATATAGCGATATGTGGCAGACCTGCTTGACTCGCATCAAAGACCAAGTGTCTGATGATGAGTTTGTTAAGTGGTTCAAGCCTATCGTATTGCACGGCTTCGACGAAAAATCGAGAGCCTTGCAGTTGCGTGTGCCCAATGAGAATTATGTTTATCACATTGAGCGCGAGTACATTTCCTCGCTTCGTCCGATTATCTTCGAACTTTTCGGTGATCGCACCAAGTTGCGTTACTACTTCACTCCCGAGAGTGAGCAGAGTCAGACCACTACCTATACGGCAGATGCGACTCAGCAGCCAATTGCGCAAACCGATACCACAAAGATAAAAAATCCTTTTGTAATTCCAGGCATAAAAAGGTTAGTAATTGACCCACAATTGAACCCAAATCTCACTTTTGAGACTTTTGTGGAAGGCGAGTGCAACCGCTTGGCTCGTTCTGCCGGCTTGGCAGTAGCCATTGCGCCCGGAACTACCGCCTACAACCCACTCTACATCTTTGGTGATTCGGGTCTGGGTAAGACGCACGTTGCACAGGCAATCGGTATGGAGATTAAACAACGCCATCCCGACCTGAATGTTCTCTATGTCTCGATGAATAAGTTCCAGGCACAGTACACCACTGCACTTGCAAATCACGAGCCCAACGACTTCATCAACTTCTACCAGGCGATGGATGTTCTGATTGTGGACGATATTCAGGAACTCTCCGGCAACAAACCTGCAACCCAGCAGGCATTCTTTAATGTATTCAACAATCTCCACCTTCGCGGCAAGCAGGTGATTCTCACCTCGGATAAGCGACCTTCGGAGTTGAAGGATATCAGCGAGCGACTCCTTACCCGCTTTAAGTGGGGTTTGGCAGCAGAGCTCACCGTGCCCGATATTGAGACTAAGAAGAAGATTATCCACAACAAGGCTTTGAGATTGAATACTCCTATTCCTGAGGAGGTTATCAACTACTTCGCAGAGAATATTAATGCCAATGTGCGAGAGATTGAGGGTGCGCTTTCGGCTCTTGTGGCAAATGCAGCATTCCTCAGCAAGAAGATTACCATCTCACTTGCAAAGGAGGTACTGAAGGTCTATGTTAAGATGACTCAAAAGGAGATCACCATCGACTATATCCGCAATGTCGTTTGCGATCACTTGAAAATCGATGCAGAAACCTTTGACTCGCCCAAGCGCACACGAGAGATTGCTCAGGCTCGCCAGATAGCGATGTATCTCTGCAAGCAGTACACCAAAGCTCCTCTCTCGGCAATCGGTGCAGCAATCGGCGGTAAGAACCACGCAACAGTTCTCCACGCTTGTAAGGCAATTACCAATATGATTGAGACAGATAAGGCTTTTGCGATGCTTATGGAGGGTATCGAAGATGAAATTAGAGGAAAATAAGTAGCCTAAAATGTTTGAATTATCGGGAAATGTTTGTAATTTTACGAATATTTCCCGATTTATTTTTTAGGCAAGATATGAAGGAGTTGAAGATTGGCGACATAGCCCCACAGTTTGAAGCACCAAATCAAGATGGTGAGATTTTTTCGCTCGCATCCCTTAGGGGTGGCAGAGTGATTCTCTATTTCTATCCAAAGGATAACACTCCCGGCTGCACTCTGGAGGCTAAAAGTCTGCAAGAGGGTTTGGCGGAACTTTCGGCTGCCGGCTTTACGGTGATAGGTGTCAGTCCCGATTCGGAACGCTCACACTGCAACTTCCGCGCAAAACACTCTTTGGAATTTACGCTGATTGCCGATACCGACAAGGCAGTGGCTGAGGCCTACGGAGTATATGGCGAGAAGAAGATGATGGGTAGGGTAGTGATGGGTATCCGCCGCACCACCTTTATTATTGACCCCGACGGAAATATAGAGAAAATCTTTACCAAGGTCAACACAAAGGAGCATCACAAGCAGATTCTCAGTTGGTTTGCAGAAAAGGAGTAATGGTAGAGAGAACGGAACAAAACGCAGAATAATAAGTATTAATAAAATAAAAACAGAAAAAAAATGGCAGAGAAAAGTCAGGTAAACGCCGAAAAGTTGAAAGTACTCGACGCGGTGTTAAGCAAAATCGAAAAGGATTTTGGCAAGGGCTCGATTATGCGTATGAGTAGCGCAGCAGTGGAGAATGTAGCGGTTATCTCCTCCGGTTCGCTTACTCTGGATATGGCACTCGGAGTGGGTGGTTATCCTAAGGGTCGAGTGATCGAGATTTATGGTCCCGAGTCGTCGGGTAAGACCACGCTCGCAATCCACGCAATTGCCGAGGCTCAGAAGCAGGGTGGTATTGCAGCATTTATCGATGCAGAGCACGCATTTGATAGCACATACGCACAGAAGCTTGGCGTAGATGTTGATAATCTGCTCGTTTCGCAGCCCGACAATGGTGAGCAGGCATTGGAGATTGCTGATAGTCTGATTCGCTCGAGTGCTATCGATATTATCGTTATCGACTCGGTAGCAGCTCTGACTCCCAAGGCAGAGATTGAGGGCGAGATGGGTGAGTCAAAGATGGGCTTGCAGGCACGACTGATGTCGCAGGCATTGCGCAAACTCACTTCAAGCATCAGCAAGACCAAGACCGTCTGCATCTTTATCAACCAGCTCCGCGACAAAATTGGCGTGGTATATGGTAATCCCGAAACTACTACCGGTGGTAATGCCCTGAAGTTCTACGCAAGTGTTCGTATGGATATTCGCAAGGCATCGGTGATTAAGGATGGCGACGAGCAGCTCGGCACTCGCACCAAGGTTAAGGTTGTTAAGAACAAAGTTGCGCCTCCCTTCCGCAAGGCTGAATTTGATATTATGTATGGCGAGGGTATCTCGAAGATTGGTGAGATTATTGACCTCGGTACTGATTACGGCATTATCAAGAAGAGCGGCTCGTGGTATTCGTACAATGAGACTAAGCTGGCTCAGGGTCGCGATGCTGTGAAAGAGAAATTGCAGTCGGATACCGCACTTGCTGAGGAGATCGAGGCAAAGGTACGCGAGGCAATGATGGCCGAGAAAAAACAACAATAAACAGAGTTATTAACAACAATTAGGACAACGGCTATGGCTGGATTTACTCCTGAGGATGACCTTCTTATCGAGGCTTACTTCAACGATTTGTTGAAGTCCTGTCAGAAGATTTGTCAGAAGGAAGGCGAGATGGAACTCATCAAAAAAGCCTTCTTCCTGGCCAACGAAGCGCACCGTGGCGTACGTCGTCGCTCGGGAGAGCCATATATTCTCCACCCGATAGCCGTTGCCAAGATTGTTGTTGACGAGGTAGGCTTGGGCGTTAAGTCTGTCGTATCTGCTCTGCTACACGACGTGGTCGAGGATACGAGCTATACTCTGGAAGATATCGAAAACCTCTTTGGCCCTAAGGTCGAAAGGTTGGTGGATGGTCTGTCGAATTTGGCTGGTGTTTTCAATGACCACGCCTCCAAAC
>JAGBTK010000006.1 GCA_017631375.1 Tidjanibacter sp. | reverse complement strand
GACCTCCTTCTATGGTACAGGTATTCTCATCTATCCACTCTACTTTAGCACCGAGTGCCGTGATAGCCTCGATGGCAGAGCGTGTGTCATCGCAAAGTTCCAACCCGCGAATAGTGGAACGCCCCTCGGCAAGGAGAGCCGCTGCAAAGGCTCTTTGTGCGTAACTCTTAGAACAGGGCGTTGATAGAGAGCCTTCTACCTCGCCCGAAACTACTGTAATTTTCATACTTTCAGGCTTCTGTTTATCGGTCTAACTTAAAGTCTTGTCCGAGATATACTCGGCGTACCTCCTCATCGGCAGCAAGATCTTCAGCGGAACCTGCCTTGAGCACACGACCCTCATAAAGAAGGTAGGTGCGGTCGGTGATGGAGAGGGTTTCGTGTACATTGTGGTCGGTGATGATTACACCGATATTCTTCTCTTTCAGAGTGCGAACAATGCTCTGGATATCCTCTACTGCGATGGGGTCCACACCTGCAAACGGCTCATCAAGAAGGATGAACTTGGGGTTGATGGCAACTGCTCGTGCAATCTCTGTTCTACGACGCTCACCACCCGAAAGCTGGATGCCGAGACTCTTGCGAACTTTCTGCAAGCGGAATTCCTCGATAAGACTCTCCACTCGCTCTCTTTGATACTCCTTAGAGTAATTGGTCATCTCCAATACGGAGCGTATGTTATCCTCGACGCTCAGTCTGCGGAATACCGATGCCTCCTGTGCCAGATAGCCAACGCCCATCTGAGCGCGACGATATACGGGGAGCTTGGTGATGTTGGTGATTGTGCCGCCATCGTCCTCAAGGAAGATATCTCCGTCGTTGGGTTTGATGAGTCCCACAATCATATAGAAAGTGGTGGTCTTACCAGCACCATTAGGACCGAGAAGACCCACAATTTCACCTTGTTGCACATCAATCGAAACATTGTTTACGACGGTGCGACTCTTGTATTTCTTTACCAGTGAAGAGGTGTATAATTTCATTATTTTTCTAAAAATTTCTACAAAGTTAGTGATTTTCCGAAAATTTTTATATCTTTATCTTGTTAAATGTGATTTTAACGGTTTGTATTGACAGAACTCAGGAGATTTTAAGGAGATTTGCATTATGTCAGAGGTTACAGAAACTTTGCTTCACGACAAACTAAAAGAGTATTTCGGTTTTAATTCCTTCAAGGGAAATCAAGAGGCCGTAATCCGCAATGTGCTTGCCGGAAACGACACCTTTGTATTGATGCCTACGGGCGGTGGTAAGAGTCTTTGTTATCAGTTGCCGGCATTGATGATGGATGGTGTTGCAATTATCATCTCACCCCTTATCGCACTAATGAAGAATCAGGTCGATGCTATGCGTGCATTCAGCAGCGAGAACGGCATTGCTCACTTCCTTAACTCGTCGCTCAATAAGGCGGCAGTTAATGAGGTGAAGGCAGATGTGCTGGCTGGCAAAACCAAACTCCTCTACTTTGCTCCCGAGTCGCTCACTAAAGAGGATAATGTGGCATTCCTGCGTAAAATTAAGGTGTCGTTCTATGCAATTGACGAGGCGCACTGTATATCGGAGTGGGGGCACGATTTCCGTCCCGAGTATCGTCGAATCAGACCTATTATTAATGATATTGGTCGAGCACCGTTGATCGCCCTTACGGCAACTGCAACACCCAAGGTGCAGCTGGATATCCAGAAGAACCTCGGTATGCTCGATGCACAGGTTTTCAAGTCGTCATTCAACCGTCCTAATCTCTACTATGAGTTGCGACCCAAACATGACGAGATGCGCGAGATTATCAAGTATATCAAGCAGAACGAGGGTAAGTCGGGCATTATCTACTGCCTCTCGCGTAAGAAAGTAGAAGAGCTTACCGAATTGCTGGTGGCTAACGATATCAAGGCCCTGGCCTATCATGCAGGTATGGACGCCTCGACCCGAGCAGCCAATCAGGATGCCTTCCTGATGGAGGAGGCAGATGTGATTGTGGCAACAATCGCTTTCGGTATGGGTATCGACAAACCCGATGTGCGTTATGTGATTCACTACGACATACCTAAATCGCTCGAAGGATACTACCAAGAGACAGGTCGTGCCGGTCGTGATGGTGGCGAGGGTAAGTGTATCACCTTTTATAGTTATAAGGATATTCAGAAACTTGAGAAGTTTATGCAGGGTAAGCCTGTTGCTGAACAGGAGATTGGTAAACTGCTACTCCTCGAAACAGTTTCATATGCAGAGAGCTCTATCTGTCGTCGTAAGACGCTGTTGCATTACTTCGGTGAGGAATTTACCTCCGATAATTGTGGTGCGTGCGACAACTGTCTGAATCCTAAACCTAAAATTCAGGCTAAGGAGGAGATGCAGCTGATGCTTGAAACTTTGCAGACTATCGGCTCTAAGTTTAAGATGGATCACCTGGCAGCGGTTATATATGGTCGTAATACCCAGATGATTAAGTCTTACGGTCATAATAAGTTGGAACTCTTTGGTGCCGGTCACGACCACGATGAGAAATTCTGGGGTGCGGTGATTCGTCAGGCACTGATTCGCGGACTTGTGGAGAAGAATATTGAGAACTACGGTCTGCTTGCCATCAGTCCTGCCGGTGAGGCATATCTCGATAAACCATACGATATCCAAATCACTCTCGATCACGACTACGATGCTGAGGAGGAGGATGAGGGTCCCGTAACAGGTGGTCGTGGTGGCGGTGGTGCTGCCGACGAAGAGCTGTTTGCTATGCTCAAAGACCTGCGCAAGAAGGTGGCAAAGAAACACGGTCTGCCCCCGTTTGTGGTATTCCAGGATCCCTCGTTGGAGGATATGGCAATCCACTACCCGATAACCATCGACGAGATGCAGAATATCAGTGGTGTGGGTGCGGGTAAGGCGCGCAAGTTTGGCGAAGAGTTTATCAAACTCATCAAGGCCTATGTGGAGGAGAAGGATATCATCCGTCCGCAGGATATGGTGGTCAAGAGTGTGGTTAATCGCAGTGGTAATAAGGTATTTATTATTCAGAGCATTGACCGCAAGATGGACTTCGAGGATATCGCAAGGGCAAAGAATATGGATTTTGACGAGCTGATGACCGAGATTGAGGCTATTGTCAATTCAGGTACAAGGCTCAATATCGACTACTACATTAATCAGGTGGTTGATGAGGATAAGGCAGAGGATATATACCTATATTTCAAAGAGGATGCAACCAGCGACTCTATCGACGAGGCTGTTGAGGAACTTGGCGACTGCACAGAGGAGGAGATTCGACTTGTGCGTATCAAATTTATGTGCGAGCAGGGTAACTAAACCGAGAATGATATGGCAGAGGTAAGGGCTAAAAAGGCATTAGGACAACATTTTCTCACAGACAAGGGTATTGCTCGTCGCATTGCCGAGGCTCTCTCGGGAGGTGGTGCTGCGCTGGAGGTAGGTTGTGGTATGGGTGTGCTCACCCAATTCCTGCTTGGGCGTGACGACCTTGTTACCTGGGGTGCGGAGATTGATACCGAGAGTGTTGATTATCTGCATGTTCACTATCCGGAATTTACCCCACGACTGATGGAGGGCGACTTCTTGCAGATGAACCTTGCCGAACTTTTCCCTGAGGGGGTGAAGGTGATCGGTAATTTTCCATATAACATCTCATCGCAAATTTTCTTCCACATTCTGGAGTATCGTGATCTGGTACCCGAGTGTGTGGGTATGATTCAGCGTGAGGTGGCATTGCGTTTGGCTTCCGGTCCCGGAAATAGGGATTACGGTATTCTTAGTGTCTTGTTGCAGGCGTGGTACGATATCGAGTATCTCTTTACGGTGAGCGAGGGGGTCTTTAATCCTCCACCTAAGGTAAAGAGTGCGGTTGTGAGGCTTAAACGCAATGATGTCAAGAAGTTGGAGTGTAACGAGACGTTGTTTGTCAAGGTCGTTAAGGCGGCATTCAGCCAGCGACGCAAGATGTTGAAAAATCCGTTGAAAGCTGTCTTTGGTCCAATGAAAGGGGAGGAGCATCGCTTCTTCACACTGCGTGCCGAGAATCTCTCCGTGGCTGACTATGTGGAATTAACCAATTGGGTAGAGGAGAGAATGTAGATTAGCGTCACAGACGCTTTTCCTTTTTTTGTGAGAAACAAATTGAGATAAAATGATTGAAGATATTCAGGGATACGACCTTATAGTTATAGGTGGTGGTGCTGCGGGGTTGATGGCAGCAGGTGTGGCTGCGCGTGACGGCAAGCGTGTGATCCTTCTTGAAAAGATGGAGAAGACGGGGCGTAAAGTGCGCATTAGCGGTAAAGGACGAGGCAATATCACCAATGCTCGCCCCGCTGAAGAGTTTTGTACAAAGATTCGTTCGGGAGCTGAGTTCTTTCAGCCTGCTTTTGCCGAACTCAACAACCATCGCACAATTCGTTTCTTTGAGCGCATCGGTGTTCGTATGACTATCGAGCAAGGCAACCGCGTATTCCCTAAGAGTGGCAAGGCGTGGGATGTGGCTCAGGCATTGGTGGATTGGTGTAGAGATAAAGGCGTAGAGGTGGTGTGTGACTGCCGTGTGGAGCATATTACCACCCTTGGAGGTAAGGTGCGTGGTGTACAGTTCCGCAATGCGCGCGGCTTTATTCGCAAGGTTGAGGCTCCGGCTGTAATCCTTGCTACGGGTGGCGCATCATACCCTGCAACAGGCTCGACAGGTGACGGCTATGAGTTGGCCAACAGATTGGGGCACACTATCGTTCCCATTCGTCCTGCACTTGTTCCGCTTGTGACTTCACACCCCGAGGCGAGATTTATGAGTGGCTTGCTGTTGCGTAACATTGCTGCTCAACTGATTGTAGATGGTGAGGTTGTACAGGAAGAGTTTGGCGAATTCTCTTTCTCGCCCCACCGTATAGATGGTGCTGTGGTATTGCGTATGAGTCGTAAGGCTGTCGATGCACTGATTGACGAGAAAAATGTTAAAATTAACCTTGACCTCAAGCCCGCACTCGATGAGCCGACAATTATTGCCCGATTGGAGCGCGAGATGGCAGAGGCGGAGCAGGAACTCACAATAGGGGAGTTGCTCCGTAAGGTATTGCCGAAAGAGCTTGTTATCCCTGTTGCCAAAGCAGCGGGTCTTATCTCTAAGCACTCCTCGCGCGAGCTTCGTGATGATAAGATGCACCGAGTAGTTGAGGCTATGAAGCGTTTTGTGCTTCCTATCAGCGATTACCGCCCCTTTGAGGAGGCTATCGTGACGGCAGGTGGCGTGGCGCTCGATGAGGTGTGGCCCGATACTATGGAGTCGAAACTTGTGAACGGACTCTATTTTGCGGGCGAGGTGATGGATATCGATGCCGATACGGGCGGCTATAACCTTCAGATGGCATTCTCGACAGGTTATCTTGCCGGCCAGCTTCGTAAGCATATAGAATAGTAAAACTCTGCAACCCCAACCCTGATGAAACGAGTGCCACAGCGTATTGCCCGAGCAGTGAGGTACGGCCGAACATTTGGCCACGTGCGTCATTATCGCGGTCACGGTGTGCATTCTCCGTTTGTATATCGCGTTGTGCGTGAGGTGGTTATGCGCAAACGAGAGATTACGGGCGATGATAGGGAACTATTTGATACCCTGCGTATTATGGGTGTGAGCCGCAAACGCTCGGCACAGTTACAAAATTTATATGCGCTTTGTGGGTGTGGTCGCTATGTGGTTGATGACGAGTGGTTCGAGTATAAGGAGGACGGCGCGATGTGGATTGTGTCCAAGCGTGTTGATCCTGCAATGTTGACCGAGGTGGTACGCCACGCAGAGAGTCATCAGGTGGTGATCTGCATTGTCTATCCGCGAAGCAACTCCAAGCGATATAAGGCAACCCGCAAGGCGATTGGCGAGCACCACGGATTGAGTATAGACAGCATTGGTTTTGTGGTGCTGATGTGTAACGATAATAGATGTAAACAACATATATATATCTAACAGCCAGATAATTATGAAGGTATATACCAAAGGTGGCGATAAGGGACAGACTGCCCTGATTGGTGGTACGAGGGTATGCAAACACGACTGCCGAGTTGAGGCATACGGAACTCTTGATGAACTTGGTGCGCACATCGCTTTGTTGCGCGAGATGCTTCGCAAGGGTGGCAATGAGGCGCACGATGAGGCTCTGCTCCGTATTATGCGCGAACTGATGAGTGTGGAGTCGGCATTGGCTACCGATACCGCAGTTGAGAGAGTTGCTCAGATGGCGGAGTGTGTTGAGAGTGTGTGGATTGCAAGACTCGAAGAGGAGATTGACCAGATGAGTATGTTGTTACCCGCTACTTTTCGCTTTACTGTACCTGGCGGCTCGGT